>DATNFC010000345.1:0-7582 GCA_035606545.1 Candidatus Methylomirabilota bacterium
CTCGGCCACCAGGTCCCCGACGGCGACATCCCGACGGTCCTGGACCGGGCGCTCGACGCGCTCATCGCGCGGCTCGAGCGGACGCGGTTCGCGATCACGGACCGGCCCCGCCGCTGCGGCGCGACGCCCGCGCCGGGAAGCCGTTACATCCCCGCGCACGTGAAGCGCGCCGTCGTGCGGCGCGACCAGTGCCGCTGCTCGTTCGTGAGCCATTCGGGACGGCGCTGCGAGGCGAGGAAGCGGCTCGAGTTCGATCACGAGGTCCCGGTCGCCAGGGGCGGCGAGTCCACGATCGACAACGTGCGGCTGCGCTGCCGTGCGCACAACCAGTACGAGGCAGAGCGCACGTACGGCGTTGGGTTCATGCGCCGGAAGCGCGAGGAGAGCGCCGAGCGGCGCAATGGATCGAAGGCCCTGGCCGCGGCGGCGAGGGCTAGGGCGATCGGGGCTTCGCTGCCCGACGCAGGCGTCGAGGATGACGACGCGTTCCGCTGCCTGCTGGCGCTCGGCTATCGCGCCACCGAGGCCCGCTGGGCGCTGGCCAGGTGCGGCGAGATGCCGGGCGCTACGGATGAGCAGCGCGTGAAGCGTGCGCTCGCCCAGTTCCCGCAGCGGGTGACCCGCGTGGACCGGTCCGACTGGCTTCCGGTACAGCATGCGGAAGGCGGGACGAATCCTGCTGGCGAGATGAATCCGCACATCGGACTGAGCGCGGACGCGACTCCCGCTGTGGCGACCGCCGGATGATCGGCGGCTCTGTCGGATCCTGTCGGTGTGGGGATCGTGCGTGACCCCCGCAGATTCTCGAACCGCCGCCTCACGCTGCGGTGTAGGTTCGTGAGCACACGCCGGGAGCGCTCGCGCCTGACCTGCGGCTTGGAGGCCCACCCAGACCCTGGCTACTCCGTTCAACGTCCCGCTCGGGACACTCCGCTCACCCGGAACCGGAGGGTTGCCATGAAGTCTGCTCTCGCCCGCACCCTGCTCGCCACATGGATCTGTTGCGCGTTGCCATTCGTCTCCCAGGCCAGCGGACGGATCGAACCCGCCGATACCGGCGACCCTGCTCCCGCCACGGCGCCAGACGAGGGACCAGGCGACGTGGGCAAGCCCGCGCCCGCCGATGGCCCCGCGGGCATGGTCATCGTCACCGATGCCTCGCTGGTCGCGCAGTTCCGGAGGCTCGCGAGTACGCACGAGCGGCTCGGCCTGGTGACGCGCCTGCGCACGCTGCAGTCGATCCGCGATGCCTATCCCGCCGGCCGCGATGACGCCGAGCGCATCCGGCTGTTCCTGAAGGATGCGCGCGCCAACTGGGGCATCGAGTTCGCGTTCATGGGCGGCGATGAGCCGTTGATCCCGATGCGGCGCGCGTACGTCGACCAGCTCCCGCCGGTCACGGACCCGGTGATCCTGTTGCCCACGGACCAGTACTACGCCTGCCTCGACGGCGACTGGAACGCCGACGGCGACGACCGCTGGGGTGAGCTTCCGAACATGGTGACCGGCGATCCCGGCGACGACGCGGACGTCGTCCCCGAGCTGTGCGTCGGCCGTGCGCCGGTCACCACCCGACAGCAGGCGCAGGAGTTCGTGGACAAGACGGTCCGCACGCTCGAGCGCTCGATGAGCAGTGATCCGCTCGACGTTCTGCTCGTCGCGGGAGCGGCACTCGGCACGACGTTCTTCGCGCCGCAGGCCGAAGCCGCGAAAGCGCTCATCGATTCGGCGACCGCGGCAAGCATCGCCCGGCTCTACCGGTATGCGGCGTCCTGGCCGGGTGCGGAGCCGCTCACGGAAGAGAGCCTGCTCGCCGGGCTCGAGACCGGCCCCGAGCTCTCGGTACTGTTCGGGTCGGGTGGACCCGGGACGTTCGCGCTGGAAGCCAACCCGCCGCTGATCGAAGTCCCCGCCGAGGACCTGCTCGGGCTCGAGAACCGCGACTCGTTCGGGCACGCGGTGGCGCTCTCGGCCTACACGACCCAGCCCGGCATCCTTTCCATCGGCGCCGCACTCGTCCAAGCCAGGCGCGGCGGCAGTGCGAGCGTGCTCGGGCCAACGGACATCGAGTTCGTCGGGGTGTCGAACCACTACATCGAGCTCTACCTCGAGAAGGGTTTCGTGGAGCACGCGGCGACTGTCGGCGAGGCCATGCGCGCGGTGCTCCATGAACCGGACCTGGTCCAGCCGTTCTCGATCCTGCGCCTCACCGCGCTCGGCAACACGCTGCTCGGCGATCCGGCGCTGCCGTTCCCCGCTGGCACCGCACCCCCGGCGGCCGCCTTCGCGAAGGTGTCAGCGAGCGGGCCGGGAGCGTGGCTCGATGCGGGTGTGACCACGGCACTCACCGCGCGGCGCCCGGCGTTCTCGCGCCCGGACGCCGGGCGCGATCGCGCCCGTGCCTCGGCCCGCCTGGACCGCGCGACGGGCTCGCTCGAGATCGCGTTCGAGCGGCCGCGATCCGCAGGCAGCCTGCTCGACGTGAGCGTCATCGACCTCTCCGGCCGGCGCGTGCGACAGCTGGATCGCGCGACAGCGCGAGCGGGCACGGGTTCGGTGAGCTGGGACCTGCGTGACGCCGACGGCCGGCGCGTGCGCCCGGGACTCTACTTCGTCCGCGTCGCCACCGGCGGCGACCAGCAGGTGGTGCGCGCCGTGGTGTGGTGAACGAGCACGCGGGCGGCGAGCCGGCGCCGAGCGCTCACACCGCTCAGTGCCGCTCGACCTTCACGCCGTGCGGCAGCGCTTCCGGGTTCAGCACCTTGATCACCACGCGGCGGTTCCGCTGGCGGTCTTCATCGTTGCGCTCCCGGGTCTCGAGCTGCGTCTCGCCGTAGCCCTTGGCCACCACGTTCTCGTCGCGGAGGTGGAAGTGCTGGAGCAGGTAGTTGCGCACGGACTCGGCGCGCGACTGTGAGAGCTTCTGGTTGTATGAAGCGGCGCCGCGCGAGTCGCTGTGCCCCTGCACCTCGAGCTTCAGGTCCACGAACTTCTCGAGCACCGTGCCCACCTCGTTGAGCGTGCCCTCCGACTCGGGCAGGAGCGTGGCGCTCGCGGTCTCGAAGTACACGTTCTCGAGGCGGATGCGCCCCCCTTCCACGAGCTGGCGCTCGGTCTCGCTGACCGGAGCGGGCGGCGGCGGCGCGGGCGCAGGCGGCGGTTCGGTGCGTGCCTGCGTCGGCGTGCGTGACGAGCCCGAGAGCTGGACGCTCGAGCAGCCGTTCCGGTCCACCTTCTCGCCGGCCGGCGTGCCTTCGCACTTGTCGAGCCCGTCGTAGACGCCGTCGTGGTCGGAGTCGATCGGGCAGCCCCACTCGTCCACGATCGCGCCGAGCGGCGTGTTGTCGCAACGATCGATGCGGTCGAAGACGCCGTCCTTGTCCAGGTCCACCGCCGGCCAGCGGAAGCAGGGCGCCTTCGGGTCGACCTTCTCGATCGTGCTGGGGAGCTGCGCCATCGCCGGCGGGGCACCCGTTACGACGAGCGCGGCGAACATGACGAGGAGACCGATACGCGAGCGCGTGCGTGCGGCCACGAAACACCTCCGGACAGGGGACAAGCGGATTGAGCGAACGGCAGGGCATAGACTAGCCTCGGGCTACATGGTTCGCATCCCCTCCGTTCAGCCCTCATGGCCCGCGCTGGCGGCCCGCCTCGCCGCGGCCTGCCTCGCGGCGTCGCTGGCATGGCCCGCGACGCTCGAGGCGGCCTGCGGGGCGGTCGCGGACAAGGCACCCATGGACGCGGACTCGCCGGCCGACGTCCTCGACCGTCCGGCCCGCGCGTGGACGTTCGACCGCTGGCTGGACTCGAAGCCGCTGACGCTCGAGTCACTCCACGGGAACGTCGTGCTCGTGCGCTGGTTCAACACCGGCTGCAAGTACTGCGGCAACACGCTGCCGTCTCTGGAGATGCTGCGCACGCGCTATGCGAGCCAGGGGCTCGTCGTCGTCGGCGTGTTCCATCCCAAGCCGATCGGCAAGGTGAGTGACGCGTTCGTGAAGAAGACTTCGCGTGAGCTGGGCTTTCATGGCCCGGTCGCCGTGGATGAGAAGTGGAGCACGCTCAACCGCTGGTGGCTGGACGGCCATCCCGACCGCAATTGGACCAGCGTCTCGTTCCTCCTGGATCGCGACGGGATCGTCCGCTGGGCGCACGGCGGCGGCGAATACCATCCCTCGACCGACCCGCGCCACGCTTCGTGCGACGCCAGCTACGCCGAGCTCGAGCGCACCATCCGGCGGCTCCTGGACGACCGCGCGGCCGCCCGGTAGCCGCGCATGACCACGCGTCACGTCTATCTAAAGGACGCGCTGGCGGAGTCGCTCGCGGACCTTCCGGGGAGGAGTCCCGCCGCACGCGAGCTGCTGGCGATGCTCCGCGAGGCTCAAGGCCGGGCCGATGGCAAGCGACCGCGCGCCGCGGTGCGCGGGCTCACCGGCTCGGCGCGCGCCTATCTCGTGTCGTGGCTCCAGCGCGAGTTGGACCGGCCGCTGCTCTACGTCACCCGCCATGGCGAAGCGTGGGAGATGGCGCGCGACGACGTGGAGTACTTCCGCGGCCGCGCGGCGACGCTGCCGTTCCCCGAGCCCGACGCGCTTCCCTACGACCCATCGTCACCGCACCCCTCGGTGACCGCCGAGCGGCTCGAGACGCTGGCGCGGCTCGCGACGGGCGAACCCGGCGTGGTGGTGGCCACGGTGCGCGGCGTCCTGCAGAAGGTGCCGCGGCCGGCGAAGCTCGCTCGCGCGCTGCTCGCGCTCCGGACCGGCGAGGAGATCACGCCCGAGCGGCTGGTCGAGCGCCTCGTGTTCCTGGGCTACGAGCGCTTCCCCGAGGTGGAATCCGTCGGCCACTGCGCGCGGCGCGGCGGCATCCTGGATGTCTGGCCCGTGGGCTGGAACGACCCGCTGCGCGTGGAGTTCGACGGCGACTCGATCGCGTCGCTTCGCAGGTTCGACGCCGGCACGCAGCGCTCGCTCGAGAAGCTCACCGACGCGCGCATCCTGCCGCGCTACGAGATCGTGGTCGAGGCGAAGGACGCCGAGCGAATAGCCCAGCGCTTGCGCGACGCGGGCGATGAAGCGGCGAAGGGCGGCGCGGCGCTGTTCCACGAGGGCATGGAGCGCTTCGCCGGCTATTACGACAGCGAGCTCGCCGGGCTCATCGACCACATGCCCGCCGACACGCTCGTGGTGCTGGACGACCCGGCGGCGCTCGACGAGCGCGCTGAGGAGCTGTGGGACGCCGTCCGCCGCGGCTTCGACGAGACGCGCGCGCACTACCCGTTGATCTCGCCGCCGGAGCAGTTGTGGCTCGCGGAGGACGCGTGGACGGAGCTGTGCTCCACGCGCCGCGGAGCGGACTTGATGGGCGCGATCGCCAGGGCGGGCGAGGCGTCGCGCTACGCCGCGAGCGTGGTCATGGACTGCGCGCCTCCGGAAGCGGTCCAGCGCTCGATGGAGCGGTTGAAGAACCACTTGGCGGAGCTCAGCGCCAACGACATCCGGCCCGTCGTGCTGTGCGACAACCAGGGCCAGCGCGACCGGTTGTTCGAGATGCTCGGGGACTCCGGCGCCACGCTCGGCGTCGGGCTCATCTCGGCGGGCTTCACGTGGCGGGACGCCGGCGTCGCGCTGCTCACCGACCACGAGATATTCTCGCGCTACCGGCGCCGCCGGCGCCGGACACGGCGCACGGGCGGCCTCACCGCCGCCGAGCTCTCGGCGCTGAAGCCCGGCGACTTCGTCGTGCACGAGGATCACGGCGTCGGCGTCTACCGCGGCATGAAGCGGTTGACGCTCTCGGGCCAGGAGACCGACTGCCTCGAGCTCTCGTACGCCGCCAAGGACCTGCTCTACGTACCGGTGCACCAGCTCCCGCTCGTCTCGCGGTATTCGGCGGGCGACGGCGCGCGGCCCGCGATCCACTCGCTCGGGAGTGCGCAGTGGCAGAAGACCAAGGCCCGCGCGCAAAAGGCCATCGAGGACATGGCCGAGGAGCTGCTCAAGGCCTACGCCGCGCGCCGCGCGCTCCCCGGCCATGCGTTCAAGCCCGACACCGTGTGGCAGAAAGAGCTCGAGGCCTCGTTCCCGTACGACGAGACGCCCGACCAGCTCCAGGCCATCGAGGACACGCGCGTCGACATGGAGACCGCCGCGCCCATGGACCGGCTGATCTGCGGCGACGTGGGCTACGGCAAGACCGAGGTGGCGATCCGCGCCGCGTTCAAGGCGGTGCAGGACGGCAAGCAGGTTGCCGTGCTCGTGCCGACGACGATCCTCGCGCAGCAGCACGGCCACACGTTCCGCGAGCGGCTCGCCGACTTCCCGGTGAAGATCGAGGTGCTGTCGCGATTCCGCTCGCAGAAGGAGCAGAAGGAGGTCGTTTCACGACTGGCGCGCCAGGACGTGGACATCGTCATCGGCACGCACCGCCTGCTGTCGAAGGACGTGGCGTTCGCCTCCCTGGGACTGGTCGTGATCGACGAGGAGCACCGCTTCGGGGTCAAGCAGAAGGAGAAGATCCGACAGCTGACGCGCACCGTGGACGTGCTGGCGCTCACCGCGACGCCGATCCCGCGCACGCTCAACCTCTCGCTCGCCGGCGCGCGCGACATGAGCGTGATCGAGACGCCGCCCGCGAACCGGCTGCCGGTGCACACGGACGTCATGGAGTACGACCCCGAGATCGTGACCGACGCGATCCTGCGCGAGGTGGATCGCGGCGGGCAGGTGTTCTACGTGCACAACCGGGTCGAGACCATCTACAACACCGCCGCGCAGCTCCAGCACCTGGTGCCGCAGGTGCGCATCGCCGTCGGCCACGGGCAGATGGCCGAGCACCAGCTGGAGCAGGTCATGCTCGATTTCACGGAGGGCCGCGTCGACGTGCTCGTGGCCACGATGATCATCGAGTCGGGCATCGACATCCCCACCGTGAACACGCTCGTCGTGGATCGCGCCGACACGCTGGGGCTGGCGCAGCTTTACCAGCTCCGCGGCCGCGTCGGGCGCAGCTCGCACCGCGCGTACGCTTATCTGATGGTGCCCAGCCGGCGCGTGCTCACCGAGGACGCCGAGAAGCGGCTGCGCGTGATCGAGGAGTTCGACGAGCTGGGTGTGGGTTTCAAGGTGGCGCTGAAGGACATGGAGATCCGCGGCGCCGGCAACTTGCTCGGCCCCGAGCAGCACGGCCACATCATGGGTCTGGGTTTCGATCTCTACGTGAAGCTCCTCGAAGAGGCCGTGTCCGCACTGCGCGGCGAGGTGGAAGCCCTCGCGCCCGAGCCGCGGCTGCTCACCGACTGGAGCGCCTACCTTTCGGACGAGTACGTGCCCGACGCGCACGAGAAGCTGTCGCTCTATCGACGGCTCGCCGAGGCGAAGACGCCCGCGGCGATCGACGACTTCACGCTCGAGCTGCGCGACCGCTTCGGCGCGCTGCCGGCGCCCGCGGTGTCGCTGGTCGAGCTGCGCCGGCTGCGCGTGCTCGGGCGCGGCGCACCCGGTGGCGGGTCGGCGCCGGTCGAGAGCTTGAAGGTGTTCCAGAACGTCGCCGAGGTGACGTTGCGCCGCCCGCT
>DATNFC010000346.1:0-6215 GCA_035606545.1 Candidatus Methylomirabilota bacterium
CTCGGCGCGCCCGAATTCCTCGCGAGGCTCAGGATGATGGGCAACGTCGTCATCATCTCGGACACGTTCCACGAGTTCTCGGAGCCCCTCGCCGCGAAGCTGGGCCATGCGTCGCTGTTCGCGAACCGGTTCGAGCTGGACGCCGCCGGCCACATCGTTGGCTTCAAACTCAGGATCCGCGGCCAGAAGGAGCGCATCGTCTCCGGCTTCAAGAGCGCCGGCTACAAGGTCGCGGCCATGGGCGACTCGTTGAACGACCTGTCGCTCTTGAAGAGCTGCGACCACCCGGTGCTCTATCGCCCGGTCGAGGCCCTGGCACGCGAGTTCCCGGACGTGGCGCCAGTGTTCAATCTCGACGATGCATTGGCGCTCATGCAGGCGGCGCACCGCCGGCTGGAGGAGAACGGGGCGAGCCCCACGTGAGCGAGCCCATCCCCCCCACGGGCCCCGAGCTGACGCAGGGCGTGCCGTTCGCGGACATCCCCGACGGCGGCATCCTCGTCGGCCAGGCCGCGGGCGAGCCCGTGCTGCTCGTGCGCCGCGGGAACGACGTCTGGGCGGTGGCGGCCGCGTGCGGCCACTGGGGCGCGCCGCTCGCCGACGGCATCGTCGTCGACTGCCAGATCCGCTGCCCGTGGCACCACGCGTGGTTCGACTGCCGCACCGGCGAGGCCGTGGGGCCGCCCTCGCCCCGCGACATCACGACGTGGGAAGTGTCACGCGACGGCGACCGCGTGCGGGTGGGCGCCAAGCGCAAGCCGGCCGCGCCGCGCGAATCCCGCGGCGGACCCGCCTCCGTGGTGATGGTGGGCGCCGGCGGGGCCGCGGACATGGCGGCGGCGACGCTCCGGCGCGAGGGCTATCGCGGGCCCATCACGCTCATCGGTCGCGACGCGGAGCCGGTGCCCATGGACCGGCCCAACCTCTCCAAGGACTACCTCTCCGGCGTCGCGCCCGAGGAATGGCTCCCGATCCGCGATGCCGCCTACTACAAGAAGCACGACCTCACGCTCATGCCGGGCGTCGAGGTGACGAAGGTCGATCCCGCCGCGCATCGCGTGACGCTCGCCGACGGCCGCACGCTCGACTACGGCGCGCTGCTCCTCGCGACCGGCGCCGCGCCGATCCGGCTGGACATCCCAGGCGCCACGCTGCCGCACGTGTTCACGTTGCGGTCGCTGCCCGAGACGCGCGGCATCCTTGCGCGCGTTGTGAAGGGCCGCCCGGCGGTGGTGATCGGCGCCAGCTTCATCGGCCTCGAGGCGGCCTACTCGCTCCGCGCGCGCGGCATGGAGGTGCGCGTGGTGGCACCCGACGCACGCCCGCTCGAACGTGTGTTGGGGCCCGAACTGGGCGACTTCGTGCGCGCGCTGCACGAGGAGCACGGGGTCGTCTTCCATCTGGGCCGCAAGCCCGCGTCGATCACCGCGCGCGACGTCACGCTCGACGACGGGACTGTGATCCCCGCCGAGCTGGTCGTCATGGGCGTGGGCGTGCGACCGCTCACCGCGCTCGCCGAGGCCGCGGGGCTCACGGTCGACAAGGGCGTCGTCGTGGACGAGTTCCTGCGCACGAGCGCGCCCGATATTTACGCGGCGGGCGACATCGCGAGGTACCCGATACCCGGCGGCAGCCAGCGCATCGAGCACTGGGTGGTGGCACAGCAGCAAGGCATGACCGCGGCGCGGAACATGCTCGGCCGCAACGAACGTTTCCGCACGGTGCCGTTCTTCTGGAGCCAGCACTACGACGTGCAGATCAACTACGTGGGCCACGCCGAGCGCTGGGACGCGATCGAGGTCGCGGGCGACATCGCCCGACGCGACGCCACCGTGGCGTATCGGTCTGGCGGAAAGATCGTCGCCGTGGCGACGGTCTACCGCGACCGCGACAGCCTGCGCGCCGCGGAAGCGTTCGCGCGCGACGACCAGGCAGCGCTGGAGATGCTGGTCAAATAGTCGGCCGGCGGGGCCCGGCCGGGCAGCCCCGCCGCCGCCTAGACGATCACCTCCACGGCGCCGCGCGCCGGGTGGTTCATGGCGCGCACGCTGGACGCCGTGGAGGGAGTCGCAGGCTCCATCTGACTCAGCCCCGTGATTGTAATCCCGGCTCGCTGCGAATCCACACTAGAAGTGGCTCTATGGATTCGAGGTTTTCGACCACGAGGTCGGGGCCACATTCCGCGAGCACCTGCATCGACTGGCTGCCCGTCGCCACCGCCACGACCTTCGCCCCCGCGGCGCGCGCGCACGCGATGTCGTGCTCGGTGTCGCCCACCACGACGCAGCGCTCTGCTGGCACGTCGTGGCGCTCGGCCGCGCGGCGGACCGCGAGCTTCGCCAGCTCATTCCGGTCGGGGGCTTCGTCGCCGAACGCGCCCCACGCGAACGCGTCGTACGCGCCGAACGCCTCGAGCTTCAAGCGCGCCATCCCGGCCACGTTCCCGGTGAGCAGCGCGCGCACCCAGCCGGGATGGGCGCCGATCGTGTCGAGCAGCGACCGGACGCCGGGCAGCAGGCCGCCGCGCGGCGGGTCCATGAGCCGGCGCATGTGCGCCACCGTGCGCTGCCAGTATTGCTCGCGTTCGCCGTCCACGAGCTCGAGCCCGTGACGCGCGAGCGCATCCCCGAGAATCAGCGTGTCCGTGCGTCCGGCGAACGGGATTCCGGAGAGGTCGTCGTCGATGCCGAATTGGTCGCGGAACGCCGCCGACATGGCCAAGCGCCCGGCGCCCTTCGTGAGCAGCAGCGTGCCGTCGACGTCGAAGAGCCAGACGAGCGAGCTGCGCTCCAGCGGCAAGCTCAGCGCACGATCGCGACGCGTGTGGTCGCAACAGCGCCGCGCTGCCCGGCCACCGCGAAGTAGAGCCCGGGCGGCAGGCCGTCGAAGCGGACGCTTCCTGTTCGTGCAGGACCCGAGAGTCTACGCTCGGCGAGCGCGCGGCCGCCGACGTCGTAGAGCGTGACGCGGACGTCGCCGGCGTCGAGCGCGTCGAGGCGCAGCTGGATCGCACCGCGCGCGGGGTTCGCGGCCGCGGCGAGCGCCAAGCGGGCACCGCCGATCGGCGGCGCGTCGAGCGCACCATGGGTGGCGTCGAGCAGCAACGCATAGACGGAACGGAAGCCGAGCCTGGAGTCGTTCCACACCACGACCGCACGGCCCGTCGAGATGCGCTCGATCGCGGGTGAACCCTGTGCCGTTGGATCCGTGCAGAGCGGCGAGCCGTTCGCGGTCCAGCCGGCGGTTGGATTGCCCGCCGTGTCGAAGTGCTGGCCGTAGAGGTCGACCTCGCCATCGCGCGGGTCGAGCCACGCGGCGAAGCAGCCGCCGCTCCCGTCGCGGGCGAGCTGCACGCTTCCCTGTGCGCCGGCCGCCGCGCACAGCGCCTTGCCCCCCGCTGGGAAGCCCGCGGCGATCGCGCCGTTCGCGAGCACGTGCGTGTAGTAGATGTCGGTGCCGAGGGTGTCGCGTCCGTCGACCCACGCGAGCCAGGCGCCGCCCGCGTCATCCGACGCGATGGCCGGCGCGGTCTGCTCGCCGGTCGCGGTGCAGAGCGCCTTCCCTCCCGCGGTCCAGCCGGTCGCCACGGTGCCGTTCGCGAGCATGCGCGTGCCGTAGAGGTCGGAACCCGTCGCGAGCGTTCGCGTGTCGCGCCAGGCCATGAACATGCCGTCGGCGCCGTCGGTCGCGGCCACGACGTCTGCCTGGTCGCGCGTGGCGGCTGTGACGAGCCGGTGGATCCCTATCCACAGCGGAGCCCCCGCCGCGTCGAAACGCACGGCGACCAGGTCGGTGCCGGTCACAGTCCCCGTTGCGTTCGGGAACTGCATGGCGGCGATCACGCCGGAGCTGCTCGGGACGGGCGCGATCCGATCGCTTGGGACCGCCGACTGCGCCCCGTTCCCGATCTCGAGCGTGTAGAAGATCTCGGTTCCGGTGCCGGCGGCGGTGACGACGCTCACGAGGACGTTCGTGTTGCCAGGAACCTTGCTCAACACCAGCGCGCCGCCATCGGCTCGCGACTGCGCCGCGAACACCGAGTAGCTGTAGGTCGCCTTGAATCCCGGATAGCCGGGCTCGGCGCCATCGGCCGCGACCTCGCGTATGAGGTTCAGCGTGCCGGTGGCGCTGCCGTAGTCGGCGAACGCGAGCGCGCGCCCCGCGGGCCCCATGAGCAAGCGCGTCGGCCCCGGCGGGGTCCCCTGCGGCAGCGAGCCGACGGGCGTCATCGGCAGCGCCACCCACTCGGGATCCGGGTACGCCGAGGGCAGCAGGTGCGAGATCACGATCTCCGCCGGCAGCGATGGCGAGCGCATCGGCAGCTTGAATCCCACGTAGGCACCGCCGAGCCCGTCGGCGACGATGCTGGGATTCAGCTCCTCGGCGAGGTGCGGAGAGGCCACGGGCACGCCCGCCGTCGCCGGTTGTGCCGCGAGGCGGGGAGCGAGGGCAAGCAGCAGGGCGACGGTGGCGATCGCGCGGTCTCGCATGGCGGTCATGGCGGGCCTCCTCTTCGTGATGGAGCGAGGAGTCTCGTCCCGTTCCACGGGGAGCGTCAATGGCAGAACGTTGCGTCGCAGCAGCACGTCGCGGGGTAGGACGTGCGAGCGCCCGTCTGCGCGCGGCTGGACGGGGCCGCGCGCGGGTGCTTTGCTCACGCGAACCGTCCCCAGCGTGCGGTGTTCCGCGCGCTGCCGCGCAGCGCCCGCCCCGAGACCGTCGCCCTCCGTTGACCGCTCCCACGCCGCAAGGTTCCCAGGCCGCGCCCGAGCCCTCCGTGCTCGCCGCCGCCCGCCGCCTGCACGCCTTCCTCGCAGCCCGGCACCTCCACGACGGCAGGCTCGCGGGCGCCGACCAGGGCGTGCGCTGGAACATCCGCATCGGGCGGTTCGTGAAGGGCTACCTCCCGTTCCTCAAGCCCCGCGAGCGCTACTTCTTCCTCCAGGGCCAGGCGTACTGGGCGTTCGCTTCATGGACTCTCGGCGACCTCACGAAGGACCCCGCATTCCACGACGCCGCGCGCGCGGCGACGTGCATGATCGCCGCGACGCAGCGGCCGGACGGCGCATGGGACTACCCGCTCCCGGAGCGGAAGCACCTCGTGGCCACGGTCGAGGGCGACTTCGGCGCCATGGCGCTGCTGGAGGGCCACCGCTACGACGGAGATCCCGACGGGCTCGAGCGCGCGCGCCGCTGGCACGCGTACGTCGAGCGCGAGATCGGCTACCAGGAGTGGGGCGGCGGCCTGTGCGTGAACTACTTCCAGAAGCCGCGCGGGCTGGTGCCGAACAACACCTGCGAGTGGATCTGGGTGCTGGGGATGCTCGCGCGCGCGACCGGCGAGGCGCGTTTCCTCGACCGCGTGCCCGCGCTGCTCACGTTCCTCGAGGCGGTGCAGATGAAAACCGGCGAGCTGCCGTACGAGCTGGCCGGGGGCAACGAGCCGCGCACGCGGCCGCACTACCTCTGCTACCAGTACAACGCGTTCCAGTGCATGAAGCTCGCATGGTTCGCGGCCGACTTGGGCGACGCCCGCGCGCGCGCCATCGCCGAGCGGCTCTCCGACTTCCTCGCCACCGGCGTGCTCGCCTCGGGCGCGGTCCGCGCCTCGTGCGCGCGCGTGCTGCCCGAGGTGGTGTACTACGCCGACGCGGTGGGCATGGCGCTCCACGCCGTGAGCGCACAGGGCTGGCGCGATCACCGCGCGCTCGCCGACCGCACGTTCCGCTGGGTGCTGGCGCAGCAGCGGCCGGACGGCGGCTTCCGTCGCTTCTCGCGCGGCGACTACCACCTGCTCTCCGACTGGAACGAGTACCCGCGCTACCTGGCGATGACGCTCTTCCACCTCGCCGAGCGCGCGCGCGACCCAAGACCGCTGTCATGAAGGTGCTCGTGGTCACGAACATGTGGCCGTCGGCGGAGCGGCCGCACTGGGGCGCGTTCGTGAAGTCGCAGGCGGAGTCGCTTGCGGCCGCGGGCTGTGAGAACACGCTCTACGAGATCCGTGGCTGGCACCACACGAGCGAGTACCTACGCGCGCTCGTCGAGCTGCCGAGGGTCGCCCGGGAATGCGGCGCCGAACTCGTGCACGCGCACTTCGGGCTCTCGGGCGCGGCCTCGCTGCGCGTGGGGCTCCCGCTGGTGGTCAGCTTCTGCGGCGACGACCTGCTCGGGCGCCCCGACGCCTCGGGACAGATGACGCTCAAAAGCCGGCT
>DATNFC010000347.1:0-13845 GCA_035606545.1 Candidatus Methylomirabilota bacterium
GTAGCTGCCGGAGAAGGTCTGCGAGCTGAAGCTGTGACCGCAGTGGCCACAGCGGAAGCGCGGGATGCGATGCGGGCTCGCCTGGCGGGTGAAGAAGCCGTGGCGGCGCCAGCGCCAGGGCGCGCGCGAACGCTGGGAAGGACAATCACTTCGCGGACAGAAGGGCGGCGTGAACTGGAGCGGGTCGATCCCCATGCCCCCGGGTCACTGCACCCCCCGTGCCCGCCACAATCTTCTGCGCACAATCGAACGAATACGGCCGCGGGAACCCAGCGTTCCCGCGGCCGCTTCACGTCCGGCGCCGCGCCTAGTGCACGATCGATACCGCGCGCGTCTCGCGCACCGCGCCCGCCTCGAGGCGGACGAAGTAGCGCCCGCTCTGGGCCAGGCGGCCGTCGGTGCCGCGGCCGTCCCAGCGGAACGGGTGCTCGCCGGCGGGAAGGGCGCCGTCCCGGAGCCGCGCGACCAGCCGGCCCGCGACGTCGTGCACGGTGAGCGACACCGGTGTGGCCCGCGGCAGGCCGATCGCGAACGCGAGCGCACCGCGCGTGGGGTTCGGTGCTGGCGGGCGCGTGAACGCCGCGCGCGTCAGCACGCCACTCGGGCCGACGCCCGCGGTCGCCGAGGTGACGATGATCGAGCCCATCATGACCGGCTCGTGGATGTAGCAGAAGTAGTCGTGCCGCCCGATCGCGGTGAACACCCTCTCGGCCGACGTCGTGGCGTCGTCGAAGATGTAGTTGTACTCGCTCGAGGCGCCGGGATCGCCCGAGTCGACGCCGCTCGTGACCGTGTGGAAGCCCTCACCATCGCGCACCCAGCGCACCGTGGTGCCGGGGGCGACAAGGATCGTGTCGTGCATGGTGCCGAGCGTGTCGCCGTCGGCGTCGAAATACGTCGGCAGGACCCGGATCTCCGCGACCGGGCCTGCCGTGCGCGGTAACACCGGAGCGCGGTGGGCGATCGTGGTGCCGTGCGGCGTCTGGATGCGGTAGGCGCCCGGCTCGCCCGCGACGGGCGTGACGATCGCGGGCGCACAATGCCCGTGCATCGAGGCGGCGGTCGGGTCGGGGTCGCGTTCCCCGAGCACGGGTCCCGCTGCCATCGGCGGGGCCGAGAGCGTCGCCCCGAGCAGGGCCGAGATGAGCATGAGCAAGGCAGGGCGAGCGGTCTTCATCCGGGCACCTCGAGACGGAGTGCACCTGAGGGAGAGGGGCCGAACGATTATGAGAGGTCGGACAGGGACGCGCACCAGGAAACTACGGGTTCGCCCCGCATCTGCGACCCCCCTGCGCGGAAGTGGTCAGGGTTTCATGGCAGTGAACCCGCACCGCCAGGACCACCTGCGCGGCCACATGCGAATGACGGCTCGCTCGCGTCAGTCGGCCTTGTTGGCCTCGACGTTCAGGATGATCGTGACCTGGTCGTCGACCATCATGCCACCGTTGTCCAGCGCCTTGTTCCAGTTGATGCCGAAGTCCTTGCGGTTCACGACCGTGGTCGCCGAGAAACCCGCCTTCGAGCCCCACGACTTGCCCTCGATGGTCACCGCGGACGAGCCCAGGAACTCGGCGTCGAACACCACCTGCTTCGTCACCCCGCGCATGGTGAGGTCGCCGCTGATCTTGAACTTGCCCTTGCCTGCCTTTTCCACCTTCGTGCTCCGGAACAACAGCAGCGAGTCCGTGGCGGCGTTGAAGAAATCGGGGGTCTGCAGGTGCGCGTCGCGGTTGTGGTTGCCGGTGTCGACGCTGGCCACGCGCGCGGTGGCGTCCACCTTGATCGCGTTCGGGTCCTGCTCGTCGAACACGATCGTGCCCTGCATGTCGTGGAACACTCCGTGCACCTTGGAGAAGAAGTGGCGCACCTCGAAGCCCACCTCGGTATGGGCCGGATCCACCTTCCACGTGGTGGGGACGGCGGCGGCCGGGGAGGCCAGGGTCACGGCCGCCAGGAGCGCGGCGAGCGGGCGGAGCGCGAGCTTCATCACGGTGATACTCCTGAGACGGGGGATGGGGGAGACCCTTGAGCCTGCAGCCTTCTGACCCTTCGATTGACGCTGGCTTGTGAAGGCGCGGACTCTTTACCCCCGACTAACATGTGTTGCAACACAGTAGTCGCGCAAGCCGATGCTGGCACTGCTCGAGCGCGATTCCAGCGCGCCGTGTCGCCGGTCAGCGGGGGCTGGCCGCTCCAATCAACCGCCGGGTACTGCGAACGCATCACGATGGCGCTCGAATTCGGGCGCGTCGGTCCTGTCTTCGAGCGCCAGCCCGGCGAGCAGCCGGCCCATGAGCGGGCCGAACTTGAACCCGTGGCCCGAGCAAATCGAGCCCACGACGACGTTCGGGTGTCCGGGGAGAGGCCCGATCACGAAGCGCTCGTCGGGGGTGTTCGTATAGAGGCAGGTCTCCGCGTGGAGCAGCCCGCCGACCGGGATCGCGAGCTGTGACGAAAGGAACTCGCGCACGCGCGCGATCGCAGTCGCGTCGGGGCCGGGGTGCTGCTCGGGATCGTCGTCCCCACTCCCGACGCCGTGCAGGGCGGCCTTGATTCCCGGCCGGCCAAAGGCCGGCAGTCCATAGTAGAGCCCGCGCGCCTCGTCGCCCACGTACACCCAGTTCGGGAAACGGCCGAACTCGCCGGCGGCGCCGACGTCGAAGTAGCCGATGTGCTGCCGGCTCACCTGGACCGCGCCGCGCATCGCCGGGATGAGACGTGCGACCCATGCGCCCGCGGTCACGACCACACGCTCGGCGAGCAGCCGGCCACGGTCGGTGTCCACGACCACCGGATCGGCGCTCGGGTCGATCGCCAGCACGCGCGTCTCCTCGAGCACGTGCACGCCCTCGACGCGGCAGCGCCGGTCGAGCGCCAGCAGCGTGTCGGCCGCAGCCACGACGCCGCCCGTGGTGTCGTGCAGCGCGAATGGCGCGTCGGGAAACGCGAACGCAGGGAAGCGCCGCCTCGCCTCGCGCGCATCGAGCCGCTCGACGCCCGGCGCGCCCGCCGCCGCCACCGCGGCCGCCCAGCGCTCGAGGTCCCCCTCCGGAGGGCCGAAGAACACGCCGTCGCAGCGGTGGATCAGCATGCGCTCGCTGGCGCGCTCGAGCCGCGGCCAGTCTTCCGCATGGGCCACGCGGGTCAGGCTGACGTAGCGTTCATCGGAATAGGTCGTGCGCGTGATGCGGCCGAACCCGTGCGAGCTGCCGCGGTCGTGGTGCAGGCGGAAGCGCTCGACCAGCGCGACGCGCTCGACGCCGCGCAGGGCGAGCTGCCACGCGGTGGCGAGCCCGTGGACGCCGCCGCCCACGACGAGCGCGCCGAACGCCGCCGGCTTCACGGCTCGGGCAGCGGATGGAGCGGCGGCAGGGGCTCCTCGCCGCGCGAGACCACGACCGCGGCCGCGAGATCGCCGGTCACGTTGAGCGTCGTGCGGCACATGTCGAGCAGCCGGTCGACGCCGAGGATCATGCCGATTCCCTCGACCGGGATCCCGACCATCCCCAGGATCATCGCCACCACCGGCAGCGAGCCCGCGGGCACGCCGGCCGTGCCGATGCCGCCGAGAATGCAGATGAACACCACGGTGACCTGCTGCGCGAGCGTCAGCGCCACGCCGTAGAACTGGGCGAGGAACAGCACGGTCACGCCCTCGAACAGCGCGGTGCCGTTCTGGTTCGCGGTCGAGCCCACCGTGAGCACGAACCGGCTCACGTGCGACGGCAGCTTCAGCTCGCGCTCGGCCACGGCGAGCGACGTGGGCAGCGTGGCGTTGCTGGAAGCGGTCGAGAACGCCGTCAGCATGGCGTCGCGCACGCCGCGGAAGAACGTCCACGGGCTCATGCCGCCCAACCACGACACGCTCGCCGAGTAGACCACGAACTGCTGGATCGCGAGCGCGAGAATCACGGTCAGCACGTATGCCCCGAGCTGGCGAAGAATGTCGTAGCCCAGACGCGCCGTCAGCGTGAACGTGAGACAGGCCACGCCGAACGGCGCCAGGCGAATGACCATCTCCAGCAGCCGCATCGTGACCTCGTAGAGGCCCTGCAGCATCTCCTCGAGCCGACGCGCGTACTCGGTGCGCGTGGCCGCGATGCCGCCACCCAGCAGCAGCGCGAACACCATCACCGCGAGCATGTCGCCGTCCGCCATCGCCTTGATGATGTTGTTCGGCACCAGGCCGACGACGAAGTCTGCACCGGTGGCGCCCGAAGCGGGAGCCGGCGCCGGCGCGGCGCTGGCCTGCACGAGCAGCCGCGCACGCAACTCGGGCGACAGGCCGCGTCCCGGCTGGAACGTGTTCACGAGCGCGACGCCGATCAACACCGCGATCGACGACACCACGACCGTGTAGGCGAGCGTCTTCAAGCCGATGCGGCCCAACGCGCGCACGTCTCCCAGCCCCGAGACGCCGAGCGCCAGCGCCGAGACGATGAGCGGCAGCACGAGCACGAACAGGAGCCGGAGGAAGATCTTGCCCGCCGGCTCGGTGACGAGGCGGACGAACTGCTGGAGCCAGGGCGCGTCAGCGAACGCCACGTGCGCGATGACGCCGAGTGTCACGCCCAACGCCAGGCCGGCGAGCATGCGATACGAGTGTTGGATTCGCATGGGGCGGCAGTATTGCGGGACGAGCGAGCCGGGTGCAATCATCTTGTCGCACCCGGCCGAGAGGAAGGGATCCCCGATGACCGCCTCCCGCACCACAGCGCTGCTCGCCCTGCTCGCCTCCCTGCCGCTGCTCGCGCCCGTCGCCGGGGCCCAGGTCGTCCCGACCGGCATGACCGTCGAACCGCTCGTGAGCGGGTTGAGCGCACCCACCGCGTTCGATTTCCTGCCCGACGGCCGCGTCCTCTTCGTCGAGCAGTTCACCGCCCGCGTGCGGGTGTTCACGCTGGGGACGGGTGTACAGGTCACGCCGGTGATCACGGTTGCGGGCGTGAACGCGGGCGGCGAGCGCGGCCTGCTCGGCGTGGCCGTGGACCCTCGCTTCCCGAGCTTCCCCTACCTCTACGTCTACTACGACGTCACCTCGCCGCAGAGCATCCGCATCTCGCGCTACACGCTCACCGGTGACCTCGCCGGCACCGGTGGCGATCTCCTGGCGTCGGGCACGTCGCGCTTCGACGTGGTGGACGGCATCCCGGACGCCGCGTCCAATCACAACGGCGGCACGGTGCGCTTCGGCGTCGACGGCCTGCTCTACGCGAGCCTCGGCGACGACGCCTCGTCCTGCTCGGCGCAGACGCCGGGCTTCCGCGGCGTGATCCTGCGGCTCGAGACGCGCAACCTGCCGCCCGGCGCGGGTCGCGCGTTCCGCGCGCAGGTGACGCCGGCGGACAACCCGTTCGTCGCCTCGAGCGATTCCGCGGCCCGGCTCGTCGTCGCGTACGGCCTGCGCAACCCGTTCCGCTTCCAGATCGATCCCGACGCCGGCGACCTGGTGATCGGCGACGTGGGCCTCGTGGTGCGCGAGGAGATCGACATCCTTTCCCCTCCGGGCTCCTCGTCCGGCGCCGGCGCGCCGTCCGGCACGAACTTCGGCTGGCCGTTCTTCGAAGGCACCGCCACCGGACCGACGACGTGCGGTGCGATGCCGCCCGGCCTCGTGGCGCCGGTGTGGGACTACGACCGCACGTCACAGGCGAGCGCGGCCATCATCTCAGCCGGCATCTACCGCGCGAGCGCCGATGACGTGCGCGCATTACCCGCGAACCATTTCGGCGACATCTTCGCGAACGACTACTACACGGGCGTGCTCTACCGGCTCCACTTATCGGGCGGCGCGTGGGCGATCGCCGCACCCGTCGCGGGACAGCCGAGCCCCACGCACTGGGGTGAGGGCTTCGGCCAGGTCTCCGACTGGCGTGTGCGACCGGACGGCTCGCTCTGGTATTGCCGCCAGAACGGCGTGATCGGGCGCATCTCGGGCCCGGGCCTGGTCGACGTGCCGCCCGCGCCGCGTGCCGCGCTCGCGTTCCGGCTGCGCGTATCACCTGCGGTCGGCTCGGCGCAGTTCGCGCTGGACACGCCAGCGCCGGCGGGGCTGCGCATCTTCGACGCCAGCGGCCGCGTCGTGCGCGAGCTCGCGGCGCCGGGCTCGCTCGCGCCGGGGCACGGGCACACGCTGGCGTGGGACGGTCGCGACGAGGACGGGCGGGAAGCGCCGCCGGGTGTGTACGTGGCGTACGTCGAAGCGGGCAGCCAACGGATCGCCCAGCGCGTCGTCTTCCTGCGTTGAGCGGTCGCGTCGCGGGACCTGCGGCGCGCCGACCCGGGTATGTTCATACGATGATGCGTGCCGCTGTCCCGATCCTGATCGCGCTCCTGCTCGCCGCGTCGCGCGCGGCCGGCCAGGTCGTGCCCAGCGGCTTCGCCGTCGAGCCACTCGCGCAGGGGCTCAACTCACCCACGGCCCTCCAACTCATGCCCGACGACCGCGTGCTGTTCGCCGAGCAGTTCACCGGCCGCGTGCGGGTGTTCGTTCCAGGCTTTCCTGTGCAATCGACGCCGGTGCTCCAGCTCACCGACGTGACCACGGACGGCGGCGAGCGCGGACTGCTCGGCGTCGCGCTCGATCCGGCGTATCCCACGCGACCGTATCTCTACGTCCACTACACCGCCGGGCTACCGAATCGCATCCGCATCGCGCGCTTCACGCTCGCGAACGTGCCGAACGGCGACGGGCTCGACCTGGTGGCGGACCCGCTTTCGCGCTACGAGCTGATCGACGACATCCCAGATCAGGCGACGAACCACAACGGCGGCACCGTGCGCTTCGCCGCCGACGGCCTGCTCTACGTGAGCCTCGGCGAGGATGCGCAACCGTGCGCGGCGCAGGACACGACCGCCCTCCGCGGCAAGATCCTGCGGCTCGACGTGAGCAAGCTCCCGCCCGGGTCCGGCCGCGCGTTCCGCGGCCAGATCACGCCGTTCGACAACCCGTTCGTGAGCCGTCCCGATTCGAACGCGCGGCTCGTCGTCGCACTTGGCCTTCGCAATCCGTTCCGCATCCAGCCCGACCCTGTACGCCGCTGGCTCGTGATCGGTGACGTGGGCGACCAGGCGCGCGAGGAGCTGGACGTGCTCGTGCTCCGCCTGCCGACGCCACGGCCCGCGCAGCCCGAGATGGGCGCCGACTACGGCTGGCCGTTCCTCGAGGGCAGCATCCCTGGGCGCTTCGCCAGCGGCTGTGGCCCTGTGCCCCCGAACCTGTCCGACCCTGAGTTCGAGTACGACCGCACGACGCAGTTGGGCGGCGCCGCGATCATCGCCGCCGGCGCGTACTGGCCCACCGGCTCGGGCCTGTATGACTTTCCGCCCGAATACTCCGGGAACCTGTTCGCGAACGACTACTACTCGGGCACGCTCTATCGCCTGGAGCCGTTCGGGAGCGGGTTCGCGCCTGGCCCCGACGTGCCCGGCCAGCCCGCCCCCGGCAAGTGGGGGACCGGGTTCGATGCGGTCTCCGACTGGGCACTGTTCCGCGACGGTGCGTTCTACTTCTGTCGGCAGTCGATCGGCTTCGCCGCGAACAGCGGCGTGATCGGACGCATCATCAACACCACGCCGCCGCCGCCGCCCACGCCGCCGCTGGCGATCGCGATCACGCCGGTGCCGGCCGTGGGCGGCGCGAACCTCGTCCTCAGCGGCGTCATCGCGCCGTTCGTGCTGACGATCCACGACTTGAACGGACGCCGTGTCCGCCGCATCCCCGAATCGGACCTCCAGCTCACGCCCGGCGGCAAGTGGCGGGGCGCGTGGGACGGTCGCGATGACGACGGTCGCGCCGTCCATCCCGGGCTCTTTGTCGCCCGGGTCGAGTCCGCGGGTCGCACGGCCGCGGCGCGCGTGCCGTTCCTGCGATGAGTAGGCGCGTGCGCTAGACTGGCGCTTCGCGACGCATCCGCGCGCATCCCAAGGACACGATCGCCGCTCCCATGCGGCTCTAGCCAGTCATCAGGAGAACGCCATGGCCACCACCACGACCACCACCGCCACCGGCCGGATCGCGCCCGTCAACGCCGCGTCGCTGCCGGTGTACTCGCCGACCACGTACGTGGACTTCTCGCGTCCCGAGAACCGCGTCGCCTACGAGAAGGCGATCGCCGACGTGCGTGCGCGTGCGGGCGAGGAATACCCGATCGTCATCGGCGGCCAGCGGCTCAAGGGCTCGAAGGCGTTCGACAGCACGAACCCCGCGAGGCCCTCCGAGGTGCTCGGCAAGTTCCAGTCGGCGACGAAGGAGCAGGCGACGCAGGCGGTCGAGACGGCGTTCGCCACGTTCAAGACATGGTCGCGCGTGCCCGCGGCCGTCCGTGCGGCGTACCTCATCGAGGCCGCGCGGCGGATGAAGGAGCGCCGCCACCACTTCTCGGCGTGGATGACGCTCGAGATCGGCAAGAGCTGGGGCGAGGCCGACGCCGACACGGCCGAGGCCATCGATTTCATGGAGTACTACGCGCGCGAGATGCTGCGCTACGACGACCCGCCGGCGCTGACGCAGTTGCCGGGGGAGAAGGACGTCATGGTGTACCTGCCGCTCGGCGTGGGCGCGGTCATCCCGCCGTGGAACTTTCCGCTCGCGATCGCCGTCGGCATGACCACGGCCGCGGTCGTGACCGGCAACACGGTGGTGCTGAAGCCCGCGAGCGACACGCCGGGCATCGCGTGGCAGTTCTTCGCGCTCATGGACGAGGTCGGCCTGCCGCCGGGCGTCATCAACTTCGTCACCGGCGACGGCAGCGTCGTCGGCGACCAGATCGTACGCCACCCGAAGACCCGCTTCGTGTCGTTCACCGGCTCGAAGGACGTGGGCGTGGGCATCAACAAGCTCGCGGCCGAGGTGCAGCCCGGGCAGCGGTGGCTCAAGCGTGTCGTGGCCGAGATGGGCGGCAAGGACGGCATCGTCGTGGACGACGAGGCGGACATCGACGCCGCGGCGTTGGGCGTGGCGCAGAGCGCGTTCGGCTTCGGCGGCCAGAAGTGCTCCGCCTGCTCGCGCGCGATCGTCGTGGACTCCGTGCACGACGCGTTCGTGGCCAAGCTCGTGCCCGCGATCAACAAGCTCGTGAACCAGGGCGACCCGGCGCAGTTCGGCACTTACATGGGCCCGGTGGCGAGCGAGCGCGCGATGAACGGCATCCTGAAGTACATCGAGACCGGGAAGCAGGAGGGCAAGCTGCTTCTGGGTGGCGGCCGCGTCCCCGGCGAGGCCGGCTGGTTCGTCCAGCCCACCGTGTTCGACGACGTGCCGGCCACCGCGAAGATCGCGCAGGAGGAGATCTTCGGCCCCGTGCTCGCGATCATCCGTGCCAAGGACTACGACGACGCACTGCGCATCGCGAACGACACCGAGTTCGGGTTGACCGGCGCCGTGTACACGAAGAACCCGGCGAAGCTCCAGAAGGCGCGCGACGAGTTCTTCGTCGGCAACCTCTACCTGAACCGCAAGTGCACCGGCGCCATGGTGGGCTGCCACCCGTTCGGCGGCTTCAACATGAGCGGCACCGACAGCAAGGCGGGCGGGCGCGACTACCTGCTGCTGTTCCTGCAGGCGAAGAGCGTGGCGGAGAAGATCGGCTGAGCGCGCGCGGGGCCGACGAGCGACAGAACCGGTCGCTTCCGCGCGGCCTCAACGATAGTGCAGCTTCAACGATCCCCAGGTGTTCCGCTGCACCGGGTCCACGAACCCGAGGCAGGCGTGCGAGTGGTGTGAGAAGAAAATGGCCTCGTCGGCCGCGTCCACGGGCCCTCCGCTGCAGTCGAAGTCCGCGGTGGGGTCGGCGAGCCCCAGCTTGAGCGCGAAGATCGCGTCGTCCGTGTCGATGAGGCTCACGCACATGCCGTTGCCGTTCTGGTCGGGCGAGGCCAGTGCGTAGTTGCGCATCGGCACGCCGTCCGCGAACACCGCGGCACAACCGGCGGCCCCTGTGCCGCCGACGCGGGCGGGGAACGTCGCCTTGCCCGCGGCGTCGGTGAACATCCGCAGCGTGCGCAGCGTCAGGTCGGTGGTGTACGGGTCCGAGGGCAGCGGGTCGCAGATGAACGCGCTGGCCGGGCAGCCGCCAAAGCTCAGCGTCACCGAGCTGCCGGCAATGGGATTGTTGGCGAAATCGCGGATGGTGACCGTGAACGGCATGTCACCCATGGGGCAGAGCGCCATGCACGGCGGCAGCGCGCTGTTGGCCGGCGATGGGACGGCGGCGAGCGCGGACGTCGCCACAGCGAACAGTGCGAACGCGACGAGCCACGAGGTCGCGATCCGGTTCATGGGAACCTCCAGGCAAGGGTGAAGGCGAACCGTTGCGCGGGAGTCTAGAGCAGCCCTGCAGCGCGCGGAACGAAAAAAGGGCGTTCGGGTCTATCCCCGCGTGGCGCGCTTCTTCGGTCCCGGTGTGCTCTTCGCGGCGGCCTTGGCCGAGGACCGACCGGACGCCTTCGCGGCCGGCTTCGTGGCCGTCCTGGTCGCGGTTACCGGCACCGCCGGTTTCGCGACCGCCTTCGCCGACTGCTTCGCGGCCGGCCGGGTCGCCGCGGCCGCCGCCTTGCTCGCCGTTAGAGCGGCCGCCGGCGCGCCTGTGCGTCCCCGCCGCTCGAGCAGCCCGTCGCGGAACCGCTCGAACGGCAGCGTGTTCCACACGTCGTCCTTCGTGAGCCCGGCGCGCCGCGCCTGGAAGACGCCGAACTGGAGCAGGTCCAACTGCGCGACGGCGTGCGCATCCGTGTCGATCACGAACCGGCATCCCTTCGACCGCGCGAGCCGGGCGTTCACGTCGGAGAGGTCCAGTCGCGCGGGCGAGGCGTTGATCTCCATCGCCACACCTCGCGCCGCGGCCGCCTCGCAGACCTTCTCCACGTCGAACGGCGACGGATCGCGCGAGCCGATCGCGCGTCCGGTGGGATGGCCGAACGCGTGCACGAGCGGATGCGACACCGCGCGCAACGCGCGAGCCGTCGCCACGTCGGGTGTCTGCTCGAAGCGCGAGTGGATCGAAATGATCACCCAGTCGAGCAGGGCCAGCGTCTCGTCATCCAGGTCCAGCTCGCCGTCGGCGAGGATGTCGACCTCGAGCCCGTGGAGGATGTGGATGTCAGGATGCCGCTCGCGCGCGGCCTCGATCTCGCCGATCGACTTCCGCACCCGCTCGGCGTCGAAGCCGAACGCCATCGCGATCGCCTTGCTGTGCTCGGTGATCGCAATGTA
This sequence comes from Candidatus Methylomirabilota bacterium, assembly GCA_035606545.1. Taxonomy (GTDB): domain Bacteria; phylum Eisenbacteria; class RBG-16-71-46; order RBG-16-71-46; family RBG-16-71-46; genus JAIOPA01. The sequence continues at coordinate 11,213 of DATNFC010000347.1, forward strand.
CTCGTGGCCTCGCGCGATGGCACCCTCGACCATGGCGTCGATCGAGTCGCGCCCGTCGGTGCGCGTGGTGTGCATGTGCAGGTCCGCGCGCAGGTCCGAGAGCTCGATCAACTTCGGCAGTGTGCCGTCGCGCGCCATGTCGATCTCGCCGTGCATCTCGCGGAGCTCGGGGGGCACCCACGCGAGACCGAGCGCCTTGTACACGTCCTCTTCGGTGCGCGCCGCGACCACTTTCTCGCCCTTCGTGAGCCCGTACTCGTTCAGGCTCCAGCCCTTCTCGATCGCGAGCTTCCTGAGCTCGATGTTGTGCTCTTTCGAGCCGGTGAAGTACATGAGCGCGGCGCCGAAGCTGGCCTCGGGAACCACGCGAAGATCCACCTGTAAGCCATTGGAAAGCTTGACGCTGGATTTCGTGTCGCCGCGGCCAAGAATGTCGGCCACGGTGTCGTGCGTCGTGAACGCCTGCATCACCTGCTCGGCGTCGCCGCCGGTCACCAGCAGGTCCAGGTCGCCGATCGTCTCTTTTCGACGGCGGAATGAGCCGGCCAGCTCGACGTTCTTCACCCCTCTTACCGTGCGGATGCGCGCAGCGATCGCATGTGCGATCGGCCACGCGTCTCCGAGCAGCATGCGGCCCGACCACTGCGACGCCTTGGCGAGTGCCTTGATCACGTTCTGCTCCACCTTCTCGCCGAAGCCGGGGAGCTCGCGCAGCTTGCCGTCTTTCGCCGCCTGCTCGAGTGCGGCGCGGGTCGAGATGTGCAGCGTCTCGAACAGCGTCTTCACGCGCTTGGGTCCCAGGCCCTGCAGCTCGGTGAAGCTCACGACCTCGTCGGGATACTTCTTCATCAGCCCGTCGAGGACCTGCGTGTGGCCCGAGGCCACCAGCTCGCGGATCGCGAGCGCGATGCTCTTGCCGATGCCATTGATCGCCTCGAGCGCGCCCGGTTCGTTCACGATCGCGGCAAGCGACTCGCCGTGATTCTCGACCACCCGGGCACCTTCCTCGTAGGCGCGCACGCGGAACGAGTTCGCGCCGTCGATCTCGAGCATCGCGCCGATGCGGGCGAGCGCCCGCGCCAGTTCGGCGTTCGTCATCGCTTCAGCCCTTGTGCCCGACGCGCTTCAGGAATGCGCGTTCGTCGATCACCTTCAAGCCCAGCCGGCGCGCGTCGTCCAGCTTCGTGCCGGCGCCGGGGCCGGCCACGACCAGCGTCACCTTCTTGGAGATGGTGCCCGCGACGCGCGCGCCGTGGCGCTCGGCCAGCCGCTGGGCATCGGGGCGCGGCATGGTCTCGAGGCCGCCCGTGAACACCACGATCTCGCCGTCCAGTACGCGCGGGCCCTCGGGGCGCTCCTCGGCGACGGGTTTCACGCCGGCTTTCAGCAGCCGGTCCAGAACCCGCCGGTTCCTCGGATTGGAGAAGAAGTGGTGGACGCTCGCCGCCACCTCGGGGCCGATGCCGCGGATCTGTTCCAACTCTTCTTCAGCGGCCTCGCGGAGCTCGGCCACTCCTTTGAAGTGATCTGCCAGGAGCCGGGCCACCGTGTCGCCCACGTGCTCGATGCCGAGCGCGAAGATGAAGCGGTCGAAGCGCGGCTTCTTGCTCGCCTCGATCGCGTCCAGCAGCTTCTCGATGCTCTTCTCGGCGAAGCCGTCCAGCTGCACCAGGTGGATCGGCGTGAGCTGGTAGATGTCGGCGAGGTCCTTGACCAGCCCACGCTCGAGCAGCTGCTTCACCGTCTTCTCGCCCAGGCCGGCGATGTCCATGGCGCCGCGCATCGTGAAGTGGACGATGTGGCGCTCGAGCTGCGCCGGGCAGGCGAGGCCGTTCGTGCACACGTGGGCGGCGCCGTCGCGCACGACCTCCGAGCCGCACACGGGACACTTTGCGGGAAGCTCGAACCGGGCGGCGCCCTTCGGCCGCTGGTCGAGCAGCACCTCGACCACCTCCGGGATCACGTCGCCGGCGCGGCGCACGCGCACGGTGTCGCCGATGCGCACGTCCTTGCGATCGAGTTCATCCTGATTGTGAAGCGTGGCGCGGCTCACGGTGACGCCCGATACGTCGACGGGCTTGAGCTGCGCGACCGGGGTGAGCTTCCCGGTGCGTCCCACCTGGACGACGATGTCGAGGACCTGCGTCACCTCCTCGCGCGGCGGGAACTTGAACGCCACGGCCCAGCGCGGCGAGCGCGAGCGCATCCCCAGCCGCGTCTGCGCGGCGCGGTCGTCGACCTTGATCACCACGCCATCCACCTCGTACGCGAGCCGGTCGCGGCGCTCGCGCACCTTCAAGTGAAACTTGAAGGCCTCGTCGATGCCCTCGCAGCGCTTGACGTCGTTCTCGACGTGAAAGCCCCAAGTCCGCAGCCCTTCGAGCATTGCGCTCTGCGTGGGGAACGGGTACTTGCCGCGCGCGGGGGGGTCGTACGCCATGATCTCGTAGGCGAAGAAGTCGAGCCGGCGACCGGCGGTGATGCTGACGTCGAGCTGGCGCACGGTGCCGGCCGCAGCGTTGCGCGCGTTCGCGAACGGTTCCTCGCCCTCGGCGATCAGCTTCTGGTTCAGCTCGTTGAACGCCGGCAGCGGGATCAGCACCTCGCCGCGGATCGCGACCGTGCCCTTCGCG
>DATNFC010000348.1:0-20570 GCA_035606545.1 Candidatus Methylomirabilota bacterium
GGCGGCGTCACCGAGCACGTGCACGCGCTCGCCCACGAGCTGCGACGCCGCGGCCACGACGTCACCATCATCACCAGCTTCTTCCGCCGCGGCGAGAAGGGCTTCCGCGACGGCGTGCTGCGCATCGGCTGGAACATCCTCGTGCCGTTCAACCGCGCGTTCGTGGACTTCGCGATCGGGATCTCGCTCAAGGGGCGGCTGAAACGCGCCATCCGCGAGCTGGACCTCGATGTCGTGCACGTCCACAACCCCGGCGCGCCGACACTGCCGATCTTCGCCGTGCAGGTCTCCGACCGGCCCACGGTGGGCACGTTCCACTCCACCGGCGGGCGAACCGCGATCCAGGACCTGTTCCGGCCCATGATCATGCGGACGCTCTCGCGCCTCGACGGCCGCATCGCGGTGAGCAGCACCGCGAAGACCGCCGCCGAGCTCTACCACCCCGGCCCCTACGACGTGATCCCGAACGGCGTCGACGTCGAGCGCTTCCACCCGCTCATCAAGCCGTTCGAGCAGTGGCGTGACCCCGCGCACACGAACATCCTGTTCGTGGGCCGACTCGACCCGAGGAAGGGCGTGCAGGACCTGATCGCCGCCATGCCCGAGGTGGTGGAGCGCACGGACGGCCGCGCCCGGCTGCTCGTCGTCGGCGACTCCTACCTGCGGCCGCAGATCATGGCCGGCGTCGCGGCCTCCGCGCGCGAGCACGTCCACTTCCTCGGCCACGTGCCGAGCACGGACCTGCCGCGCTGGTACGCGACCGGTGACATCTTCTGTTCGCCGGCGACCGGCAACGAGAGCTTCGGCATCGTGCTCGTGGAGGCGATGGCCGCCGGGCGCGCGGTGGTGTGCTCGGACATACCCGGCTATCGCACCGTGGTGACGCCCGGCAAGGACGCGGTCGTGTTCCCGCCCGGCGACGTACCGGCGCTGGCGCGCGCGCTTTCCCAGCTCGTCGAGTCACCCGAGCGCCGCGGCAGGCTCGCCGAGGCCGGCCGCCGGCGCGCGCTCGAGTTCGCGTGGCCGAGCGTCGTGGACCGCATCGAGCAGGTCTATCGCGATGCCGTCGGCCGGCGCGCGGCAGGCCGGCGCGACGCGGTCGCTGGCACGCCCGGCGGAGCCGGGCACGGGGCAGCAGGCGAAGCCGGCTCTGCGGCCTAGGTCGCGGCATGCCTGAGGACGGTCCGGCCGCCCCAGCGCCGGGTGCGCCTCCGGCAAAGCCGTCCCGCCCGCTCCTGCTCCAACGCGAATTCGGCGCGCTGTGGTGGGGACAGCTCATCTCGCTCTGGGGCGATCGCCTCAACTACCTGGCGCTGAACGGGCTCGTGCAGCAGCACACGAGCGACTATCACGATCCCGGACAGTCGTCGCTGATGTTGAGCCTGCATGGCACCGTCTCGGTGGTGCCGGTGCTGTTGTTCGCGCCGTTCGCCGGGCCGTGGGTGGACCGCTGGAACCTGCGCACCGTGCTCATCGTTTCCGACCTGGCGCGCGCGCTGTGCGTGCTTGCGATCCCGTTCGTCTACCAGGCCACGCACCTCGCCACGCCGGTGTGGACGCTCGTGTTCCTCGTTTTCACCTGCAACGTGTTCTTCCTTCCGGCAAAGAGCGCGATGACGCCGGAGATCGTGCCGCGCGAGCAACTGCTGAGCGCGAACACGCTGCTCGCAGTGGCCGGCATCGTGGGCACGATCGCGGGCTTCGCGATGGGCGGCTGGGTCGTGGACCACTGGGGCTGGCCGGTGGCGATCCTGATGGACGCGGCAACGTACGGCGTCTCGGTGATCTCGCTCGCACTCATCCGCTATCGCCCGCGGCCACGCGCCGTCACCGATGTCACCGTGCACGGCTACTGGCGCGAGATCGTGGAGGGGGTGCGCGTCGTGCGCGGCTCGCCCGCCGTGGGCCTGGCGCTCACCGCGCTGGCCGCGGTGTGGGTGGGCGGCGGGTTCGTGCAGGTGGCCGGCATCCAGCACATCCAGCGCGTGGCCAGCATCCCCGGCGCCGAGCGCATCGCGGGTCTCGGCGGTGCGCTCGGCGTCGGCGCGGCGCTGTCCACGTGGTGGGTGAACACGCGCGGCCGGCGCGTGCCGCGTCCGCTGCTGCTCGGCCTCGGCATGGTGCTCGCCGGCGTGTGGATCGTGGCCGTCGCGGTGTCGCGGCGCTATGCGGTGTTCACGATCGCGAGTTTCCTGATCGGCGCCTGCATCGCGCCGGCGTTCGTCCTCACCGAGACGTTGTTCCAGGAGGGCACCGACCTCCACCAGCGCGGACGCGTGTTCTCGTTGCGCGATTTCACGATGCGCCTGCTGCTGCTGGGCTCGCTCGCGGTCGCCACGATCCTGACGCCGCTGTTCGGCACCGCGGTGACGCTGTGCACCGCGGCCGCATGCATGTCGGGCGCCGGGTTCCTGTCGATCGCGTGGGGCAAGCGCGCACGCGAGCTGATGCGCGTGCCGCCGGCGTCCTAGGCGTCCCCCGGCGGGAACAGTTCGACGCCGAAGCGCTCGCGCAGCTCGTCGCGGAACGGCTGCGACGGCGCTCGTGCGCCGGCGCGGCGGCGGAACTCGTCCCACGCCTCCATGAGGGCCGGTCCGTGATCGGCGAACAGGCGTCGCTCGCGTGCCGCCGCCTCGAGCTGTGTGCCCAACCGCAGCGTCAGTTCGTCGAACAGCCCGCGCGCGAGCGCGCGCAGGCCCTGCTCGCTGGCCTCCGCGGTCACCAGGCGGCCCTTCGCGTCGACCACGAACTCGGCGGCGCACGTGGGACAGCGCACGGAGGCACCGGCCGCGCCCAGCAGCTCCGGCGGCAGCAGGTACTGCGCCCCACACGAGGGACACTGGATGGGAAAGTCGGTCATCGGTTGCAGAGGGTATCGCGAGCGGCGCTCAACCGGCCAGCGCCAGCGCGAGCGCGTCGTGGAAGCGCTCGCGCAGCACGCGCCGCAGCACGGCGTGGTCGGGGTCGAGGAGCTGCGGATCGCGCGCCACCAGCGCCACGCCGGACTCGCGCGCCTCGAGCAGCAGCGGCTCGTCGCGCACGAGGTCCGCGAGCTTCAGGTCGGGCAGCCCCGCTTGGCGCGTCCCCCATAGCTCGCCGGGACCGCGCAGGCGCAGGTCGGCCTCGGCCAACTCGAAGCCGTCGTCGGTCCGCGACATCTCCGTGAGCCTCGCCCTCGCCCGCTCCCCGGCGAGCGCGCCGGCCACGAGCACGCACACCGAGCGGTGCCTGCCGCGCCCGACGCGGCCGCGGAGCTGGTGGAGCTGCGTGAGCCCGAAGCGCTCGGCATTCTCCACCACCATGAGCGTGGCGTTCGGGACGTCCACCCCGACCTCGACCACGGTCGTCGCCACGAGTACGTGGAGCGTGCCGGCGCGGAAACGGTCCATCACCTCCTGCTTCTCGTCCGGCTTCATCCGGCCGTGCAGGCTCGACATCTCGTAGCCGCTCAGCAACGGCTGCGCCCGCAGCCGCTCGATCTCGGTCTCGACGGCGCGCGTGTCGGCGCGCGTGCCCTCCTCGATCGCGGGTACGACGACGAACGCCTGGCGGCCGGCCTTCAGCTCGCGGGCCATGAACTCGAGGACGTGAGGAAACTTCTCCTCGCCGGTGACCCGGGTCACGAGCCGGCCGCGACCCGCCGGGCGCTGGCGCATGACCGAGAGCTCGAGATCGCCGAACCACGCGAGCTGGAGCGTGCGCGGGATCGGCGTCGCGGAGAGCACGAGCACGTGCGGCAGCAGCCCCTTGCCCGCCAGCGCCGCGCGCTGGCGCACGCCGAAGCGATGCTGCTCGTCCACGATCGCGAGCGCGAGCGCGGGGAACTGGAGCTTCTCCTCCAGCAGCGCGTGCGTGCCGACGACGAGCAGCGGCTCGCCGGCCGAGAGCCTGGCCTGGAGCGCGCGGCGCTCGGCCGCCGTGGACGCCCCCGTGAGCACCGCGACCGGCACGCCGGCGGGCCCGGAGAGCCGCGCGAGGCTGTCGCCGTGCTGGCGGGCGAGGATCTCGGTGGGTGCGAGCAGCGCCGCCTGCTGCCCGCGCTCGATCGCGGCGCACGCGGCGAGCAGCGCGACCACCGTTTTGCCGCTGCCCACGTCGCCCACGAGCAGCCGGTGCATGGGCCGCGACCGCGCGAGGTCCGCGGCGATGTCGCGGAGCGCTCCCTCCTGCGACTCGGTGAGCGTGAACGGCAGCGACGCGCGCACGCGTGCGGCCAACGTGCCGGAACCGTCGAGCGCGAGCGAGCCCTGCTCCAGGAGCGCCAGCGCGCGCCCTTCCTCGCCGAGCGAGCGCCGTCGCAGCGCCATCACCATCTGCAACAACCACAGCTCCTCGAACGCGAGGCGGTGGCGCGCGGTCTCGAGCGCGGCCGCGGACGGCGGGAAATGGATGTCGCGGAGCGCCTCCGCGAGCGGGCCGAGCGAGCGCTCGCGCGCGACCACGGCGGGCACGGGATCCGCGATGCGGTCGGCGAGCGCATCGAGCGCGTGCCGGATCGCCTGCCGCACGCCGCGCGCCGAGAGCCCGCGCGTGAGCGCGTGCACGGGCACGAGCCGGCCGGCGTGGAGCAGCGACTCGAGGTCACCCTCGACGACCTCGAACATGGGGTTGAGCATCTGCCGCTCGGCGCCGCTGATCTCGCCGCTGACGACGACGCGCGTGCCGGGCGTGAGCGTGCGCGAGAGCCACGACTGACCGAAGAAGTAGCAGGGCAGCGTGCCGCTGCCATCGCTGACGGTGACGGCGAAATCGCTCCGGCCGCCGCGGGTGCGCTGCACCGAGGCATGCCGCACGTCGCCGACGACGGTGAGCAGCTGGCCGGGCCTGAGATCGCTGACCTTCACGAACCGGCTGGCGTCGAGCCAGGTCCGCGGGAAGTGGCGGACCAAGTGCTCGAGCGTGACGATACCGAGGCGTTCGAACGCCAACGCGCGCTGCGGCCCGATGCCGGGGAGGAACTGGACCCTGGTCTGCGCGTCCATCCTTGGCGCGGGCGGCTTCGTCGTGCTCATGGCCGGCGAATCTATCCGCGATTCATGCACACCGTCACGAGGTCGGGGCGGGGTGTGCGGGGGGGGGCCCCCCCGCACACCCCGCCCCTCGGGCGACGCTGCCCGTGGGCGGCCGAGCGGGCGGACGGGTGACTCCGGGGTCGCGTTGCCTACAAGGACTTCAAGAACGCCAGCAGTGCTTCCTTGTCCTTCGCTGCCGCCTTCACGAAGTAGTCGCGCGACTTCTGGGCCTCGCCCGCGTGCAGCTCGATCGCCTGCTCGATCGTCGTCGCCGCACCGTCGTGCAGGAACTTCGTCGCGAAGCGAACACCCATCAGCGGCTCGGTGCGGAACTCGGAGGGCGAGGCGAGCCCCAGGCAGATGTCCGCGCGCTCGGTGCCCATGTCGTGCAGCAGCAGGTCCGTGTACGCGTTCACGACCTTGCGGTCGAGCGCGCGCACCTTGTTCGGGCCCGTGACCAGCGCCGGCGTGTGGCACGAGATGCAGCCCATGCTGCGGAACAGCTGGCGGCCCCGCTCGCCCTCGTACGTGAGCGGCAACTGCGGCGGCGGCGCGAGGAAGCGCACGAAGTCCTGCACGCTCTTCAGCGCCTCCGAGCTCAGCTCCGGCTCCGGCGTCGGGTCCACGCCCGGCGGGATCGGCTTGCCGCCGATCGTCTCCTCCACCAGCGCGCCGGGATTCGTGACGCCCATCTCGATCACGAACGCACCGGCGTTGAACTCGTCGAGGTTCGGCAGCACCGCCTTGCGGCCGAAGCGGCCGATCCGGCCGTCGACGAACCGGTTGGGCCGGCCCGAGATGCCGTCGTGGTCGCGATCCGCCGAGTCGGCGCGCGTGAGGATCTCCTCCTCCGGCACCGCGTCGAGCAGGCCGAAGCCGAAGATGTCGGGCGACGTGCGGATGGCCCGCGTCGTGGCCTCCGCCGGGAGGGGCTCGCTGTCGAGGCCCAGAGCCTGCTTCAGCGCCGGCGTGGTGTGCGCTTGGAACACCGGGCCGCCGTGCGCGGCGAGCAGGTCGCATGCACCGTCCGGCTGCGCCACCGCGGCGTGCGTCTCGTCCTCGTCGCCGTGGCCGCCCAGCACCGGCTCCTCGTGACATTCGCCGCAGGCCGGGGCGTTGAACAGCGGACCCAGGCCCTCGTCGGGCTCGAATTCCTTGGCGAAGATCGCCTTGCCGGCGTTGAAGCTCGCGAGCTGTTCGGGCGTCAGGTCACGCAGCGGTTCACCCGGTTGGGGTGGCTTCGGGCACGCACCCATGAAGCCCGCGGCCTCCATGCCGCTCACGATCACCACCGCGACGAGGACGGCCTTCACGACGCCACCCCCGGCGCTCGCACACCACGCGGTCGAACCCTCATCGCCACCTCCCTGCTGGCTTCACGGGCTACCCGAACGCCTCCGGCCGGCGCGCGCCCATCCTCCCGGGATGGTCGCGCCGGCCCCGCAACGTGCGCAGCGCGGGAGGGTCCGCTCCCACGCCGATCCAACCGCCTCCAAGTTTCGGGCCCCGTGCAGTCCGCTGGCTGTCAACCGCCTGCGCGCGGGCGCGTTGAACGCCGTGGCGTCAAGAGGTTGTGGACGTGGACGTGCGCCCCGGCATGCATCCCGCCCGCCCTGGACGCGCGTTCTGCACACCGTGCGCACCTTTACAGCATGTGGCCGGCCGCGTATAGTCGCTCGGCTCCAGTGCACACCGGTGCGCCCTCGAGAGGGTCCCTCCCGGGCGGCTTTTTCATTTCATGTGGAGGTGATCCCGATGGCGAAGTGCTTCGTCTGCGGCAAGATGCGCATGGCCGGCCAGAACGTGAGCCACGCGAACAACGTCACCAAGCGCATGTTCAAGCCGAACATCCAGCGCGTGCGGGCGAAGGTGGACGGCCGGCCGAAGCAGATCACCGTGTGCACGCGTTGCCTGCGCAGCGGCAAGGTCGAGAAGGCCGTCCGCGGCACGACGCTCGCCGCCGCGATCTGACGCGCCGCGTGCGCGGGCTCAGGGCACCGGCTGGAGCAGCAACTCCGAGTAGAGGCCGTCGACGTCCGTCGCGGTGATCCCTGGATGCGCCGGCCGGTAGAGCGTCGGTAACGCCAACTCGCGGCGGCGCGCGGAACCGGGCAGGCGCTCCGGCAACCAGCGACCGTCGACGCGCAGGCCGAACGTGCGCAGGGTCGCGAAAAAGCCGCCGTTCACGAGCGGAAGCCAGTCCCAGAGACGCGACCAATCGCTCGCGTATTGAACGTGGGCGAGCGTCCAGCGACCACGCCACGGACTGGCCGTGGCGACGACATGGCAGGTCTCGCCGCGGCGCGTCAGCAGCAGTTGCGCTGCGCGTGTGTGCGCCACGTGCTCGGCCCGCTCGCGGTCCGGGCCCGAGAGGGCGGCAACGATGCGCCCCGGGTCCGACACCCGACGAACCCCGACGGCGCGTCCCAGCCCGCCCAGACCCGCGACCATCGGGATCAGGGCCTGGGTGCGCTCGAGCACCGAGAACCCCAGCGACCGGAACACCTCGTGCGCGGCGGGGGACGCGGTGAGGTTGACGAGGGTCTGGTCGCGCGTCGACAGCAACGGGAAAACGAGCTGCAGGCTCGCCGCGCGGTGCGAGTCACGCACGATCCAGCTCGAGAGGTTGCAGAAGCGCTCCGTGCGGCCACGGATCGTGCGCGTGCTCAGGATCGTGCCCAGGAAGCCCACGACCTCGTCACCGTCGCGGAGCACGTAGCCTACGCGGTCCTCGGGCGCCGGCCACGGCGGTTCGAACAGCAGCCGTCGCCAGTCCTCACTCGACAGACGCTGGTTCGGGAACGTGCGCAGCAGGGGCAGGATCTGGTCGAAGTCCGAGCGGAAGGCCGGAGTGACGTGGGGCATCCCGGCCTCAGTGCCGACGGACCTTCTGGCGGTCGTCGTGCAGCGACTCGACGCTGACATCCACGCGAACCGGCACCTGATGCGGGGCGAGCCGCTCGCGGCATCGCCGGCGCACGCGGGCCTCGACGTCGGCGGGGCCCTCGGGACGCACCAGGGCGACGCGTGCAACCACGATCTGTCCCATCAGCGGATGGGACTCGCCGGAGACGGCCGCCTCGGCGACGTTCTCGACCTCGAGGATCACTGCCTCGACCTCCGCCGGGAACACCTTCCGGCCGCCGACGTTGATCATGTCGGAGGCGCGGCCGAGGATGCGAAGTTGCTCGCCGTGGACCTCGACGGCATCCCCGGTCATGAACCAGCCGTCGGGCGTGAACGGTGACGGCGCGTTCAGGTATCCGAGCATGCTCGAGGCGGCACGGATCTGCAGCAGGCCGTCCACGACCCGGGTCTCGAAGCCCTCACCGCCAACGCTCACGAGTCGCGAGTCGTTCCGCTCCGACCGCGATCGCAACGTGCCGACCTCCGTGAGCCCGTACTTCTGGAGCAGCGTGAGTTTCGGAAAGCTCGCCGCCAGTCGGTCGAGCGTCGACTGGGGCATGACTTCCGCGCCGTAGGTGATGTAGCGCAGGCTCGAGACATCGTGGCGGATGTGCGCCTCGCTCAGCAGCAGCAGGGTGAGGAAGCTGGGGGAGGCGGGCAGGACCTCGGCCCGGAACTCCGCGATCGCCGCGCACACGCCGTCCGCGGTGCGGTCCGGCGGCACGACGACGAGGCACGTGTTGGATACCGCCTGGAACAACGTGTCGAGGCCGCCGATGTGGTCGAACTGCAGGAACAGGACCGTGCGCAGGCGCTGGCGTGGACGATGGTATTTCTGCAGCAGCCGGCTCGCGCTGTGGAGCACGCCCTTCGGCACGCCGGTGTAGCCGGAGGTGAACAGCACGATCCCCGCCTCGTCGCCGGCGCGGAGCTGCTCGTAGAGCGGGTGGGCCGCGGCGCCGCGCAGGTGCTGCACGGTCGCGCCGCCGTCGGCGTCAGGTTCGACGCGCCACTGCACCTGGGCGATCTCCAGGTACTGAGACCGGTGCGCGCCCGACCCCGGGGCGATGGGCACGACGATCGCGCCGGCGTCGAGCAGCGCCAGCAGCCACGCGATGCAGCTGGCGGAGTAGTCCGACTCGAGCGCGATCACGTCGCCCCGGCGGACCGGCAGGCCCTGCGCCCGCTCCGAGGCCCGCTGCACGCGCGCGAGCAGCGCCGCGTAGTCCTCGATCCGGTGGTCCGCCGCGACCGCGCCGAGCGCGCTGTGTTCCCGGAAGCGGTCGAGCAGGAACCCGACCGCCATCAGGCTCCTCCGAGATAGAGGACCTGGCCAGTGACGAAATCGCTCTCCGGCTGGAGGAAGAAGTCGATCACGACCGTGATGTCGCGCATCTCCCCCATGCGATGGATCGCCTGCCGCGCGAGCAGCGCGTCGATCTTCTCCTTCGGCACCGAGCGGATGAGGTCTGTGGCGACCGGGGTCGGCCCGACCGCGTTGACCGTGATCGCGAACGGGGCCAGCTCGCGTGCGAGCACGCGCGTCAGCGATTCGACGGCCGCTTTGGACGCGGCGTAAGCGGCCTCGCCCTCCAGGTCCCACGGCGTCGCCACGGTCGCGAAGTTCACGATGCGCCCGCCGGCGCCGCCGCGGATCATCAGCCGCGACGCCTCCCGGCAGGCCAGGAACGTGCCGAACACGTTCGTCGAGAACACGTTGCGCACCGTGGACAGCGGCGTGAGCAGGACGTGGTTCATGGACGCGATGCCGGCGTTGTTGACCACGGCGTCGAGCCGGCCATGTCGCGTCCCGATGTGCTGGAACAGGCGCTGGACCGCGGTCTCGTCCGCCACGTCGACACAATGGTGCTCGTAGCCCGGAAGCTCCCAGTCCGCGGCCGTGCGGCTGCAGCCGATCACGTGGTATCCCGCCGCGACGTAGTGCTCCGCCAGGTGCCGGCCGATCCCCTTGCGCGTGCCGGTGATCAGCATGACGCGCTGGCTCATCCAGCCTCGCCGTTCAAGCTGGACGTGATGAAGTCGATCAGCGCCCCGACGCTGCGGAACGGACTGTTCCGCTGCGACATGGCCCGCTCGCTGGTCAGGGACACCGCGGTGCGCAGGTCGGACTCGACCTGGCGCTCGACGACAAGGATCAGCCGCACGAGGCCGAGCGAGTCCACCGCGCCGCCCGCCCCGAGCAGCACCGCATCGGCCGTGACCGGGACGGCGCGCTCCTCGGACGCGTTGAACGCCTCGAGCGCACGGAACACGCTGGCCTGCACCTGCTCACGGTTCACGGTCATGGGGCACGGGACATTTACACATCCGGCCGGCCCACGCGAGTCGGTCCGCTGCGCAACGCCGAGCGGCCGCCCCGAGAGGCGGCCGCCGGACCTTGTCAGCGAACGCTGGGGCCTCAGTGCCCGATCACGACACGCTGGTTCAGCGTCTGGCCCCTGCTCGTGAGGCGAAGGAAATACATCCCCGCGCCGAAGTCACGCGCCGCGCCGAGCGACACCGTGTGCCGGCCGGCGCCCAGACCCACCGCGCGCTCCAGCACCCGCCGCCCGTTCACGTCGTAGAGCTCCAGGCTCGCCCGCGAGTCGTCCGTGAGCGTGAACGACACCGCGAACTGCGCGCGCACCGGATTGGGCTGCACGCGCTCGAGCGCCAGGCACGAGCCGCGATCGCCGACCCCGGTCACGGTCGGCACGGTCACGTTCGCCTGACCACCGAACTGGCTCCCCTTCTCCGACGGCACCACCACCATGTAGCCGTACTGCGCCCCCGGCGTCACCGCAGCGTCGTCGAACGCCAGGTGCCCGCTCACGTCGGCCTGCGCGATCGACAGGCTCGTCCACGGACCCGTGCCCTCGCGCCGGTATACCGCCGCGTACGGGCTCGTGTTGTCCGTGATGTCCCACTCCACGTGCGCATTCGTCGGACTCGCCGACGAGCTCGTCGCCATCGCCGCCGCCACCCCGGTCGCGCCCCAGTGCAGCAGCCAGCTGTCCGCCAGCATGTCCGTGCCCGTCCAGCCGCCGTACACCGCGAGCTGGTCGTTCACCGGGTCGTAGATCGCCGCGGTGGCGTCACGACCCGTCGGCAGCGACCCCGCCGGCGCCAACTGCGTCCACGTGGGATTGTTCTCCAGCGACAGCTCCCACGTATCGCCGAGGAAGTGAGAGTTCGCCTCCCCGCCCGAGTCCCATCCGCCGTAGACGATCATGCGGTCACGGATCGGGTCGTAGATCGACGTCATCGTCCGTCGCGCCGCCGGCAGCGTGCCGGCCGGATTCAACTTGTGCCACGTCGGCGTTCCGCCGCGCAGGTTCAGCACCCAGGTGTCGTTGTGGACGCCGAAGTAGTTGTCGCTGGTCGAGCCGCCGAAGATGATCATCCGATCACGACGCGCATCGAAGACCGACGCCATGCCGTACATCCCCGGTGGCGCCGTGCTGGAGGTCGTGACCGGATTCCACGCCGGCTCCCCGGAGAGGTCCAGTTCCCACGTGTCCACGGGCAGTCCGACCGTGCCGCCGAAGCCGACGAAGCGCTGGCGGAAGTCGTCGTACACCGCGGCGCCCGCGAGCCGCCCCGGCGGCGGCGTTCCGGTGGGGAACAACTCGGTCCACGTCGGCGTACCGTCCAGCGACAGCTGCCAGACGTCGCTCAAGTACTCGTAGTTGGTCGAGCCGGGATAGTGCTTGCCATAGCCACCGAAGACCAGCAGTCGGTTGCGCGCGGCGTCAAAGCCGAACTGTGGGCTGTGCCGCTCGCCGGGCGGGCTGCCCTGCGTGGCGAGCGGGCTCCATGTCGGCGTGGGTCCCAGCGTCAGCGCCCATACCTCGTTGAACAACTGGTAGCCGCCGTAGAGGTTCCCCCACTCGCCGGCGAAGACGATGTAGCGCTGGTTCGCGGCGTCGTACATGGACGCGTAGTTCCGGCGCGGGCTGGGGTGCACGCCCCCGTCGGAGACCGCGGACCAGGTGCCACTGACCTGTGCGAACGACGGTGTCGGGAACGACACGAGCGAGAGCCCTGCGAGCAGCGATGCGATGCGAATCGCGAGCGGGCGAGTCATGTCCACGACCTCCTTACCGGAACCAGTCACGACGCCTGCGGGACCCCTTCCCTGCCGTCCACGGTCCCGCGCGGGGCCCGGTACCGCATGGGGCGCCGCTCGTCAGTAACCGTACCGCGGGGCGCGTCCTGCTTTCAACGAGGTATCGGCCACGCGTTCAGTGGTCGTGACTCGCCCCCACGACGGTGCGGGCACGTGGTGCCAGAACCGTCCGGGGCACACCCGCATGTCGCCGATATCGGGTCATCAACAGCGTCGCAGCTGAACGTCCCGACGATCAGCCCTCCCGGGCGACCGTGAGCAGCTCGCGCCATGCGAGCTGCTCGCGGGGCAGGGCGTGCAGCGGGTCGAGCTCCAGAGCGCGCGCGAACGCCGCGTCGGCATCGGTCGCGCGCCCGAGGCGGAGCAACACCCAGCCCAGGTCGGCGTGCGCAGCAGCGAAACCGGGATGAATCGCGATCGCTTCGCGGAGCGCCCTCTCCGCACCCACGGCCTCCCCCCGCGCGAGCCGCGCGCGACCGAGGAGCGCGTGCGCGTCCGCCCAGCGGGGCCGGCGCACGAGGAGTGGCACGAGCAGGGATTCGGCGAGCTCCGGCCGCCGCATCTCCAGCGCGAGCGCCGTGCGCTCGAGAGCCGCGACGTCGTATCCGGGCTGGAGCTCGAGCGCGCGGTCGTACGCCACCGCAGCCTCCTCGAGCCGGTCCTGCACGCGCAGCACGCGGGCGAGGCAGACGTGGAGATCGGGCCAATCCGGGCTCACGGCGAGCGCGCGCCGGAGCGCCTGCTCGGCACCGGCCAGGTCGCCCAGTTCGTAGAGCAGCTGCGACTCCGCGAGCGCCGCGCGCGGCGCCTCGCTCTCGCGTGCAAGGCTGCGCCGCACCGCGCGCAGCGCCTCGTCGTGCCGGCCCAGCGCGTGGTAGACGAGCCCGAGCAAGCGCTGTGCACGGGCGAAGCGGCGATTCAACTCCACCGCCCGCTCGAGCGGCTCCACCGCGCCCTCCAGGTCGCCGCGCCGGAAGCGCGCCAGACCGAGCCAGAACCAGAGGTCGGGGTACTGTTCGTGTTCGGCGAGGGCGTGTTCGATCTGCGCCTCGGCCGCCGCAGCCTCGCCCGCCTCGAGCTCGGTACGCGCGGCCAGGAACCGCGCCTCGAGGTAGCGTGGGTTCAGCTCCAGCGCCACGCGCAGGTGCGCGCGCGCACCCTCCAGGCGCCCCGTCTCCAGGAGCAGTCCAGCGAGCCGGCACCGCAGATCGGCGTAGTTCGGTCGCTCCGCGACCGCCGTGCTGAGCGCCTGGATCGCGCCTTCCAGATCGCCGGCTTGCTGGCGCGCGAGCGCCTCGTCGAGCGGGCCAGCCAACGCGGGGTCCGGAGCGCCCGCTCGGACCGCCCGCTCGCGGTCGAGGAGACGGCGCCACTGTTCACCGGTCCAGTCCCGCGCCACCTCGGGCGTGACCCAGTCCGGCGCCTCGAGGCCCAGAGCCAGCGCCTCGCCGAGCTCGGCCACCGAGCGCTCGCCCTCGTTCTTCGCCGCCAGGCAGACGGCGAGCAGCAGATGCGCCTCGACGTAGTGCGGGTGCTCGGCGAGCGCGCGCTCCAGGTCGGCGATCGCCTCGTCCGTGCGCCCCGAGCGCTCGAAGATGCGCGCGCGCTGGTAGCGCAGATCGGGAAACGTCGGATTCTCCTCGAGCGCACGTGTGAACTGCGCTTCCGCGCGCGCGAAATCCGCCGCGTGGACGTAA
Organism: Candidatus Methylomirabilota bacterium; assembly: GCA_035606545.1. Lineage (GTDB taxonomy): Bacteria > Eisenbacteria > RBG-16-71-46 > RBG-16-71-46 > RBG-16-71-46 > JAIOPA01. The sequence continues at coordinate 13,746 of DATNFC010000348.1, forward strand.
GCGAGGCCCAGATTCGCGCGCGCCTCCGCCGCGTGCACGCGGGCGAGGCAATGGTCCGGGTCGTCGGGATCCCTGACCTCCTCGAGCACCGCCTCGAAGCACTCCGCGGCGCGCTCGAACTCGCCGCGGTTGAAGTGGAGGATGCCCTCGTTGTAGCGACGGGTGTGTCCCCACTTCACCAGCGACGACAGGAACGTCAACGCGGCCTCGGCGACCCGGGCTCAGGTCGCGAGCCGCGCGCCAGCGCGCGTGCCCGCAACCCGAGCCTCGTGAGCGGGGTCGCGCCGCGTCATCGCGTCACGACCACCTTCTTGTCGAAGCGCAACGCCGCCTGCTTCAAGCGGACGAGGTAGATCCCCGGCGGCAGCGGCCTGTCGTTGCCGATGGTGAGCACGTGGTCACCGGGCCCCCAGCCACGCAGGTCCTGGGCGAAGACCATGCGGCCCGAGAGGTCGAGCAACTCGACCCGGGCCACGGGACCGTCGGCGAGACTGAAGGCGATCCCGAGCCTGCCCCCCGGCGAAGGATTCGGAAGTGCGCCCCGCAGCCGGAGGATCGCCACGTCAGGCCCGACGGCGAGCGGGCTCGATGCTTCCAGCATGGCGAAGGCACTCTGGTTACCGTGCTTGTCGACGGCCGAGAGCTTGTAATACCACTCGCCATGCCCGTCCTGATCCACCCACGCGGGCGTACCCGGCGCCGCGATCTGGTTCGCCTCGGAGGGCACGAACGCCGCGGACGATCCACGATACAGCCGGTAACCGTCGAGGTCGGCGTCGGGATTGGAGTCCCAGTGCAGCGAGTAGCCGGACACGGTCATGCCGCCGGCCATGCCCGCCGGCTTCCCGGGCGGAAGATTGTCCACCGAGTATCCGCTGTCGACGGCCGAGGAGTAGTAGACGTCCACGTCGGCCGTGGCCGCGGTGATGAAGAACGCTGAATAGGGATTGCTGTTGAGCAGCGAGTCCTGCGGCGTCGCCGCGGTGTAGCCGTAGCCCGCGAACCGCTGGGCGGGAAGCGTGGCCAGTGCCTCCCAGTAGGTGACATTCGTCGCACCCGGTTGCGGGATGGCGATGATCTCCCGGCTCGACAGCTGCGCGATCCGGAGCAGCGCCGGCGCCTCGGGCGGGATCCGCCGCCAGACCCGGTAGGCATTCACGGCTCCGCCGGTGACGTCGAGCGAGCTCGCGGTCCAGGTGATGAACACCTGCCCACCATTGTCGTTCGGGACGTCGCGAATGCGCGTGATGACCGGCGCCCGCTCGTCGGGCGGCACGGGTATGCAGGTCCCCGGAAGGAGCGCGACGTAGTTGCCGTACCCCTGGGCCGTCAGGACATCGATGCTGCCGTCGTCATCGAGGTCGCTGGTGATGAGCTGATAGACATCGCCGGTGCTCCCATAGTGCGTCGCGGCGCCGAACGTGCCGTTCCAGACCCCACCCGAACCGTTGCCCAGAAAGACCTCGACGTCCCCCGCGTTGCCCCCTGTGATCGTACCGGTGACGATGTCCAGGATGCCGTCGTCATTCACGTCGGCCGCGCCCACCGTCGAGTTGTTGCCCGAGGCGATCACCTTGGGCGTCCCGAACGAGCCCGTACCCGTGCCCAGCAGCACGCGCACACCGGCATCGGCGGTATTGGCGACGGCGAGGTCCTGGTTGTTGTCGGCGTTGAAGTCGGCGACGACCACGTGGAACGGATTCGGCCCCGCGCTGGTGTACACCGCCGACCCGAACGAGCCGGCACCGATCACGGCTGCACCCGTGCCCAGGAGCAGGGCGACCGTGCCGCCGCCGTTCTGGGTGGCGACGAGGTCGGCGTGGCCGTCGCTGTTGAAGTTGCCGATCGCCAGACCGGTCGAGGCCCCATTGAGCGGGATCGTGACCGCGGTAGCGAACACGCCCGCCCCGAGCCCCGGCAGCACGCTGACGCCCGATGCGGCGTTGAGAGCCGTCGCCAGGTCGGGAATACCATCATGGTTGAAGTCGCCGGTCACGAGTTCGAACGGGCCCGACCCGACGTCGTAGTTCACGGCTGACGCGAAGGCACCATTCCCCACCCCCGACGAGCCCTCACCGAGGAGCACGGAAACGGTGTTGGAGAACTTGTTGGACACTGCGAGATCGGTGATCCCGTCGCCGTTCAGGTCGCTGGCCACGACGCCACGGGCGCCATGCCCGACCGTGTAGAGGACGGGGGACGCGTAGGTGCGGTTCCCGGTCCCGATCATCACGGCCAGCGAGCTGTTCAGACTGCCCGGGCCGAGATCCCCATTGGTGACGGCCAGATCGACGATACCGTCCTCGTTGAAGTCCCCGGTCGCCATGAAGTGAGCGTTCGGGCCCGTCTGGAACAAGATCGGAGGCCCGAGGACCAGGCCGGTGCACTCAGCCTGGGCCCCCGCGGACAGGGCAACGGAGAGCGAGAGGGCCGCGGCAGCGGACAGGATCGCGGGACCGATGGCAGGGCGCATTCGAACTCCTCCTCGCGTCGGTGAGAGAGCACGGCCCGGACAGGATCGCGAGGCCGAGGAAGCAAGGCTGTGACGTGGGGCCATCAGCCTACAACTTCTTGACCTCGCGACCTATGCGGTTCTGACCCTGCCGGACGCGTTCTCGCCTCTTTCCCGGCGCGAACGCCCGCGGGTGACGACTCAGTCCATGTTCCGCCTGAGGAACGTCGGCACCTCGAGCGAGTCCGCACGCGAGCTGGAGCGGCCCCACTGCGGGCGCGTCTCGCGCCGCGGCCAGCCCGACCCGCGACCGCTCTCCTGCGGCTGTCCGGCCGCGACCTCCGCCGGCGCCGGCGTCCCGTTCACGACCGCGAGCGGCTGCGGCCGGTGCTGCATGCGCTCGACGAGCCGCATGTTCGCGCCGTGCGCGCCGAAGCCCGTGGCCACGACGGTGATCAACAGGTCGCCGTCCAGCGACGGGTCGATGACCGCGCCGAAGATGACGTTCGCGTCGTCACCGGCAGCTTGCGTCACCACCTGCGCGGCCTCGTTCACCTCGTGCAGCGTGAGGTCGCGACCGCCGGTGATGTTCACGAGCACGCCTTCGGCGCCGTGGATCGAGACGTCCTCGAGTAGCGGGCTCGAGACCGCCTGGCTCGCCGCGTCCACGGCGCGGTTCGGTCCGGTGCCCCGGCCCGTGCCCATGAGCGCGTTGCCGCGGCACGCCATGATGCTCTTCACGTCGGCGAAGTCGAGGTTCACGAGCCCCGGCACCGTGACCAGCTCGGAGATGCCCTTCGTGGCCTGGAGCAGGACGTTGTCGGCGACCGAGAACGCCTCGGAGAGCGCCGTCGTCTTGTCGACGACCGAGAGCAGCCGCTCGTTCGGGATCACGAGCAGCGTGTCGACCTCGTTCCGCAGCTCGGCGAGACCCTCGTCGGCCTGGCGCAGTCGGCGACGGCCTTCGAACTGGAACGGCTTCGTGACCACGGCCACGGTGAGCGCGCCGGCCTGGCGCGCGAGCCGCGCCACCACGGGCGCTGAGCCCGTGCCGGTGCCGCCGCCCATGCCGGCGGTGATGAACACCATGTCGGCATCGGCGACCGCGTCGGTGATCGCGGCCTCGTCCTCTTCCGCCGAGCGCCGGCCCGTCGACGGGTCGCCGCCCGAGCCCAGGCCGCGCGTCGTGTTGACGCCGATCTGGATGCGCGTCGGCGCGAGCGACTGCGCGAGCGCCTGCATGTCGGTGTTGGCGACGATGAACTCCACGCCGCGAAGCCCGGCGCCGATCATGCGGTTCACCGCATTGCCGCCGGCGCCGCCGCAGCCGATCACTTTGAGCCTCGCCGAGTTGCTGCGGTCGATCTCGAGTTCGAACGTGGACATGGCAACCCTCCCTGGTTCGGGCCCGCGGGCGTCGTACCCGTGAGGACCCGGCGTGATGGATTTCAGAACAGGTCGGCGAACCAGTTACGAAGGTCGAATCCCGTCCGAGTCTTGGACGGGCCGGCCTCGACGAAATCCCCCGGACCCTCTTCCGACTTCGCGGCGTGGAGCACGAGCCCCACCCCGGTGGCGTAACGTGGATCGCTCACGTTCGCCGACAGCCCGCCGAGGCCGCGCGGCAGCCCCATCCGGACCGGCATCTCGAACACCTGCTCGGCCAGTTCCACGGAACCCGGCAGCAGCGAACAGCCGCCGGTGAGCACGACCCCACCCCCGATCAGCGGGGCGAAGTGGTTCTTGCGCACCTCCTTGTTGGCCAGCGCGAAGATCTCCTCCATGCGGGGCTCGATCATGCTCGCGAGCACGTGGCGCGAGATCTCCTTGTCGCCACGGCCACCGACGCCCGAGACGCTCACCGAGTCGTCGCCGTTTACGAGCGCCGCGAGCGCGGCGCCGAACTGGATCTTGATGCTCTCCGCCTTGTCGATCGGCGTCCTGAGCCCGATCGCGATGTCGCTGGTCACGTTCAGGCCGCCGAACGGGATGATCGCCGTGTGGCGCACCGCGCCCTCGTGGAACACGGCCACGTCGGTGGTGCCGCCGCCGATGTCGAGCAGCACGACGCCGAGATCCTTCTCGTCGGGATCCAGCACAGCGGCCGCGGACGCCAGCGGCTCGAGCGTCAGGTCGTAGACCTTCAGGCCCGCGCGCTGGATCGCGCGACAGATGTTGCGCGCGCTCGTCACCGCGCCGGTGATGATGTGCACCTCGGCCTCGAGCCGCACGCCGCTCATGCCGACCGGGTACTTGATGCCCTCCTGGTCGTCGACGATGAATTCCTGCGGGATGACGTGGATGATCTCGCGGTCCTGCGGGATCGCGATCTGCTTCGCCGCCTCGATCACGCGCTCGACGTCGGCGGCCGCGATCTCGTTGTCCTTGCGCGAGACCGCGACCACGCCGCGGCTGTTCAGGCTGCGGATGTGGTCACCGGCGATGCCGGCGTGCACGCCCTTCGCCTCGATTCCGGCCATGCGCTCGGCCTCCTCGACCGCACGCGTGATGCTGGCCACGGTCTTCTCGAGGTCGACGACGGCGCCGCGACGCAGGCCATCGCTCGGGGCGTTGCCCACGCCCACGATGCGCAGCTCACCACCGGGACCCTGGTCGGCGATGATGCAGGAGATCTTCGTGGTGCCGATGTCGAGGCCGGCGTACGTCCGGCTGCCCTGCGCCATGGGGTTCCCTCCCGCGGTGGCCTCAAATGTCCTGCGTGCTGCCGGTCGTGGCGGCGGGGCCGTCGGGCCGCGCACCGCGTACGACGATCTGGTCCTTGAAGCGCACGTCCACCTCGCGCGGCGTCATGCCCTTGGCGGCGAGGTCGGCGAGCGTGGCCCGCAGGCCGGATAGCTGTCGAGTCCCGTTCGGCCACACCGGCGCCAGCACGCGCACCCCGTTCAGCAGCACGAGTCGCGTGAGGCCGGGATCGGAGACGTCCACCTCCGAGACCTGACCGGCGAGCCGGAGGGCATTGTCGCTCAAAATCGCCGTCCACGCGAGTCCTCTTCTCACGTCAACGGTCTGGACCTGGCTCCCGGGCCGCACCTCGGAGAGGTCAGGGCCCGTGAGCAACGGCACATCCGCGACCACCCCCTGCTCCAGCGGCTCGAGCAGCACGCCGTTGGCGTCGATCTCCCACGGCTCGCCGTGCTCCACGAGCAGCGCGGGCAGCCGCTCCTCGACGCGGATCTCCACATCGCGCAGGCCCGCGTGGCGCACGCGCGCCTCGCGCACGCGCGGCTCCATGAGCACGAGCTGGCGTGCGCGTGCGAGGTCCAGCGCCAGCAGGTCCTGGCCCGCGGCCAGCCCCGAGCGGCGCCGAACCTGCTCGGAATCGAGGTAACGCAGGCCCGCGACGCGGACGCGGCCCACGACCAGCAGCTTCGCGCGCAGCTCGCCCCAGGGGAGCATGGCGAACAGCCCCAAGCCGAGCATCGCCACGATCACGAGCAGCGGCAGACGCAGCGGCGAGCGCTTCGCGGGGCGGGGCCGCTTCCCGCGCGGCGCCTGCAACGCCTTGCCCTGATAGCGGCTCATCGAGCGCTCCGGCCGGCCGCGGGGACCTCGGGCGGCTTCGCGGCCCGGAGCCCGTCGAGCAGGATTTCACCAAGTTTGGACACGTCCCCAGCCCCCATCGTCAGCAGCACATCCCCTGCCCGCGCCTCGTGCAGCGCCGCCTCGACGGCCTCGGCCCACGTGGGCGTGTAGCTCACGTGCTTCGCGCCGTTCGCGTTCGCGCTCTCGACCACGGTGGCGCCCGAGACGCCCGGGATCGGCGCCTCGCCCGCGGCGTACACGTCCATCACCCAGACCTTGTCGGCGTCGCCGAAGCAGCGCCCGAACTCCTCGCGCAGCGACGCGGTGCGCGTGTAGCGATGCGGCTGGAACACGACCAGCACGCGGCCGGCTCCGGAGCCTTTCGCCGCCGCGAGCGTCGCCGCGATCTCGGTGGGGTGGTGGCCGTAGTCGTCGACGACGCGAACGCCCGCCGCCTCGCCGCGCAGCTCGAAACGGCGACCTACGCCGCGGAACGCCGCGAGCGACTCGACGATGTGCTCGAACGCGATCTCCAGCTCGAGCCCCACGGCCACGGCCGCGAGCGCGTTGAGCGCGTTGTGGCGGCCGGGAACCTGGAGCTCGATCGCGCCGATGCGCTCGCCCGCGGCCTCGACGCGGAAGCGCGATCCGTGCGCGAGCAGCTCCAACCCGGTGCCGCGGATCTCGGCCTCCGGTCGGGTGCCGTAGAGGATGCTGCGCTTCGTCACCTTGGGCAGGATGGCGCGCACGCTGTCGTCGTCCACGCACAGCACGGCGACGCCGTAGAACGGCACGCGGTTCGCGAAGTAGACGAACGCCTGGCGGACGTC
>DATNFC010000349.1:0-29193 GCA_035606545.1 Candidatus Methylomirabilota bacterium
ACAACGCAAGGAGAACCAACATGCGCAGTCGGGTGCACGCATCCCTGCTGGCGCTGCTGGCGGTGTGCGCACTGCCTGAAGCGGCGCCGGCGTTCTGTGGCTTCTACGTGGCGAGCGGCGAGGCGAAGCTGTTCAACCACCGCTCGCAGGTGGCGCTCGTGCGCGACGGCGACCGCACGGTGATGACCATGGCCAGCGACTACGCGGGCGATCCGAAGGAGTTCGCACTGATCGTGCCCGTGCCCGTCGTCCTGAAGCGCGGCCAGATCCACGTCGGCGACTCGTCCCTGGTGGCGAAGCTCGACGCCTACTCGGCGCCGCGGCTCGTCGAGTACCACGACCCGGATCCGTGCCCGGTGGCGATGGCGAAGATGCTGGATGTGCGGATGAGCGCGTCCAGGATGCTGGCCGGTGCCCCGTACACGCTGAACGGGGCCATGGAAGAAGGCGTCCGCGTCGAGGCCCGCTACGAGATCGACGAGTACGACGTGCTGATCCTCTCCGCCACCGACAGCGGCGCGCTGCTCACGTGGCTCAAGGCCCACGGCTACCGCGTGCCCATGCAGGCGTCGCGCGTGGTCGAGAGCTACCTGAAGCAGGGCATGAAGTTCTTCGTCGCCAAGGTGGACCTGCGCCGGCGCGCGGCGGCGGGTATCAAGACGCTGCGCCCGCTGCAGATCGCGTACGAGTCGCCGAAGTTCATGCTCCCGGTGCGGCTTGGCATGGCGAATGCGGACGGACCGCAGGAATTGTTCGTGTACGCGGTCACGCGCACCGGTCGGGTGGAGCCGGTGAACTATCGCAGCCTGAAACTCCCCGAGTCGGTGGACGCACCCGCGTTCGTGAAGAGCGACTTCTCGACCGTGTGGCGCGCGGCATTCGATCACCTGGTGGAGAAGAACGGCATGGGCGTGGTCTACACCGAGTACGCCTGGGACATGACGTGGTGCGACCCGTGCCCGTCGCCGCCGCTCGATCAAGCGCAGCTGCGGTCGCTGGGCGTCTGGTGGCTGGAGGAGGGCGATCGCACCGTGTTCCTGACGCGGCTGCACGCGCGCTACGACCGCGCCTCGTTCCCGGAGGATCTCGTGCTCCAGGCCACGGCGGACCGCTCGAACTTCCAGGCCAAGGTCGTGGTGCACAACGAGTGGCAGGGCGACGCCAAGTGCGAGAACGCGAACGCCTACAAGCGCTCGCTGCCCGCGCGGCGCGAGCGCGAGGCCGCCTCGCTGGCGGAGTTCACCGGCTGGTCGGTGAACGACGTGCGCACGCGCATGGGCATGAGCACCGCGTGGCTCATACCCGGGGAGTCGATGACGCCGTACAACCCCTCGGCGTGGTGGGAGAAGCTGTGGAAGAACTGAGGTGAGCGAAGCGCGGCGGGGTTACTCTCGGACGCTGGGAGGCCCCGCCGCATGCGCCCCGTCCGCAGGCTCGCGATCACCTTGTTGCTGCTCGTCTCCACCGGCTGCTCGTCGCACGCCGCGCCGCCGCGCGCGCCGGAGGGCACGTGGCAGGGGCAGCTCGCCTGGCGTGGCACGAGCCTCGAGTGCTCGGTCCGCTTTCGCAGCGACGGCGATTCGCTCCGAGCGTGGTTCAACAGTCCCGACCTGCTGCTGCTCGGGATGCCGCTCGACTCGGTGCGCTTCAAGCAGGGGCGCATTCGATTCAAGACGATCGATGACCACCCGATCGCGTTCGAGGGCACGGTCACCGGCGACCTGATCACCGGCACCGTGCGCATCGGCGCCGTCCCCGGCGTCGTGGAGTCGGGAGCGGGCGGGGATCGACCCCGGTTCACGCTGCGCCGCACCGTCGTCCTGCCGCCGCCCTACGCGCTCGAGCGAGTGACGTTCCGAAGCGACTCGGTCGAGTTGGGCGGCACCGTGTACCTGCCGGAGGCACGGCCTCACACGCTCCCCGGCGTCGTGATCCTCCAGGGCTCGAGCGCGAACCTCCGCGACGCGTACCACTTCTACGCCGACCATTTCGCGCGCACGGGTTTCGCCGTGCTGGTGTTCGACAAGCGCGGCCACGGCGAGTCCGGCGGCGACTACGGCGCCGCGACGTACGAGGACCTGGCGGCCGACGCGGCCGCCGCCGTGGCGCGGCTGCGCTCCGAGCCACACGTGGCGAGCGGCCGCGTCGGCCTCTGGGGCCTGAGCCAGGGGGCATTCATCGCGCCCATGGTCGCCCGGCGCGTGGACTCGCTGGCGTTCGTGGTCGCGGTCTCGCCGCCCGGCATGGTGGTCGGGCTCACGTCCGCCTACCAGGACAGTGTCCGGCTGGTCGCGGCCGGCTTCGGCGGCGCGGACGCGAACGCCGCGGCGACGCTCGACCGGCGCATCCTCGCCTGGCTGGGCTCGGGTCAGAACCGCGCCGAACTCGCGGCCGAACTGGACCGCGTCGGCGAGACGCCGTGGCGGCGCGCCAGCTCGCTGCCGCGTTACCTGCCGGGCGGCGCGAAGCTCGAGAGCTGGTACTGGCGCGGGCGCACGCTCGATCCGCTGCCCTCGTGGCGCGCGCTGCGCGTGCCCGCGCTCGTCGTCGCGGGCGAAGCGGACGAGCTCCTGCCCGGACCCGCGAGCGCCGCGGCCATCGAGAAGGCGCTCGTCGAGGGCGGGAACGCGGATCACCAGGTGAAGGTGTACCCGGATGCGAACCACGTGCTGCGCACGCTGCCGCTCGTCGCCGGCGGCGCGTGGGACTGGCCGCGCGCGGCGCCGGGCTACCTGGACCTCGTCACGCGGTGGATGACCGCGCACGCGCGGCCGAAACCCTAACCCGCACGCCGCCTTGCACCTGCCGGGCGGCGCCGCGTAGGCTGCCGGCCTTCGCGCCCACCCGCGCTCGCTTGCCCGAGTGCGCAGCGGGCCATCGCTCCACACGCCGAAGGAGAACGTGATGCGCCACCGTCTTCGGTTCGCCTCGCTCGCCCTGGCCACGATGTGCTTCGCCGGGCTGGCGGCCGCCGAACCCATTGGCTCGCACTGGGAGCTGACGCCGTACGCCGGGTTCACCATCTTCGACGGCAAGCTCCGCTTCCCGGGCAGCAATCTGCCGCTCACCGACAACCTGCACGTCGGCGCGCGCTTCGGCTGGCAGTCCAGGTCGTGGTACGGCCTCGAGGGCGCCTTCGGCTTCACGCCCACGTCGGAAGACGTGCCGGGCGGACAGGACTTCGACTGGTCGCACGCCAGCGCCAACTTCATGATCACCCCGGCAAATGGCCGCTGGGGCGGCCCGTTCGCGTTCGTGGGCGGGGGCTGGACCCAGGCGAAGCCGTCGGCGGGCTCGAGCGAGTCGAACGGCACGATGGAGTTTGGCGGCGGGCTCAAGTTCTGGATGACGGACAAGCTCGGCATCCGCCTCGAGGGCCGCGACGTGTCGTTCAAGTCGTTCAACGGGCCCGACGAGAAGCTGCACAACATGATCCTCGGCGCGGGCCTGATCTTCGCGTTCGGCGGCACGCCGCGTGACACCGACGTCGACGGCGTGCCGGACAAGAACGACAAGTGCCCGAACACGCCGCACGGCGCCAAGGTGGACGCGACCGGCTGCCCGCTCGACACCGACGGCGACGGCGTCTTCGACGGCCTCGACCAGTGCGAAGGCACGCCGAAGGGCGCCACGGTGGACGCGAAGGGCTGCCCGAGCGATGCCGACGCCGATGGCGTACTGGATGGCATCGACCAGTGCCCCGACACGCCGAAGGGCGCGACCGTGGATGCGAAGGGCTGCCCGAGCGACTCCGACGGCGACGGGGTGCTGGACGGCCTCGATCAGTGCCCGAACACGCCCAAGGGCGCGGTCGTGGACGAGAAGGGTTGCCCGAAGGACGCGGACGGCGACGGCGTGCCGGACGGCATCGACCAGTGCAACGACACGCCCAAGGGCCTGAAGGTCGACGCGAAGGGCTGCCCGATCGAGGTGACCGAGCGCGAGACGGAACTGCTCGACACCGGCATGATCCGCCTGCAGAACGTGAACTTCGAGACCAACAAGGCGGAGATCCTGCCCGAGAGCTACCCGACGCTCGACGCGGTCGGGATGCTGCTCACCAAGTGGCCGCAGCTGAAGCTCGAGATCGGCGGCCACACGGATTCGCGCGGCTCCGCGGCGCGCAACCAGAAGCTCAGCGAGTCGCGCGCCGGCTCGGTGCGCGCGTACATCCTGCAGAAGTTCCCGACGCTCGACCCGAACCAGTTCACGGTGAAGGGCTACGGCAAGACCAAGCCGATCGTTCCCAACACGAACGAGCTGAACTGGGCGAAGAACCGCCGCGTCGAGTTCGTGGTGCAGAACAAGGACGTGCTGAAGAAGGAGATCGAGAAGCGCCGGATGCTGCAGCAGAACGACGCGGTCCCCGCGGCTCCGGTGCCCCCGGCGCCGACGCCGGCCCCGGCGGACACGACGAAGAAGTAGGCTCAGGGCATGTCGATCGAAACCGATCAGGACCTGGCGGGCTTGAAGGCCGCGGGCGTCGTCGTACGCGACGCTCTCGCGGCCATGCGCGCCGCGGCGGCGCCGGGGGTGACCACCGGCGAACTGGACGAGATCGGCGGCCAGGTGTTCAAGGCGGCCGGCGCGCGCTCGGCGCCGCAGCTCGTCTACAAGTTCCCGGGCATCAACTGCATCAGCGTCAACGACGAGATCGTGCACGGCATCCCGTCGAAGAAGCGCAAGCTCGCCGAGGGCGACCTCTTGAAGCTCGACGTCACGGCGGAGCTGAACGGTTACATGGCGGACGCCGCGATCACGGTGCCGGTGGGTCGCGTCGCCGAGCGCGCGAAGGCGCTGTTCACGTGCGCGGAGCGCGCGTTCAAGGTGGCGATGCGCGAGGTGCGGCCGGGCCGGCGTGCGATCGACATCGGGCGCGCGGTCGAGGCCGAGGTGAAGCGCGACGGCTTCGCGGTCGTGCGCATGCTCCAGGGCCACGGCATCGGCCGCACGATCCACGAGGAGCCGATGATCCCGAACTGGCCCGACCCGGACTGCAAGGGCTGGTTGAAGGAAGGGCTCGTGATCACGGTGGAGCCGATCATCGCCATGGGCAGCGGCGACATGGTGGAAGACAAGGACGGCTGGACCATCCGCACGCGTGACGGCTCGCTCGCGGCCCACTTCGAGCACACGCTGGTGGTCACGAAAGGCGCGCCGCTGCTGCTCACCGCGGCGTAGCTTCCCGTGCAGCACGCGGTCGTGCGTCGCGTGTGGCCGGTGGTGTGGCGCGTGGCGCTGCTCGCGCTCGGCGCGGTCGCCGTGCACAAGCAGGTGCGCGACGGGAACGATTTCCCGATCTACTGGCAGGCCGCGCGCGAGCTTCTTGCAGGACACACGCCCTATGACGTCGCGAGCGGGCTCCACGGCTACGTCTACCTGCCGTGGTTCGCGTGGGCGCTCGTACCGCTCGCGTGGCTGCCGCTCGCGTTTGCGGCATGGGTCTGGTACGTCGCGAACCTCGCGTTCACGTGGGTCGCGGGGCGGCGGCTGCTCGCGGCGATGCGCGCCGCGGGCGTGCCGACGCGCCCGGAGACGATCGTGCTCGCCGCCCTCCCGCTCGCGGGGCTGTTCCACGACAACCTCGTGCTGGGCCAGGCGAATCTCCTTGTCCTGCTGCTCGTGGCGCTCACCGTGTGCGGCGCGGCGCGCGGCCTGCCGCTCGGGTTCGCGACCGCGCTCAAGATGTCGGCCGCCGTGCTGGCGCTGCCGCTGGCGCTGCGCGCACAACGGCGCGGGCTTCTCGGTACGGCGCTCGCGCTCGCGCTGGCGCTCGGCCTGCCCCTGCTGGTCCCCGGCGGCATCGATCGGCTGGGAGAGTGGCGCGCGAAGGTGATCGCGCCGGCCGCCGCGGGCACACTCCAGGGCTCGAAGGTCATCGACCAGTCGCCGCAGTCGGCGCTCCGACGACTGCTCGTGGCCGAACCGGCGTTCGGCGAGCGCGCGGTGAACGTCGCGGCGCTCGATCCGCCGGCGTTCGCGCTCGTGAGCCGCGTGACCTCGATCGTGTTCCTCGTCGGCTACGCGATCGTGTGGCTGTTGGCACCCGCACGGGCGTCGCCGCGCGCGCGGCTCCTCGACCTGGCGTTGGGCTGTTGCGCGATGGTCCAGCTGACGGGGTTCAACCTCAAAGCCCAGTTCGTGGTGCTGCTGTTGCCGGCGTGGCTCGCGGCATCGCTCGCATGGGAGCGCCCCGCGCGAGTCCAGCAAGCGGCGCTCGTGATCGGGGGCGCACTGTTCCTGCTCTCGCAGCCCGGCCTCGTGGGCCGCACGGCATCGAACTGGATGCTCGCCTGCTCCAGCATGACGCTGGGCACGATCATCCTCGCCAAGGTGCTGGCCTGGCAGCGGCTCAGGCTGCCTCCCAGCGCCGCGCCAGCCGCCGCGCCAGCACCAGGAACAGCACCGTGAAGCCGAGGATCGCGCCCACCTGCGGCGCCAGCGCCGACAGCGGAGCCCCGCGCCAGAACACCTTGATGTAGCCATCCAGCGCCCAGGCGTTGAACCCGATGAGCGACACGCGCTGGAGCGCATCGCTCATCAGGAAGCGCGGGAACATGCTGCCGCCGAGCGCGTTCAAGCTCAACACGATGAGGTTCGCGAGCCCGGAGAGCTGCTGGCGCGTGCGCGACAGCGTCGCCAGCACCAGGCCGAACGCCGCGGCCGCGGCCGACGTGCACACGGTCATGACGATGAAGCCGGCCAGGTGCTCGAGCAGCGGCAGCTTGAACACCAGCATGCCCCACACGAACATCACCGCCACCTGCGCGCACGCGAGCGTCGTGAGATAGATCCACTTGCCGAGCAGCAACCCGGTCATGCCGAGGCCGGTCGTGAGGACGCGCTCGAGCGTGCCGGACTCGGTCTCCTCGATGAGCGCGCCACCCGCTCCGGCCGCCGAGAACATGATGAACATGACCGCGATGCCGGCGGCGTAGAACGCCACCATCGGGCTGCCGCGCTTTTCACCCAGCACCGCGTGCGACTCGAAGCGCAGCGGCATCATCTCGTCGGCGTCACGCGCCTGCCCGCCGAGGACCCCGCCGCCCGTCGCGGCAGCGCGCAGGGCCGCGCGCTGCAGGAGCCCGCCCACCGTGCGCCCGGCCACCGGGTCGCTCGGGTCGTGGAGCACGAGCGCCTTCGCTCCCGCGGCGTTGAAGCTGCCGATCGAGGCGCCCACGCCCGCGGGCAGCACGAGCGCCACGGGCACGTCACCGTTCTTCACCATCTGCTCGGCGGTCGCGCGCGTGAGCGGCTCGAGCGGCGCGTTCTCGCCCGCGCGCACCGCCCGTGTGGTGATGACGCGCAACGCCGAGTCGCCCTTCAAGGCCTCGACCAGCGCGCGGCTCCTCTCGCTGCCCTCCTCGTCCACCACGGCCACGGCCACGCGGCTCGTGCCGTTCATGCGGTTGCCGCCGCCGCCGAAGATGATGGCGAAGATGGAGAAGAACGCGATCGGCACCACGAACGCGAGGATCTGGGCGGCGCGGTCGCGGCGGAGCTGCGTCCACGCGTTCTGAACGATGAGCGCGATCATTCCCGCAGCTCCTTCCCGGTGAGCTTCAGGAACACGGCCTGGAGACTCGCCGTGCGCACCTCGAGGTCGCGCACCGCCAGCCCCTCGGCCTGCACGCGCGCCAGGAGCCCCGGCAGCTCGTGCGCCACGTCGGTGATGCTGGCGGTGAGCGTGCCGGCGTCTTCTCCGAGCGCGAACCCCGCGGGCGCCTTCGTCGCGGGCCGGTCCAGCGACAGGCGCACGCGGCGGCCCGTGAGACCGGCCTGCGCCACCAGCTCCACGAGCGTGCCGGCCGCGACCGCGCGGCCGTGGTCGATGACCACGATGCGCTCGCAGCGCGCTTCCGCTTCCTCCAGGTAGTGCGTGGTGAGCAGCAGCGACGTGCCGCGCGCGCGCAGCGCCCCGAGCATGTCGTAGATGGACTCGCGGCTCTGCGGGTCCACGCCCACCGTGGGCTCGTCCAGCAGCACGAGCTTCGGCTCGTGCAGCACGCCGCAGGCCAGGTTCAGCCGCCGCTTCATGCCGCCCGAGAACGTGCGCACGAGCGACGTCGCGCGGTCGGCGAGCCCGCTCCACTCCAGCGCCCACGCGATCCGCTCGCGCAGGTGCTTGCCGTCGATGCCGTTCAACTTGCCGAACGTCTCGAGGTTCTCGCGCGCGCTGAGCAGCGGGTAGAGCGCGTTCTCCTGCGGCACCACGCCCAGGTCGCGCCGCGGCTTCTCGGGCTCGAGCGTGTGGCCATGGAGCAAGATCGTGCCGCCGTTCAAGCGCACGCGGCCGGCGATGGCGCGGATCAGCGTCGTCTTGCCGGCGCCGTTCGGTCCGAGCAGTCCCAGCAGCTCGCCCTCGCCGAGTGCGAACGACAACCCATCGAGCGCGCGCGTCGAGCCGAAGCTCTTGCGCGCGTCCTTGATCTCCAGCACCGCCATGCTCGTCCTCCTCAAGGGACTGCCCCCCGGGCTGTTTCCGGGCCCGCGTGGCCACCTATTTCTCCCGTGGACTATCCAGTGACAACGACTTACGGGGAAACGGGACCCGGCAGGACGCATTTTTTGCGCGATGAACGGTCGGGACCGGCCGATGACCGCCGGAGAATCGCTTGTCGGGGCTACGGCCCCACCCTAACTTCGCGGGCGTTCGCAGACTCGGCACCCGCGTGAAACATCAAGACCATCGTTCCACATGGAGGTGGACACCATGCGCTTGAAGCACGCATTCGCTGCCGCACTCATGGCCGCGGCGATCCTCCTGCCCGCGCGAGCCGCACGCGCAGAGGCGCATGCCTGGGCTGTTTCGGGCCTCGCGGGCTACGGGCAGTTCTCGGAGAAGCTCAAGTACCCGGTCGATTCGCTCGCCGACACGCCCATCTATGGTGGCCGCATCGCACGCGGTATCGGCGAGTACTGGATCATCGAATTGGGCGGCGCGTTCGGCCAGACGCACGAGCTGCGCCCCGGTGGCGGCGACGGCGACAAGGTCTCGTTCATGAACCTGTCGGCGTCGCTCATCGCGCAGCTGCCGCCCGCCGGCAACTTCGGCCGCTTCTACGCGGCCGCCGGCGGTGGCTACTCACAGTACGACTCCGACGGTGCGCCGGAAGACCTGCACTACGGCACGTTCGAGGCCGCACTCGGCTGGCACGTGCCGGTGACGCCCGAGCTGTCGGTGCGGCTCGAAGCGCGCAACGTGCTGAGCATCCCGCACGAGAACTGGTCCACGGCGAACAAGGCCGACCAGCAGTACTGGGGCGGTCTCACGTACGGCTGGGGCGGCAAGCCGAAGGACACCGACCTGGACGGCGTGCCGGACAAGAAGGACACGTGCCCGAACACGCCGAAGGGCGCCACGGTGAATGCCACCGGCTGCCCGACCGACGCGGACGGCGACGGCGTCTACGACGGGCTCGACCAGTGCCCGAACACGCCGAAGGGCGCGACGGTGGACGCGAAGGGCTGCCCCACCGACTCCGACGGCGACGGAATCATGGACGGCATCGATCAGTGCGCCGACTCGCCAAAGGGCGCGACGGTGGACGCGAAGGGCTGCCCGAGCGATACCGACGGTGACGGCGTCCTCGACGGCCTCGATCAGTGCCCGAACACGCCGAAGGGCGCCACGGTGGATGCGAAGGGCTGCCCGACCGACTCCGACGGCGACGGCGTCATGGACGGCATCGACCAGTGCCCGAACACGCCCGCCGGTCTGAAGGTGGACGCGATGGGCTGCCCGATCGAGGTGACGGAGAAGGAGACGGAGATGCTCGACACCGGCATGATCCGGCTCCAGAACGTGAACTTCGAGACCGGCAAGGCGACGCTGCTGCCCGACAGCTACGCCGCGCTCGACGAGGTCGGCGGCATCCTCCTCAAGTGGCCGCAGCTCTCGATCGAGATCGGCGGGCACACGGACTCGCGTGGCCGCGTGGAGAAGAACCAGATGCTCTCCGAGTCGCGCGCGCAGTCGGTGAAGAACTACCTCGTCGACAAGTTCCCGGGCCTCGCCACGGCGCAGCTCACGACGAAGGGCTACGGCTCCAACCGGCCGCTGGTGCCGAACACGTCGGCGCTCAACATGTCGAAGAACCGCCGCGTGGAGTTCAAGGTGATGAACCGCGAGGCGCTCAAGAAGGAGATCGAGCGCCGGAAGATGCTGAAGAAGTAGCGGGCCGCACCCGCTGAAACCGCCGGGCCCCGGGGAGTCGCTCCCCGGGGCTCGCGGCTTTTCAGGGGACTGTTCGGATGGCAAGATGACGGTTGCGTACGCCTGCGGCTCACGCTGGGCGAGGGGGTGCTCGCCTTCGGCTCGCGCCCCCTGCGCCCAGCCGGCATGCTGGCGGGCGCGGACATTCGAAGCCCTGAAGCTTCCCGGCCACTCCCATCGCTCCCCGCGAGGCACCCATGACCATCGCCACCCCGCACTTCGCCGGCACGGATCTCGACGAACTGGTCGCCACCCGGCGCGACCTGCATGCGCACCCGGAGCTGGGCTTCGAGGAGGTCCGCACGTCGGGGATCGTGGCGGAGCGGCTGAAGAAGCTGGGGCTCGAGCCGAAGACGGGCGTCGGCAAGACCGGCGTGCTGGCGCGCATCGCCGGCGGAAAGCCGGGCAAGACCGTGCTGCTGCGCGCCGACATGGACGCGCTCCCGATCCAGGAGGAGAACGACGTCCCGTACAAGTCGCAGAACGCAGGACGCATGCACGCCTGCGGGCATGACTGCCACACCAGCATCCTCCTGAGCGTGGCGAAGCGGCTGGCGGCGGATGCGAAGGACCTGAAGGGCAACGTCGTGCTCTGCTTCCAGCCCGCCGAGGAGCTGGGCGGCGCGAAGGGCGGCGCGGAAGCGATGATCAAGGACGGCGCGCTCGAATGGGCGAAGGCGGACGCCGCGTTCGGCCTGCACGTGTGGCAGGACCTGCCGCTCGGCCTCGTCGGTGTCACCGAGGGCCCGTGGATGGCTGCGGTGGACGAGTTCACGGTGATCTTCCATGGGAAAGGCGCGCACGCCGCCCAGCCGCACGCCGCGCGCGATCCGGTCGTGGCGCTCGCGCACGCAATCACCGCGCTCCAGACGCTCGCGAGCCGCAACGCCGACCCGCTGAAGGAGCTGGTGGTCAGCGTCACGCAGGTGAAGGCCGGGACCGCGTTCAACATCATCCCGTCCAACGCGTGGATGAACGGCACCGTGCGCGTGTTCGACCGCGCGCAGTGGGCGGCGATCCCGCAGCAGTTCGAGCGCGTCGTGCGTGGCGTCGCCGCGGCGCTGGACTGCGAGGTGCACCTGCACTACGAGCGCGGCAACCACCCCACCGTGAACGATCCCGCCACGGTGCCGCTCGTGCGCGCCGCGGCGTCGGCCGTCGTGGGCCAGGCGAACGTGCACACGAACGTGCGCACGATGGGCGGCGAGGACTTCTCGGCGTTCCTCGAGCGGCTGCCGGGCGCGTTCATCGCCATCGGCTCGCGGAACGAATCACGCGGGCTCACGCACGACCACCACCATCCACGCTTCGACGTGGACGAGCAGAGCCTGCAGATCGGCGCCGAGGTGTTGCTGGAGACCACGCGACGGTACCTCGCTTCGTGAGCGCCGCACGCGAGGGATCGCGGACAACCCACCGGCTGCTCGTGTGCGCATCGCTCGTCGCGGCGCTCGCCGCGTCGCGTGCGGCCGCCGACTGGCTGGCGCCCGATGCGTCCCTGCGCGAGGCGCAGATGGTGCTCCGCTACGCGCAGCGCGACACCGCGGGGCACGCAAACGACCTGGCGCTCATCGACTCGCTCGCGGCCGCGCACCTGCGCGTCGGCCACGTCGCGGAGGCGAGGAAGTTGTTCGAGCGCGTGATGGCGGAGAAGCCGGGCGACCCCGCAGCGTCCGCGGCGATGGGCAAGTTCGCACTGTGGGCCGACCAGAACGCGCGCGCCGAGAGCCTGCTCGTGGCCGCCGGCGACGTCGAGCAGGCGCACGCCGATCTCTACGCCGCGCGGCTGCGGCTCGCGAAGTGGACCGACGCCGCGGCCCTGTGCGAGGAGCTTCAGGATGCCGGGCGCAAGCCGCTGCTCGAGCGCCTGGCGAGCGACCCGCCGCTGGCCGTGACCGGCGAGCGTGCCAAGGTCACGTTCGACAAGATCTGGCCCGCGCCGCTCGTCAAGGTGAAGTTGAACGGCTCGATGGTGCTGATGATGGTGGATACGGGCACGCCCGGGCTGCTCATCGACAAGATGGCCGCGACGCAGAGCAAGGTGCAGCTGGTCGAGGGCCAGCGGCTCGCGGCCTGGACCGGCTCGCACGTGGCGGTGAGGAACGCGATGGTGAAGAAGCTGGAGATCGGCGGCGTCACGTTCACCGACCTGCCGGCCTCGGTGCTCTCGCTCGCCAAGCTTTCGCTCGAGGTGAACCTCCAGTCGACGCCCATCTCGGGCGTGATCGGCATGGAGGTGCTGCGCCGGTTCGACGTCACGTTCGACTACCGCAAGCACACGCTCGAGCTGAACCCGATCGGCTCGGCGGCGAAGGTCCAGGCACCGCGCGTGCCGTTCGAGCTCTGGGGCGAGGACGAGCTGACGGTGTGGGGCTCGATCAACGGCGGTCGCCGGCTGGCGATGACGCTCGCCACCGGCATGCCGGGCGGCGGCTTCGGCGCGCCCGACGTGGTGTTCGAGGAGCACGGCCTCAAGGCCGGCGGCGTGTCGAAGGCCATCAAGGGCGCGGGCACCTGGCTCCAGGGCCGGGCCTGGGCACAGGTGAACGTGCCAGCGCTGTCGATCGGCAACATCGCCTACGACAAGATCCCGGGCTGGGCCGGCGCGATGGAGCCGGTGGAGATGTGGCGCCACGGCGTGCGGCGCGACGGACTCCTGGGCCCTGGCATCCTGCTCAAGCGCCGCGTGACGATCGACTGGACGCGGCGCGACCTGGTGTTCGAGGGAGACTAGTCGTCCCGAGTTGGTCGTCGCGAGCGGCGGGGCACGAGGGGGGATCTCGTTTCGGGGTCGTTCGTCGGAGCCCTCCTGGCTCCTCCTCTCTCGTCTGGGAACGCGCTCCGGCATCCTGCCTCCCGCGCGTTCCCAGGCGCCCCCTGTACTCGACCCCCCTCGTGCCCCGCCGCTCGCTCGCCCGCGCTACTTCTTCTCCCTCTCCTCCTCCGCTTCGCCCGGTCGCGGTTCGTGCGCCCGCTCGGCGGCGTGCACGCTCTTCACCAGTTGGCCGTCGACTTTCACGTTCGCGCCGTGGTCGTAGACGAGCTTGCCGCCGAGGTAGCCGGTGTACCCCACGGCGCCGGCGGCGAGGAGCTGGAGGATGAGCCCGAGCGCGCTGACCGCGCTCGCGGCGCCGCCCTTGAGGCGCGTGGCGCCGAGCAGCGCGACCAGCGCCAGGCCCGAAAGCCACATCGTCCGCTTGCCCAGCATCGCGTGCGTGTCGATGGCCAGCTCGGGCACGCCCTGCTCGTGCTCGGGCACGCGGTGCGCGGGTGTGCCGGATTGCACCGCGACCCACGCGCCCAGGAAGCCGAACACGAGCATCACGAGCGCAGCCTTCTTCAACCACTCGCGGTCCGTGATCCGCCCGATCACGGCGAAGAACGCGCTGAAGATGATCAGCGCGATCGGCGTGTGCACGATCTGCGGGTGGAACGGTCCTAGAAACGACAGGTTCATGGCGACCTCCGGTCGGGGACGACAGGACACTTACCGCCAGCATAGGCGACGATATGCGTCGCCGTCAGCAACTTCGCGCTGCTACATTGGAACCATGTCCCCCCGGCCGCCGGCGGTCGTGATCGTGGCGCGTGCGCTCGTCGCGCTCGCGATCGAGTCGGCGTTGCTCGCGTGGGGGGTCGGCGGCGTGCGAGCGCTGCTGGCATCGCCGCGCGCGCTGGCCCTCATCGCCATCTGGGGCATCGTCGGACTGACGCTCGGCTTCGCGCGGCCGGCGCGTGGGCAGGACGTCGTGCGCGCCGAAAGAGATCCGCTCGCGATGATCGCGCTGGCGCTCATCCCGCTTGCGATCCCGGGCGTGGCCGCGTGGGGCGGCCGCCTCGGCGTGTGGCCGTTGCCCGCGGCGATGCTCATCGGCTGGGCCGGCGTCGTGCTCTCGGCGATCGGGTTGGGGCTGCGCGTCGCCGCGATGCGCCAGCTCGGCGTGCGCTTCTCGCCGCTGCTTGCGGTGCAGCGCGAGCACGCGCTCGAGACCACCGGCTGGTACGCGCGCGTGCGCCATCCCGGCTACCTGGGCTCGTTGCTCGCGAGCTGGGGCGCGGCGATCGCGTTCGGGAGCGCCATGGCGCTGCCGCTGGCGCTGCTCATGACCGCGTTCCAATGGGACCGCGTCCGCCGCGAGGAGAGGCTGCTCGAGGGTCAGTTCGGCGACGCCTGGCGCGCCTACGCGGCACGCACCGGCGCACTGCTGCCGCGGCTGCGGTGAGCGGAACCACCCAATCGCGGTCTTGACCGCGTCCCCGCGCATCGCCGAGACTCCGGCCCATGCGCCTCGTCTACCACGTCATGTCCGCACCCCAGCCGCTGGGGCTGCTGCTGCTCGCCGGCGGCGAGCGGGGACTCCGTCATGTCGACTTCATGGACAAGCGGAGCCTCAAGCGCTCGATCGCGTCGCGCGAGGCGGCCGAGCCGGGCGCGCAGTGGGAGCCGTCGCTGCTCGAGCTGCGGCCGCTCGCCGACCAGATCGACGAGTTCCTCACCGGCGCACGCAAGGTTCTGGAGTGGCAGCTCGACCCGCAGGGGGACGAGTTGTCGATCGCGGTGTGGAAGAAGCTGCGCACGGTGCCGTTCGGCGAGACCATCACCGTGGCCGAGCTGGCGCGCATGATCGGCCAGCCGCGCAACCTGCGGGCGGTGGCGCAGGCGGTGCTCACGAATCCGCTGCCGATCGTGGTGCCCTGCCATCGCGTGCTGGGCGCCGACGGCAAGCCGTCGAACTACGTCGGCGGGCTGCCGCGCAAGAAATACCTGCTCGACATCGAGTCGCGCTTCCACAAGATGGGCGGGTTGGACGACAACCGCGTCATCGGCGAGCTGACGCGCCGCGTGCGGCGGCCGATCGTGGCCGCGCGGGCGGTGGTGAAGCCGGCGGCGAAGAAGCGCGTCACGTCCGCGGCGCGGACGGCCGCGACGAGCACCGTCACGGCGCCGATCAGGGCGCCGAAGAAGCGAGCCCGCTGACCGAGACTTCCTGCACCTCGGCGAGCTTCAGGAACAGGAACTCGGGCCGCTTGATCTGGTAATCGGGCAGCGCCACGTTGAACTGGGCGGTGAACGCGATCTTCCCGCCCTTGCCCACGGGCGTGAACGTGGCCTCGGCCGGGCAGCGCAGCCGGCGCATGACGCCGTGCAGCGCGAACGTGCCCTCGATCTGGAACGACACCGGCTTGCCCGCCTCGAGCTTGGCACCCGTGGGCGAGAGCACCGCGGCGCCGTCGAACACCGCCTTCGGGTACTTGCCGGTCTCCAGGTGGTTCTCGCGCATGTGCTCGTTGCGCATCTTCTTCCCGGTGTCGAGGCTCGCGAGGTCCACCTCGAGGTGCACGGTGATGCTGTCGCCCACGGCGGAGGGATCCACCGAGATCGTGCCCTCCATGCGGTCGGTCTTGCCCTGGAACGTCTCCGTGGGCGCCTTCGACGTGAACACCACCCTGCAGTCCTTGCCGGGCTTCACCGTGAACTCGGCGGCATGGATCCCGGCCGCGGGCAGGAGCGACAGGGCGATGAGCGCGAGGATGCGAAGCCGCATGGGAGACCTCCTCTGTGAACCCGGGGAGTCCGTGCTAATACAAAAGATGGAGCTGGAACAAACCCTCGTCGTAGCCGCCGGTATCGAGCGCGGGGCCGCTGTGGACGCGGGTGTGGCGATACAGCGCTTCGAGCACGAGGAACGAGCGCGGCATGACGTCGAAGCCGACGCCCCAGCGGTCCTTCGCGCCCGAGCGGACGTGCCGGTCGGGGTCGAAGAAGTCGTATGTCGACTTGAACTCGACCCCGCGCTTCAGGAGCACGGTCAGCTCCTGCGAGCTGGCGATGCCGGTGTTCGGGCTGCTCTCGGGCGCATGGCGGCGCACCCAGTCGGTCTGCCCCACCCAGGTGACGTTCCAGCCCGAGAGGTAGCCGAACACGCCGCCCGTGCTCAGGTCGACGTCGACCCCGGGCTGCACGTAGCCGGCCAGCCCCAGCAACCCGGCCACGGGACCGACGTTGAAGCGCGCGCTGGCGTTGCCGCTCATCGCGAGCCGGCGGTCGTTGTCCAACGTCGCGCCACGGCTGCCGTTCAGGAGGGCGACCTGGACCTCGAACGGGTTCGGCGACAGCCCCACCTCCACACCGGCGTCCGAGTTCGCGGGCGGCGCGAAGCCCTCGGAGTCGCGAACGAACAGGGTGTGGTCGTCGAACTTCCAGCCGTAGGCCGGCACGAACCGGCCGGCCTTCACGTAGCCGTCGAACGGCAGCACGTGCGCGAGACCGAACGCCTCGTACGTGTTGGTGAAGCCCTTGTCGTAGTAGAGCAGGAACTTGGGATCGAGCTGGAACGTGACGTAGATGTCCCCCTGCATGGGGAAGAACCCCTGCGGCGCGGCCAGTGCGGAGCCCTCGCTCTCGAGCAGGAACAGCTGGCGGAAGTCGGTGCCGATCGAGAGGTGCTTGCCGATCCTGGGATCGATCTCTTTCAAGAGCTCGGGCGTCGCCGGCGACATCGCGAACTCCTTGGGCACCAGCTCCTGCACGGCGTAGGCCGAGCGCATGCCGCCGCCCGAAGGGTTGACGTGGCAGAGCATGCAGTTCTGCTCGTAGCGCGCCGCGTAGCGCGGCAGCGCGAGCGCCTTGAGCGCCGGGAGCAGCGTGCCGGCGACGATTGCGAGCAGGATCGCCGCGCCGAGGCGGACCGGAGTCAGGTGGGGCATGTGCGGCCGAGGGTTCATCAGTTGTCGAGCGCGCCTTCGAGGATCCAGCGACGGAACTTGTCGGCCTCGGCGGCAGGCAGGCCGGTGGTGCCCTGCGGCATGGCCTGGCCGAAGCGGCCGGTGTTCGTGATCTTCTGGTAGAGCACCGAGTTCAAGAGGTCGAACGGTTTCACGCGCACGGCCGGCGCATAACCGTCGGTGACGTGGTTCACGATCTGGCCGGGGTTCTGCGTGAACTCGAAGTGACAGCCGACGCAGCCGCGCACGAGCATGATGGGCTTCAAGTCGCTCTTGTACGAGACGCTCGTGGCGGAGCCGTGTACCCGGACCTCGGGGCAGCCGGGGCCGATCGCGATCGAGCACGAGATCTGCCCGCCCACCGTGGGAGCGAACTGCACGGTCACCGTCAGCGTGCCGCCGGGCTGGAGCGTCGCGGGCCCGCCGCCCGCGATCACGGTGAAGTCGCCGCAGGTCGGGATCACATTCAGGATGAGCTGTTCGGTGCCCGGGTTGGAGATGGTGAAACCATCCTGCTTGCTCCCGCCCACCGCGCCGGTGCCGAAGTCGAGCGTCGTGTCGCTCAACACGCATTGCGCGCCGGGAGACTGGAGCGCGCCCTCGCCCTGGAGGTGCACGGACGGAATGTCGCCGCCGAGCACGAGCAGGCTCGGCGACTGACCGGTCGTCTCCGGTGAGAAGATCACGGTCACCGTGTGCTGGCCGCCGGGGGTCACAAAGAATTGGCCACCGCCGCCCTCGATCGTGTAGGCCGGAGAGTCCTCGGCCGCAAACCCGCGCAGGTCGCCGTCACCCGTGTTGCTCACGATCACGCTCCGTGTCGCCATCGCACCCACCGCGACCGTGCCGAAATCGAGCGCGGTCGCGCTCACCTCGGCGTGCGGACCGAGCTTGAGGGGTTCGCCGAGGTCGGAGCACCCCGCGAAACCCATGATGGCCGCGAGCACACACAGCCCCTTATAGAGTCGCCGGTACATGGGGGCGTGGAGGCTATCAAGCGCACGCGCACGCGGGCAATGCGAACCGCCGCGCGCGCGACGTTCAGTTTCGGTCGGTGAAGTGATCCCATCCGGGAACATCCAGCGGCTCCGCGCCCGATGCGGTCACGAACACGCGTGCGCTCCCGCTGGTGAACTCGCCGATGCGTGCGAGTGGCACCTTCATTTCGTTCGCGACGCGCTCGCAATCCGCCCACTTCGCCGCGTCCACGCTCAGTAGAAGTTCGTAGTCGTCGCTGGCGCCGAGCCGCAGCCGCGTGAGCAGGCCGCCTTCGGCCGCGGGCAACGGACCGCGCTCCTGGCCCGCGTGTGCGGAGAGTGCGCGAGCAGCCTCGTTGAGCGCGGCGTCCGCGGGAAGCGATGCCTCGTCGATGCGCGCGCCCGCGTGGCTCGCGTCGCAGAGGTGCGCCAAGTCCGCGGCGAGGCCGTCGGAGATGTCGATCGCGGCGCGCACGCCGCCGGTGGCCTGGAGCGCGCGCGCGAACTTCACGCGCGAGTCGGGCGCCACCACGCGCTCGACGATCGCCGCGGGCACGCGTGCGCGCGACGGCGGGTTGCCCCACAGCGCGAGCGCCGTGAACGCCGCCGCGCTCCCGGGGAAGCCGGTCACCGCGACCACGTCACCGGGCTTCGCTCCCGCGCGCGTCCACGCCGCACCGGGCTCGACTTCACCCAGCAGCGCGAGCGTGGCCGAGAGCGGGCCCTCGGCGGTCGCGAGATTGCCGCCGACGATCGCCGCGCCCTCCGCGGCGAGCACGCGCGCGCACGCGCGCTCGAGCAGCAGGCACTCCGCCTGCGACCAGGCCGCCGGCACCACGAGCGAGAGCAGCGCCCAGCGCGGCTCCGCGGCCATCGCCGCCAGGTCGGAGAGATTCGCCACTGCGAGCCGCGCGCCCGCTTCCGCGGGCGTCAGGAGATCGCGCCGGAAGTGTCGGCCCTCGACGAACGCATCGGTCGTCGCCACCAGGTCGCGGCCGTCACGCACGCGCAGCACGGCGGCATCGTCGCCGGGGCCCACGACCACGCCTTCGCCGGCCGGGAGTGCCGCGAGCAGCGCCGCGATGCGCTCGAACTCGCCCCCCTCAGGCATGGCGCTCGACCGCACGCTCGCCCGGCGGCAGCAGCACCACGAACGCGATCGCCGCGGCGAGCGCCAGCAGGCTCCCGAGCGCGAACGGCGCCTGCGGGCCCACGCGCTCCCACAGCGCGCCGGCCGCGAGGCTCGCGGGCAGGAGCCCGAGGCCCACCGCCGTGTGGTAGACGCCGTACGCGGTGGCGCGGCGCTCGCGCGGCACCACGTCGGCGATCAGGCTCCGCGACTGGCCCTCGAGGACAGCGCTGTGCGTGGCGAGCACCAAGAACGCCGTGAGCACACCGATGCGCGTGGGCGCGAACGCCGCGATGCCGTAGGCGAGGGCGTAGAGCAGGTAGCCGATCAACAGCAGCGGCCGGCGGCCGACCTTGTCGGAGAGCCCGCCGAACGGCAGCGCGAGCAGGGCATAGACCACATTGTAGGCGAGGTACACGAGCGCCACGCTGCCCGCGCTCCAGCCCACCTGCTGCGCGCGCAGCAGCAGGAACGCGTTGCTCGAGTTGCCGAGCTGGAACAGGAAATCGGCGCTGACGAAGCGGCGGAACTGCGAGCCCAACGGCGCGTGCCCGCCCGCCTGCGCGTGCGCGCGCACGAGCGCGAGCCGCGGCGCGTGCACGAGCGCCACGAGCACGACCAGGGCGAGCAGCGCCGGCACCGCGGAAACGAGAAAGATGCGGCGGTAGCCGTCGGCCCCGAGCGCGGACCAGTGCCCGAGCAGCCACCACGCCACGAGCGGCCCCAGCGCCGCGCCCGCGGTGTCCATGGCGCGGTGCAGGCCGAAGGCGCGGCCGATGTCGGCGTCGGGCGTCGAGTCGGCGATGATGGCGTCGCGCGGCGGGTTCCTGATCGCCTTGCCGACGCGGTCGCCGAAGCGGAAGCCCAGCATGACGGGCCACGAGCCCGCGAACGCCATCAGCGTCTTGCACACGCCCGAGAGCCCGTAGCCCACGACCAGGAACGGCTTCCGGTGGCCGATCCGGTCACTGAGACGTCCGGCCACGAGCCGCAGCGTCGAGGCCGTGAACTCGGCGATCCCCTCGATCAGCCCCAGGCTCGCGACCGAGGCGCCGAGCGTGACGGTGATGAACAGCGGCATCACCGGCACCAGCATCTCGCTCGAGACGTCGGTGAAGAACGACACGAGGCCGAGCCACACGACGTTGGGATGGAAACCTGCCCAGCGTCGTGGCTCGGCCCCGACGGTCACTCGATCTCCTTCGTCTCCAGGGCGCCCAGCCCGTCGAGCGCCTTCGTCGCCAGCTCGCCGTTCGAGACGACGAGGATCTTGAGGTCGTCGGTGCAGAAATACGTCTTCAGCACGCGCTTGACGTCGGCCATGGTCACGGCGCCGATCTTGTCCGGATAGGTGGCGATGAAGTCCTGCGGCAGTGAATAGAATTCGACGTTCGCGATCTCACCCGCCAGCTCGTCGGGCGCCTGCAGGCCAAGCGGGTACTGGCCCTTGAGATAATTGCGCGCCTTGTCCAGCTCGGCGTCGGTGGGCCCGTCGTCGACCAGCTTCTTCACCTCGGCGAGCGTGGCGTCGACGCACTTTCGCAGCTGGTCGTTGCGCGTGAACGTGCTGATCCGGAACGCGCCCGCGGCGCGGCGCTGCTGGAACTGGCTGGAGATGCTGTACGTGAGCCCCTGCTCGACGCGGATCGAGTTGACGAGGCGCGACGTGAAGCCGGCGCCGCAGATGGTGTTCGCCACCTGCAGCGCGTACCAGTCGGGATGGTTGCGCGGCACCGACGGGCACATCATGCGGATCTGCGTCTGCGTCGCCTCGGGCTTGTTGATGACGCGCACCGCGCGCCCCTTGATCGCCGCGGCCGGCCCGTAGGGGTCGGTCGCGGGCGCGGCGCCCGCGCTCTTCCAGCCGGCGAACGCGGTCTTGAGCGAGGCCACGAGCGAGGCGGGGTTGACGTCGCCGACGATCACGAGCACGGAGCGCTCCGGCGTGAGGAAGCTGTTGTGGAACTTGACCACGTCGGCGCGGGACATGCCCTTGAGCGTCGATTCCCAGCCGATCGGCGGGTGGCCGAGCGGGCTCTCGCCCCAGAACCAGCGCGTCATCGCGTTCTCGGCGATCACCGACGGCTCGCTCTTGTCCGAGGCGATCTGGCCGAGCGCTTCCTCCTTCTTCCGTTCGAAGTCCTCGTTGCTGAACGAGGGCGACACGATGACGTCACGGAACAGCTCGAGGCCCAACGCCAGGTCCTTCTTCAGCACCTCGCAGCTCACGAGCATGGCCTCGGTGCCGCCGTTGGCTTCCAGCGATCCGCCCACGAACTCGATGTCGTCGGCCAACTGTTTCGCCGAGCGCTTGCCCGCGCCCTGCGTCAGCAGGTCGGCCGTGAGCCGGGCGAGCCCCTCCTTGCCGGCCGGGTCGTTCACCGAGCCCGCGCGCGCGACGAGCCGGAAGTCCACGAGCGGCAGCCGCGACGTGGGCACGACGATGACGCTCAGCCCGTTCGCGAGCTTCGTGCGCGTGGGCGTCGCCGGCGCGGCGGATGCGGGGGGTGCGATCGCTGCGACGAGCAGCGCGCACAGCGCGATGCCCGGAAGCAAACGCTCGAAGCGGCCGTTCGAGACGAGCCTCATGGCTGGGCCTCCTTGCCGACTTCGAGCGGCACCAGGATCGCTGCGGTGCGGCGGTTGGCGTCGAACACCTGCTGCGCCACGCGGCGGCAGTCGGCGGCGGTGACGGCGCGGTACTTGTCGATGGCGGTGAAGAACTGCTTGTAGTCGCCGTGCACGTGTTCGAAGAAGCCCAGCGCCTGGCCGGCGCCATTGTTCGTCTTCAGCGCCGAGATGAAGCCCGACTCCGACTGGTTGCGCGCCTTCTGCAGCTCGCGCTCGGTGGGGCCGTCGGTGGCGAGGCGCTGGATCTCGGCGTAGAGCGCCTTCTCGCCCTCGTCGGCCGTGTGCCCGGGCTTCATCTCGACGTAGAACTCGAACAGCCCGGGCTCCAGCCCGGCGCGGAACGAAGCGCCCGCGGACAGCGCGATCTGCTGGTCGTAGACCAGCGCCTGGTGGAGGCGCGACGACTCGCCGCCGGAGAGGATGTTGCTGAGGATGTCGAGCGTCCAGATGTCGTCGCTCTTCACCGACGGCGCCTTGTAGCCGATGTCGATCGACACCGTCTCCGACGGGTAGCGCACGAACACGCGCTTCTCGCCGTTCTGGTCGGGCTCGGCGTTGACGGGCGCCGGCGGCGGCGTCTGCCGCGGGATGCCCGCGAAGTACTGCGCGATTTTTGCTTTGGCGTCCGCGGGCTGGAAGTCGCCGACCAGCAGCAGCACGCAGTTGTTCGGCGCGTAGTAGGTGCGGAAGTAGTCCACCATCTCGTCGCGGGTGATGCGCTCCAGGTCCTTCATCCAGCCCACGACCGGCCAGTGATACGGCGAGGCCACGAACGACGTCGAGTAGAGCGCCTCGTCCAGGAGCCCCGGCACCGAGTTGTCGGTGCGGAAGCGGCGCTCCTCCCTCACCACCTCGACCTCGCTCTTCAGCAGGTCGGGCAGCAGCGACAACTCGCGCATGCGGTCCGAGTCCAGCTTCAACATGGTCTCGAACGACTCCTTGCCGCCCTCTTCGTAGTAGGCGGTCATGTCGTGGCTCGTGAACGCGTTCGAGTAGGCGCCGCGCGACTCGAGCTGGCGGTCGTACTCCTTGGGCGGCACGTTCTTCGAGCCGTTGAACATCATGTGCTCGAAGAAGTGCGAGAGCCCGGTGATGCCCTGGCGCTCGTTGCGCGAGCCCACCTTGTACCACTGCCAGAAGCACACCACGGGCACGGTGTGGTCCTCGTGCAGGATCACGGTGAGGCCGTTGTCGAGCGTGTAGCGCTCGATCGGGTAGTTCGCCTGGGACAGCACGGGGGCCGACGCCTTCGTCGGGGTCGCGGGTTTCGGCTTCGCCGCGGCCGCGGCGACGGCGGGCAGCATCACGGCGAGCAGCGCGGCCGCGAGCAGGGGATTCGGGCGAGGCATGGGGCCTCCTGTTCGTGATGGGCGGGTGGTGAACCCCGCGAGGCTAGGGTCGCGCGCCGGAGCCGACAAGCCGCGCCCGGCGGACGCCAGCCGGGCGGCTACCGGCGCGCTCAGGCGGAGGGTGACCGTCTCCCGAGCAGGCCGGCAACGGTACAGACGATCGCGAGCGTGATCAGCGAGCTCGACGCCATCGCCTGGGCGCTCGGCGGCGCCGGGGCCTTCGTCATGCCCACGACCGTGAACGCCAGGCAGAGGAGCGCGAGGACGGCGAGGCCGATCGATCGGCCACGCGGCAGGTGGCTCCCGGCCAAGAACGCGATCAGACCGCCGACCACGATCACGCCTTCGACCGCGAGCGCGACCGGCAGCTGATCCCACAGTCCGAGTCCAGCGACGAGGCCGCCCGCGATGGGCAGCTCGGGCCGGTGAACGAGCGCGTCGAGCAACCAGTGCGAGAACACGCTCCCGGCCACCAGCACGGCTGCGCGCGCGCGTGCCGCGACCTGTCCCGCGGCGCCGGCGAAGAGCAGGAGCCCGGCGAGCGCCGACCAGGCGAGGCTCGCGACCAGGCCGTGCGACAGCGGGAACGTGAACTCGGGCTGACGCGACGTCGCGAAGTCGGCGGGGATCGCGACCGCCTCCCGCCCCCCGAGCACGAGCGCCCAGAGGACGATGTCGAGCAGGAGCGCGGCGGTGATGAACACGCCGGCGTTCACCCGCCGTTCGAAGCGGGCGAGCGCCAGCCCCGCCCCGATGTGCCCCGCGAACATGAACCCTCCCCCGTCGCCCCCGCCCGGCGAGCGGGGCAGTATCGCCGATGGGGACGCGTCCGCAATTTGGCATCCCGTGGGAGAACGCGATAGTTTGCCCTCATGACCACGACCCCGCGTGGCGTGATGACGCCCCCCGTTGCGGACGATCCGGTCGCGCTCCGCATCCGCACGCTGCGACTCTCCCAAGGCCTGTCCTACAAGAGGTTGTCCGAGGCCGCCGGCGGGCTCGCCACCTCGTTCCTCTTCAATATCGAGCACGGCCGCAAGGTGCCCGGAGAGGATGTGGCCGCGCGCATCGCCGTGGCGTTGGGCGACGGCGCCTACGAGCAGCTCTACCGCGCCTGGGCGCGGGTCAAGAGCCGCGGCCGGAACGGCCGGGCCGACCACGAGGCCATGCTCGGCGCCTGGGAGCGACTGCGCACGGGCTTCGGCGTCACCGACAGCGGCGCCGGCACGACCGACCGCAGGGTGGATGGCGTCGACGGCGTGCGCGACGCGGGTCGGCTGCGCGTCGCGGTGCTGGCGACCGCGGCCGATCCCGGCGACGGCGTGCGCCCCGGGCCCGAGCTGGTGGTGAACACGCTGAGCCTGGATCCGTCGCTCTACGGCCACGACGCCGCGCAGGCCCGCGAGCGCTTCTCGCGCCTGCGCCGGCCGTTCGCGTTCCCGCTCGATGCCGAGCAGGCCGCGCGCTCGCCCGGACTGCCGGCGGGCTACCTGGCGGTGGTGACGCGCGAGACCGGCGAGGAGCCACGCCGCGAGGCCGCGTACGTGGTGCGCGTGCGCGGCCGACTCGAGGTGGTGCCAGGCGCAGCACTCGCGGGTGGCTCGCCGCCCGAGCCGGTGCGCGGGGCGGGGCTCGCCGATGCGGCCGCCCTGCGCGCGGCGCTCGTGGGGCGCATCGACCTGCTGCTGCCCGACGTCCGCCGCTAGCCTCATGAAGTCGCGCGGCCTCGCCGCCCTTGCGCTCGCCGTGGGGGTCACCGCGCTCGGCGGCTGCGCGCGCGACGGCGATGCGATCCGCGGCTCGGGCACGATCGAGATGGACGAGGTGGATGTCGCATCGCTCGTGGGCGGCCGGCTGGTGCGGCTGGACGTGGTCGAGGGCGACACGGTGACCGTGGGCGACACGATCGCCGTGCTCGATCGCGGCGAGGTCTCGGCCGACCTGGCGGTGCAGGTGGCGCAGGCGGAGCGCGCGCAGTCCCAGGCGCGCGACCTCCAGCAGGGAGCCCGGCCCGCGGAGCTGATCATCGCGCGCGAGGCGCAGCGCGCAGCGAACGCGGACCTGGAGCTGGCGAACTCGGAATACGACCGCGCCGAGCGGCTGGTGAAGCAGGGCGTCTCCGCGCCCGCCGACCTCGACCGCGCGCGCGCCTCGCGCGACGCGGCCCGGGCACGCGCCGCGTCCGCCGTTGAGCAAGTCCGGCTGCAGGAAGAAGGCTACCGCCGCCAGCAGGTGGCCGCGGCCAGGCAGGGTGCCGCCGCGGCGCTGGCGCAGCTCGAGGGCGCGAAGAGCCGGGCCGGCGAGCTGGTGTTGACCGCGCCGCGCTCGGGTGTGGTGCTGCTCGTCAACTATCGCGCCGGCGAGCTGGTGCCGCCGAGCATGCCGGTGGTAACGCTGGGCGATCCCGATTCGCTGTGGATGCGCGTCTACGTCGCGGCGCCGCTGTTGACGAAGGTGCGACTCGGAGCACCTGTCGAAGTCCGGCCCGTGGGCGTGAAGCAGGCGTTCCACGGCCGCGTCGTGAGCATCGCCCGGGAGGCGGAGTTCACGCCGCGCGCGGCGCTCACCGAGCAGGAGCAGGCGAATCTCGTGTTCGGCGTGAAGCTGGTGCTCGACCGTACGGGCGGCGCGCTCAAGGCGGGGCTGCCGGCGGACGCGCGCATCACGCCCTCACCCGCCGCCGGCGCGCGCACCGCGGACAACCCGGGGACCGCGGCCGGCTCGCGCCCGCGATGAACGGCGACGAGCGCCCCGCGGTCGTCGAACTGCGCGACCTGGTGAAGCGCTTCGGCAAGATGACCGCCGTGGACCACGTCTCGTTCTCGATCCATCCCGGCGAGATCTTCGGCATCCTGGGTCCGAACGGCTCGGGCAAGACGACCACGATCCGCATGCTGTGCGGGCTCATCACGCCGACCCAGGGCACGGCGATCGTCGCCGGCGCCGACGTTGCGAGCGAGCCCGAGCGGGTGAAGTCGCACATCGGCTACATGTCGCAGGCGTTCGGTCTCTACCGCGACCTGAGCGTGGACGAGAACCTCGAGTTCTACGGCGGCGTCTACACCCTGGGCGCGAAGTTCAAGCCGCGGCTCGCGTGGGCGAAGGAGGCGATGCGGCTCTCCGAGTTGGGGGGCAGGCTTTCGGGCGTGCTCTCGGGCGGGCAGAAGCAGCGGCTGGCCCTGGCTTGCGCGATGATGCACGAGCCCGAAGTGGTGTTCCTCGACGAGCCCACGGCCGGCGTGGATCCGGCGGCGCGTCGACTGTTCTGGACCATCATCCGCGAGCAGGCCGCGGAGGGCGTGACCATGATCGTGACCACGCACTACATGGACGAGGCCGAGCGCTTCGATCGCCTCGCGTTTCTGTCGCGTGGCCACCTCGTGGCGCTCGGATCGCCCACCGAGGTGAAACAGCAGTTCGGCGAGATGCACACGCTCGAGGACATCTTCGTCGACCTGCAGGAGAAGGATTCATGAACCTCGAGCGCCTGGGCGCGATGGTGCGGAAGGAGTTCGTGCAGATGCGGCGCGACCCCACCACGCTGCGGCTCATGCTCGCGGTGCCGGTGATGCAGCTCCTGATCTTCGGCTTCGCCGTGCGCACCGACGTGCGCAACCTGCCCACGGTGGTGTTCGACCAGAGCCGCACGCAGGAGAGCCGGTCGTTCGTGCAATCGCTCACCGCGACCGACAACTTCGTGGTGACGCGCGAGGTGCACTCGTACGCCGAGGCCGTCGAGGCGGTGGACGCCGGCCACGCGCGTGCCGCCGTCGTGTTCCCGCCCGACTACGCGCGCAGCCTCAAGCGCGGCGACACGGCGCCGGTGCAGGTGCTCGTGGACGCCAGTGACCCGACCGCGTCACAGAGCGCGATCGCGGCCGCCCAGCTCGTCGGCCAGCGCACGAACTTCAAGCTGGTCCAACTGCGCGCCGGCGCGGCCGGCAGCCCGGCGATGCGGCCGCCCGTCGACGTGCGCGTGCGGCCGCTCTACAACCCGGCGCTCGCGAACGCGATCTTCATCGTGCCCGGGTTGATCGGCATGATCCTCTCCAACACGCTCATCATCATCACCGCGCTCACGGTCGTCCGCGAGCGCGAGACCGGCACGCTCGAGCAGCTGATCGTCACGCCGCTGGCCAAGTGGGAGATCATGCTCGGGAAGATCGCGCCCTACGTGCTCGTGGGCTACATGCAGCTCACGACCGTGCTCGTGGTCGGGTACTTCGTGTTCCACGTGCCGGTCCGCGGGCCGTTGCTCGCGCTCTACGGCGCGTCGTTCCTGTTCATCGTCGCGAGCCTCGGGCTGGGGCTGTTCGTGAGTACGCTCGGGCGCAACCAGACGCAGGTCATGCAGACCGCGTTCCTGTTCCTGCTCCCGAACATCCTGCTCTCGGGCTTCATGTGGCCGCGTGAGGCCATGCCCGCGGCCGCACGCTGGGTGGGCGTCGCACTGCCGCTCACGCACTACCTGCGGCTCGTGCGCGGCATCATCCTCAAGGGGAACGGCCTCACCGAGCTGTGGCCGCAGCTGCTGGCGCTGGCCGGGTTCGCGTTCCTGTTCTTCATGTTCTCGACCTGGCGGTTCTCGAAGACATTGGAATAGCGCGCGGCTTCGGCCGCGCCCTGAGTGCCGAGGGCGCCATGCGGCTGGTCAAACGAGACGAAGTTCAACCCGCGCCGCCGGCCGCCGCGCGCACCGCGCCCGATCCGTACCGCGTGCTGTTCCCGGTCGGCATCGCGGCCGCGATCGCCGGGCTCGTGCCGTGGATCCTGGTCGCCGCGCGCGTGCCCATTCCGTACCCCGGCCCCGGACACGCCGCGCTCATGGTGCAGGGCTTCGAGCTGGCGTTCGTGTGCGGCTTTCTCCTCACCGCGATGCCGGCGTTCACGCACGGCCCGCGCTGCTCGCCGGCCGAGCTGGGCACGGTCACGGCGCTCGTGGGCGCGCACGTCGTGCTGGCCGCACTCGGCGTGCCGGCTGCCGCATGGGCGTTCCTCGCCGCGCTCGGCGCGCTGGGCTTCGTGGTTGCGCGCCGCGTGCGGCCTGGCGAGGCGGCGCCACCCGAGGAGTTCCTGCTCGTGGGCACCGGCATGGCGCTCGGACTCGCAGGCGCGGTGGTGCAGGTGCTGGCGGCGCTGGGCCGCCTGCCCGAAGCGGCCGTGCGTGCCGGCGTGCGCTGCGTTTCGCTCGGCATGCTGCCGGCGCTGGTGCTGGGACTGGGCGGCCTGCTCGTGCCCACGTTCGCGCGCATGAGCGACCCGTTGACGATCGCCGGGATCGCGAAGGCCGGCGAGCGGCCGCGCCGGCGGGCGTTCGTGCTCACGGTCGCGGGGCTGCTCGTACTCGCCGTGAACCTCGATTTCGCCGGGCTCATCCCGGCGGCCGCATGGTGCCGCGCGCTGGCCGCGCTCGCGAGTACCCAGCTCGCGTGGAAGCTGTGGCGGCTCCCGGGACGGCGCGACCGGCTGTCGTGGGCGATCTGGACCGCGGGCTGGTGCGTGGCGCTGGGCTTCACTGCGGCCGCGGTGTGGCCGCTCCACCGCGTCGAAGCGTGGCACGTGGCGTTCGCCGGCGGCTACGCGCTGTTGACGTTGGGCATCGGCACGCGCGTCGTGGTCTCGCACGGGGGCCACGCCATGACCGAGGAGCGTGTCGTGCTGTCGTGGTGGGCGGTGGCGGCACTCGCGGTCGCAACATTGCTGCGCGCGCTCGGGCCGGTCTTCGACCCCGAGCGCACCACGCTGCACCAGGCGGCGGCCGCGGGACTCGCGGCGCTCGCGCTCGTCGGCTGGTTCGGGGCTGCCTGGCCGCGGATCCGGCGCGCGCGGCCGCGGCTCCTGCGCGTGGAGCCGCCGCCTCGAGGCTAGCCGATGCCCTCGTCGGCGTGGTGCTTGATGATCCGCGCCTCGGCGATGAACACGACCTCCTCGGCCACGTTCGTCGCGAGATCGGCGATGCGCTCGAGGTTCCGGCCCACGAGCACGAGCGTCATCGAGCGCTCCACCTGCTGCGGGTCGGCGATCATGCGGCGCATGAGCTCCGCGAACAGCTGCCGGTTCAAGGCGTCCACCTCGTCATCGCGCCGCACCAGCTGGCGCGCCGCCTCGGCGTCGCCGCGAACGAACGCGTCCAGCGCGTCGCGCAGCATGGCGATGGATTTCTCG
>DATNFC010000350.1:0-15553 GCA_035606545.1 Candidatus Methylomirabilota bacterium
GTCGTAGAAAGCGTCGTCGCTGATCTGCGTGACGGCGTAGCCCGCGGCGACGAGCATCGGCACGAGGTCGGTCTCGGTGCCGCGGTCCCCGATCACCAGCACCTTGTTGCCGGTCACAGCAGGCTGAGCCAACTCCAGCACCACCGCGGCGACCCGGTGCGGCTTCAAGAGCTCGCGCGGGGCCGGCAGCGTCGGCGAGATGCGGATCACTTCCGGCGCGACGGTCACCGCCGGCGTGGCCGCCGAGCCCGAGAACCCGACCGAGAACACGAGGTCGCTGCCCCCGGTGTTCGAGAGCGTCAGCGTCTGATCCTGATGTCCCCCCTCCGGCACCGTGAAGCTGAGCGACGGCGGGGTCACGCCGGCGACCGGCGGCACGAGCCCGGTGCCGGTCAGCACCACCTCGGTCGACGGATGCGTCGGGTCGTTGCTGAGCAGCGTGAGCGCGCCCGTGAACGTGCCCGGGGCTGTGGGTGCGAAGTGCACGACGAGCGTGCGCTCGCCTCCCGGCGACAGCGAGAACGACGTTGCGGGCACGGCAAAGACGCCCGGCGTCGCGGACACGCTCGTCACCGTGAGCAGGTCCGTGCCGGTGTTGCGCACGGTGACGGAATCGTTCCTCGTCTGGCCCACGAACAGCGAGCCGAATGCGATCGAGTCGCGTGACGTGGCGAGCTGCGGCACGCCGATCACGCGCATCGACACCGGCACCACGGTCGGGCTCCCGTCCGGGTCGTTGCTCAGCACCTGGATCGCTCCGTGGTACGTGCCCCCCAGCCGGCCCGCGGCGTTGAAGCGCACGTTCAGCGGCGTCGAACCGCCCGCTGGCGTCGCGCCGTCGGCCGGGTCCACGGCGAGCCACGATGACGTCCCGGTCACCGTGCTGAGGAAGCGGATCAGGATCTGCTCCTGCGTCACGTCGCCGATGTGGAAGCCATCTGTGGACGCGAACAGCAGGTAGTAGAGCCGCCGGCTCGACTTCATGCCGGTGACCAGGTGGAAGTCGTCGCCCGGGTGGCTGGGGATCGACTGCGTCGCTACGGGCGCGTTCGCGACGATGATCATGTGGTTCACGGACGGCCCACCGTTGTTGTAGACGCGTTTCACGAACGCGCGGTAGTTCACGCCGCCGACCGTGGCCGCCAGCAGCGCACCGTCCACCGTGCCGAATCCCCGGTAGATGAGGTTCCCGTCCACCGAGAACGACAGCAGGCTGTCGGTGTCGGCGGCGAGCACGAACAATCCGGGGTACTTGCGGGTGAAGTAGCGCCCACCGGGACCGAACGCGAAGTCCGGAACAATGGGCCCGTTCGTGTACGCGAGCGGACCGGAATTCCCGTAGAGAAGGTTGCCGAAGTTGTAGATGCCGCCGCCATTCGTGATCCATTGGCCGGACTCGCCCTCGAAGAAGTCGAATCGCTGCGGAATGAGCGCGGTGATCGCACCCGCTTCCGCGTCGAGCGCGCTGCGGACGCTCTCGAGCGGACCGAACGTGGGAGGTGCGAGCGCGGGAGCGCCCAGGGCGATGCCGGGGCCGGCGCCGGCCACGGGGGGCTCCGGTTCGGGCGCGGGTTCGCCGGCGAGGAGCCCCTCGCCTGCGACCGTGAGCGCCGCGCGCGCGGCTCCGCCGGGCCGTGCCGGTGCCGGCGACGGGTTCTCACCCGTGCTCATCACCGGTGCGGCGAGCGCCGCGCCCGAGTCCGGTACGGAGGATGCCGTCGCGACCGCGAGCCAGGCGAGGTCGCTGCCACCCGTGTTGCGGAGCATGAGCGTGCGCGTCGTCGAGTCACCCGCGTCGATCGTCACGCTCAGCGACCCGGGATCCACCTCGACGTTCGGCGCGACCACGCCCTCGCCGAACAGCAGCGCCGTGGCGGTGGGCGCGTTGTGGGCGTCGCTCGTGACCGTGAGGGACCCGGCGAACACGCCGGCCGCGGTGGGTGCGAACGTCACCGGGAGCGAGCGACTCGCGCCGGCGGCGACGGTGAA
The DNA here is from genome assembly GCA_035606545.1 of Candidatus Methylomirabilota bacterium. Taxonomy (GTDB): domain Bacteria; phylum Eisenbacteria; class RBG-16-71-46; order RBG-16-71-46; family RBG-16-71-46; genus JAIOPA01. The sequence continues at coordinate 1,990 of DATNFC010000350.1, forward strand.
CCCCGACGTGGGCACGTGGAAATGGCTCGGCGAGGCCGCGACCGCGGTGACGTGCAGCACGTCGCTGCCGGTGTTCGTGACCGCGATCGAGTCCGTGCGCGTCGCGCCCACGAACAGCGTGCCCAGCGAGAGTGAATCCGGAACCAGGTCGACGTTCGGCACACCGGTCACGTGCAGCGCGGCGCCGATGTGCACGTCCGGCTCGTCGGGATCATTGCTGGTGACGTGGACGGCGGCCACGTAGTCACCGCCGATCAGGCCGGTGGCGTCGAAACGCGCACGCACGTCGAGCTGGCTCCCCGCGTGCACCACGCCCTCGCGCGGTGAGAACGACAGCCACGTCGGACCGCCCACGGCCTCGTCCATGGCGCCCTGCAGCTCGGCGAGCGTGTTGCCGGCGCCGTAGGCCACGGTGACGTCCCGCGCCTCGCCGAGGTGCAGCGCACCCAGATCGAAGTGCAGGACCTCGAGGCCGTCGAAGCCCACGACCGGCCCGACCGGGAAGTCCACGGTCGTGACCCTGCGGTCGTAGTCGTTCCAGCCGTAGACGTCCATCAGGCTCGGGACCTGCTCGGAGGCGATGCCGACGTAGTGGGCGCTCGACGTGTAGGCGAGGTGGCGCTCGGTGTCGTAGTTCCACGTCGTGTAGAAGCCGCCGTCCACGTCCCAGTCGGCATCCTCCTTGAACACGACGTTGTCGAGCGTCTGGCCGGTCAGGTTCGCGAGCCGCGTCGCGACCGTGACGTAGCGACGGTCCTTGACGAACGTGAACCGCCTGCGGATGCCGAGGATGCCGTCGCCGGTGTGCGTCACCACCTCGACCACCGCGCGCGTCGATGAGTTCTCGAGCTCCTGGTAGCTGAACGGGGTGACGTTGAACCGGCTCGCATACACGGAGAAGCCCAGGTGGTCGATGCCGGCGACCTGGTAGGCCACGGTGTAGCCGGCGAGGAACGAGCCCCAGGCCAGGTGCTCGCTCCCGAGCGGGGACTGGAACGGCATCACCTCGCCAAGGTCGCTGATACCGAACGAGAGCTGTGTGCCGGTGTAGCTGCCGTTCACCACCGGCGTGCCGGCCTGCGGTGAGAGCAGGTTCGGCGTCGGCCCGCGCAGTGCCTCCGGCACCGGGACGGGCGCCCCGGGCGCCGGCCCCGTCGCGAGCAGCTTCTTCGCCACGAACTGGAACGACAGATCGCTGCCGCCGTCGTTGCGCACGGTGACGACGCGCGCGGTGGTGTCACCGGTGAACAGGTCGGCGAACAGCGTGTCGGGCGATGCTCCAATGTCCGGCGGGATCAACCCCTCCCCGGACAGGTGAACGAGCATCGTCGGCTCGTCGAAGTCGTCGCTGCTGATCGACACCGTGCCGGCGAAGGGAGCGTTGGTCGCGGGCGAGAACGTCACCAGCAGGTCCCGGCTCTCCCCCGGCACGAGCGCGAACGCGCCCGGCGGCGCGCTGAACGGCGCTGTGGTCGCGACGCTGCTCACGTGGAGCACGTCCGTGCCCTCGTTCTGCACGTGCACCGTGTCGGTGCGGCTCGAGCCGATGAACAGTCCGCCGAACGCGAGCGAATCCGGCGTCACCGCGATGTCCGGCCGGCCGGTGACGCGCAGGTGCGCAGGCCGGGTCACATCGGGCTCGTCTGGATCGTTGCTGCGGACGTGGATGGCCGCCCGGTAGTCACCTCCGAACAGGCCCGAGGCGTCGAACCTCGCCACCACGTCGAGCTGTCCGCCGGCCGGAACAGTGCCCGCGTTCGGGTGGAACGACAGCCACGAGCTGCCGCTCCACGCCAGCGCGTTCTCCACCACCCTGCGCATCACCGCGTAGTCGTCGCTGGAGGACCAGTACGGGCTGAACGGTGAATCGATGAAGTAGACGAGCGAGCCGGGGCCGATGTTCTTGTGGAGCAGCGCCGGGTGGCCGTCGCCGTTCCGCGCGACGACGCCGGCGTCCGCGTCGGCGACGCGCAGCATGTAGAACGACGCAGCCGAGTTGACGAACGTGCTCGGGCTCGGGAGGCCCGCGGCGAGCGGGTCGAGCGGATCGGTGACGACCAAGTGCGGCGCCGCCGACGTCGTCCAGCCCTGCAGGTTCGTGTGGTGGAGCAGGTAGGTCTGCAGCGCGTCGTAGTACTGCGGGTACGACGTGCCGCCGATCAGGATCAGGTGCTTGCCGGCGGCCGCGGCGTTCGCGAGCGCCTGCACGTCCGCGAACCCGGGGTCGCCGCCGTCCATGCTGACGACGATGGTCTGGTACGGCGCGAACGACACCGACGCGAACCGGCTGGTGAACACGTAGTCGTACGTCACGCCGAGCTCGGCGAGCGCCCGCTCCACCGAGTAGTAGACGTCCGTGGTCGTGAGCAGCAGCGTGTTGGCGCCGCTCACCGACGCACGGACCACCGGCGGATCGCCGGTGCGCGTGAGCGGGTCGATCACATGGCTGCCCCCTGCCCACGCGGCGCCGACCGGCGGCAGTGCCGCCTCGAGCGCCGCGAGCGAGGCGATGCCGAGCGGCGCGTTCAGCGACTGGAGGTTGAACGTGAGATCGCTGCCGCCGGTGTTGCGCAGCCTCAGCGTCGCCTGCGTCGTGTCGCCCGTGAACAGGTCGGCGACGAGGGAGTCCGGGGTGACGTCGATGTCCGGTGGGACCAGCGCGTCCCCGCGCACGTCCACGATCGCGGCCGGGTGGTCGTGGTCGTTGCTGAGGATCGAGATCGTGCCGCCGAGCGCCCCGGGCGCCGTGGGCGCAAACGTCACCGTGAGCAGCCGGCTCGCTCCGGGCGCCAGGTCGAACGCCGCGCCCGGGACGTGGAAGTGAGTGGAGTTCGAGGTCACGGCGGTCACCGACAGCAGATCGGTGCCGGCGTTCGAGACCTCGACGGTGTCCAGCCGCGCGCTGCCCACGAACGTGCTCGCGAACGCGATGCTGTCCGGCTCGACCGCGATGTCCGGCGCGCCGGTCACGTGCAGGTGGGCGTGCGTGACGAGGTCCGATTCGTCGGGGTCGTCGCTCTCGATGTGCACGTCGGCCCGGTAGTCGCCGGTCACGAGTCCAGCCGCGCGGAAACGCGCGGTGACGTCGGCGTGCCCGCCGGGCGACAGTACGCCGGCGCTCGGCGTGAGCTCGAGCCACGGACCCGCCGGGCGCAGCACGCGCAGGAACGTCTTCATGATCTGCAGCGCTGCGGCGTCGTCGATGTAGCCGCCGTCCGCGCCGGCATAGAGCAGGTAGTAGAGCCGCCGCGTGGTCTGCAGGCTGCTCACCTGGTGGAAGTCGTCGTTCGTGTTCGTCGAGAACGCCTGCGTCGCGGTCGGGGCGTCGGCGACGATGATCATGTGGTTCACCGAGGGGTCGCCCGCGTTGTAGACGCGCTTCACGAACCCGCGGTAGGTGACGCCGGCCGAGAGAACCTGAAGCACGGAGCCGTCCACGTTGCCGCTGCCGTCGGCGCCGAGGTTGCCCTGGACCATGAAGCTGGCGATGCCGCCGTGGTCGGCGGCGAGTACGAACAAGCCCGGATACTTGCGCGTGAAGTAGCGGCCACCGGCGCCGAAGAACGAGCTGTTGACGATGACGCCGTTCGAGTAGGCGAGCAGCCCCAGCTCGGTCATCAGGAAGTTCCCGCCGTCGTACATGTCAAAACCGCCGTCACCGATGTTGTTGCCGGTCTCCCCCTCGCTGAAGTCGAAGCGGTTCGGGATCACGGCCCCGATCTCGGAAGCGCCGGCGTCGAGCGCCGCGAGCGCGGCCTCGAGTGAGCCGTCGCTCACGACGTAGCCGGGCGCGTGGATCGGCGAGACGGGGGCCGTGGGCACGAGCGTCTGATGCCATGTCTCAGCGGCGGGCGGTGACGGTGGCGGCGACGTTCTCGCGCTCTTGTCCGGGGCCGGCGGCGAGGCGCCGAACACCGGGCTCGTCGCCACGACCGACGGCGTGCCCACGGAGGCGCTCCAGAACAGCTCCTGCGCGTCCGAGTTCGTGATCGTGATCGTGCTCGTGGAGTCGTCGCCGGTGAGCAGGTCGGCCGAGATGTCCGACGGTGCCACCGCGATGTCCGGCGGCACGCGCGCGAAGCCCGAGAGCGGCAGGTGCATCGAGCCCTCGTCGGGGTCGTTCGAGTCGATGCGCAGCTCGCCGTGGTAGGCGCCGCGGATCGTGGGCGCATAGCGCACCGCGATGGCGCGGCTCGCGCCCGGGGCCAGGCTGCCCGGGGCCTCGGTGACGAAGAACGGCGCCCCCGTGGTCGCGATCGCGGTCAGGTTCAGGACATCGGTGCCGAGGTTCCTGACGACGACCGTGTCGATGCGCGTGGCGCCGGCGAACGGCAGCCCGAAGTAGAGCGAGTCGGGTACCACCGCGATGTCCGGCGCGCCGGTGACGTTCAACACGGCGCTGACCAACTCGTCCGGCTCGTCGGGGTCGTTGCTCGTGACGTGGACGTCGGCCGTGTAGGTGCCGCCGAACAGCCCCGCCGCGTCGAAGCGCGCGTGCACGGTGAGCGTGCCGCCCGCCGGGACCACGCCCTCCTTCGGCTCGAGCGACAGCCAGCCCGGGCCGGCGACGTTGTCGTCCATGAGGCTCTGCAGCTCGGCGAGCGTGTTCGCGGCGCCGTAGGCCAGGTGCACGTCGGCGCGCTCGCCGGGGCCCAGCGTGCCCAGATCGAAGTGCAGGACCTCGAGCCCGTCGTAGCTCGAGACGGGTCCGGTCGGGATCTCGACCGTGGTGGCCCTGCGGTCGTAGTCGTTCCAGCCGCTGATGTCCATCGCCGCGGGCTCCTGCTCGGAGGCGATGCCCACGAAGTGGTTGAACGAGGCGTGGACGAGGTTGCGGCTGCGGTCGTAGTCCCAGGTGTCGTAGAACTCGCCGTCCGCGTCCCAGTCGGCGTCCTCCTTGAACACCAGGTTCGAGATCACGAGGCCCGACAGGTTCTCGACGCTCGTCTGCACGTCCACGACCTTCTGGTCCTTGTGGAACGTGAACAGGCGGTGGACCGCCAGGTAGCCGTCGCCCGTGCGCGTGATCACCTCCACGATGGCGCGCAACGCGCTGTTCTCCACCTCGCGATAGCTGAACGGCACGACGTTGCTGCGGTAGTTGTAGACCGAGTACGCGATGTGGTCGCTGCCGTTCGCCTCGTAGGCGAGCGTGTAGCCGTCGAGGAACGTGCCGCGGGCCAGGTGCTCGTTGCCGATCGGGTACTGGAACGGCATCAGCTCTCCGAGGTCGCTGATGCCGAAGCTCAGGTGCGTGCCCGTGTAGGTCGCGCGCACGACGGGCGACGTCGCGCGCGCATCGACGCGGTTGTGCGTGACCACGGCGAGCGTCTCGGGAATGTCGATCGGCATCACGAGCGAGGCAGGCGCGAGCGAGCCCACCGCGGGCCGGCGCGCGCGGACGCGGAAGTCGAGGTCGCTGCCGCCGGTGTTGAAGAGCGTGATCGTGCGCTCGGTCGCAGCGCCGGTGAACAGGTCCGCGGAGATGTGGTCGGGTGTGACCGCGACGTCCGGCGGCACGAGCCCGAGGCCCTCGAGCCGCACCTCGACCGCGGGCTCATCGTGGTCGTCGCTCGTCACCGTGAGCGTGCCCGAGTAGGCGATCGCGGCCGTGGGTGCAAACACCACGGGCAGCACCTGCTCACCTCCGGGTCCGAGGTCGAACGCGCCGCCGGGGACCGTGAACACGGGCAGCGAGCTGCTGACGCCACTCACGTGCAGCACGTCGGTGCCGAGGTTGCGCACGCGCACCGAGTCCAGGCGCGCGGCGCCGATGAACAGCCCGCCAAGGCTCAGCGAGTCGGGCGTCACCGCGATGTCGGGCGCGCCGGTGACGTGCAGCGACACGGGCACGCGCGTCGAGGGCTGGGCCGGGTCATCACTGTGGACCTGCACCGCGCCGTCGTAGTCGCCGCCGTAGAGTCCGGCGGCAGTGAACGTCACGTCCAGCGGCATCGACGCGCCGGGGAGGACCTGGCCGGATGCGGGTGACACCGCGAGCCACGCGCCCGCAGGCAGGAACTCGATGGCCTGGCGGTCGTGGACGAACGGCGCGTTGAACGCGACGAGCAGGCCCATGGTGCGCGTGGGGTCCTGGATGCCCACGGTGCCCTGGTCGCGTGCGGTGCCGAGCGACAGGTATTGGAACAGGATGCGGCCGTCGGGCTCGAGGATCGCCTGGAACGTGCGCCGGGTCGGGTTCGATCCCGTCGTCGGCACGTCGATGAACGAGACCACGAAGCGGCCGCGCTCGCGCTGGAACAACACCGATCGCGGGCCGCCGGAGCCGAACGCCTGCCACCACGGCGCCAGCACGTCCCCCGGGACCATCGCCGACGGCAGCGGCCCGTTGTCGGCCAGGAAGCCCGCGCCGCCGAACGTGAGCAGGCCGTTCGCGCCCACGCGCACCGACGTGACCTGTTTTCCGTAATACGGGAACGCGAAGCCGAGCGCGATCGGGTCGGAGATCTGGCCGCTCGTGAACGCGACCGGCGTGCCGTTCTCGCTGATGTCCTGCCAGTCGAATGCGCGGGCGCCCGGATCGTCACTCGTGCGCCAGCGGTAGCCGCCGCGATCCGGCCCGCGCGCGCCCACGCGGCCGGCCCGCGGATCGGGGCCGCCGGGAACGGGGTCGGGATCGGGATCGACCGCGATCGCGCCACGTGCCAGCGCGCCGAAGAGCAGGCTTTCGGCGGTCGACGCGGTGAAGTCGAGCCGGCCGGTCCCGGTGTTGCGAACCGTCAGGTGCTGGACGGTGACGTCGCCCGTGAGCAGCGACTCGGTGAGCGACGCGGGCGTGACCTCGATGTGCGGGATGCCGATCGTGTTCCCGTAGGCGAGGTTCGAGAGCGGGCTTGCGTTCCCCAGCTCGTCGCGGACCCGCAGCGCGAAGTAGTAGGTCGAGTTGTACGCGAGGCCCTTCACCTCGACGTGCTCGGTGAGCCCGGAGTGGAGCGGGGCGCTCGTGGGCGCCGGCGTCGCCGACTCGAAGTTCCCGGAATCGATCGGCGCCAGGGAATAGCGGAGGTCGTAGCTCGCCGCGGTGCCCGACGTGTCGTCGTCGCCGCTCGCGGTCCACGTCAGGCCCAGTGCCGTGGAGCCCACCGACTCCACGACCAGGTCGGTGACCGGCGCGGGCGGGAGCGAATCGGGCAGCAGGATCGCCTGGTAGGCGTTCAGGCGTCGCGCGCCGTGGATCAGCCCGGCGAGCGCGGGAACCGAGTCGCACGCGGACAGCACCAGCTCGCGCAGCTGCAGGTTCGAGGCGAGCGGGAAGCGCCCCGCCGCGAGCGCGAACACGCCGGCCGCGTGCGGGCACGCCATGGACGTGCCCGAGTGCACCTCGTAGCCGCCACCGGGGATCGAGGACAGGATGTCGACGCCCGGCGCCGCGAGGTCGACGCTGTTCACGCCGTAGTTCGAGAACCCTGCCAGGTGGTCGTTGTGATCGCTGGCGCCGACCGCGATCACGTACGGCGTGTCGTAACCCGCCGGGTATTGCGGCGAGAAGTCCATGTTCGACGACTCGTTGCCCGCGGCCGCGACGAACAGTTGGCCCGCCGCGCCGGCGGCGTTGATGGCATCGAGCAGCGCCGCCGAGTAGTCGCCCCCGCCCCACGAGTTGCTGGTCAGGCGCACGCCCGCGGCGATCGCGTACTGGACCGCTTCGATCGCGCCGGCCGTGGTGCCGCCGCCACCCGCGTTCAGGAACTTGATGCCGACCAGCTTCAGGTGCCAATTCACGCCCACGACGCCGACGCCGTTGTCGCCCACGCCCGCGATCGTGCCCGAGCAGTGCGTGCCATGGCCGTGGTCGTCCATCGGGTTGCCGTCGTGGCTCACGACGTCGTAGCCGTGGATGTCGTCCACGTAGCCGTTGTGGTCGTCGTCGATGCCGTTGCCGGGGATCTCACCCGGGTTGGTCCAGATGTTCGCCGCGAGATCCGGGTGGCTCCAATCGATGCCGGTGTCGATGACGCCGACCTTCAGGTTGGGGTCGCCGGTGAACAGGTCCCACGCCAGCGTGGCGCGGATATCGGCGCCGGGAAGGCCGCCGGTCTGCCCCAGGTTGCGCATGGCGTAGAGCTCGGCGAAGCGCGGATCGTTCGGGACCCGGTCCACGTGCACTTCATAATTGGGCTCGGCGTAGAGCACGCCCGGGTCCTTGCGCAGCTCGGCGATCGCCTTCTCCGTGCTCATGCCAGAGAAGCGCACGAGCGAGGCGTCGATGAAGTCGAAGTCGCGGAGCCGGGTGGATGTGGGCACACGCGACAGCGCCGCCCCCTTCTGGGCGGCGCCCGCTCCGGCGCGGAAGCGCACGATCAGCTCGCCGGGGACGGCGGCGGGTGCGGCGGCGACCGCGGAGGCGACGATCGACAGGGCGAGCGCGGTGATCCACACGCGCATCCAGGACGGACGGGACACAGACCACCTCCTGAAGCGGCAAGCGGAAGGTGCTGGTTTGAGCCCGGGGGGTTGGATGGGACGGCTCAGCGTGTTTCAGCTTCGCCAACCTAGGTCAGTGATGGCACGGGCTCAATGGGAATCTACGGGGCACGGCGCGCGTCACCTTTGGAGTGACGGGTACCGATGGCGTCGCGCGGGCGAGGCCGGGTGTGACCACGCGCACTCCGGGTCGCTGGCCAGCAGCCGTCCACCGGGCTACGCTTCCCAACCGCAAGCCGGCCGTGTGGATGGACACGCACCCGCCCCCGAGGAACCTCATGAAAGCCCCGCTTTTCGTCGTCCTCATCGCGATCGCCGCTGGAGTCGCGGTGGCCGACAGCCTGCCGCCCGCGCCGCGCGTGGGCGACGCCGCACCCGACTTCAAGCTCCCCTACGCCACGCGCGACTCGGTGTTCCGGGACTCGCTCAGCCTCTCGGTGCTCGTCGCCGCGAGGAAGAACGTGGTGCTCGCGTTCTACCCCGCCGACTGGAGCGGTGGTTGCACGAAGGAAGTGTGCACGATGCGCGACAACTTCGTGGCGCTGGGCGCCTTGAACGCCGACGTCGTGGGTATCAGCGGCGACTACATGTTCTCGCACTACGAGTGGGCGAAGCACCACAACCTGCCGTTCCGCCTCGCGAGCGACCACAACCACGCGGTGGCGAAGGCCTACGGCAGCTACAACGACACCTACGGCTACAACAAGCGCACCGTGTTCGTCGTCGACCGCGCCGGGAAGATCGCGTACGAAGACCTGGCGTACAGCCCGCGCGACTCGGTCTCGTTCACGAAGCTTCAGGGCGCGCTCAAGACGCTGGCGACCGCGCAGCCCTGAGTCCCGGGCGAACACGGGCCGATGAACAGCCGGCGGGCGGCGCCCGAGGAGGTCGCGAGCGACCGCTCCGTGCCGCTGGCGATGGACGCCGAGGCGTTCCGGCGCGCCGGCCACCGTCTCGTGGACCTGCTCGCCGAGCTGCTCGCCTCGGTGGCCTCGCGTCCGGTCACGCCCGGCGAGGAACCCGCCGCGGTGCGCGCCGCGTTCGGGCTCGGGGGGCGGTTGCCGGAACAGGGCACCGCCGCCGACGCGCTGCTCGAGGACACCGCACGGCGGCTCTTCGAGCACTCGCTGTTCAACGGCCACCCGCGCTTCTTCGGCTACATCACCTCCTCCCCCGCGCCGATCGGGATGCTCGCCGACCTGCTGGCGTCTGCGGTCAATCCCAACGTGGGTGGCTGGACGCTGTCACCCGCCGCCACCGAGATCGAGCGCGAGACCGTGCGCTGGATCGCCGAGCTGATCGGCTATCCGGGCGAGACGGGTGGCCTGCTCGTGAGCGGCGGCAACATGGCGAACCTGGTGTGCTTCTTCGCCGCGCGCGCGGCGATGGCGCCATGGAGCCTGCGCGAGCAGGGCGTGGCGCCCGCGGGCCGCGAGCGGCTGCGCGTGTACACGTCGGCGGAGACCCACACCTGGATCCAGAAGGCGGCCGATCTCTCCGGGCTGGGAACCGACGCGTTGCGCTGGATCCCCACCGATTCCCAGCAGCGCATGGACGTGGCCGCACTCATCCGCACGATCGAGGCGGACCGCGCGGCCGGCGAGCGGCCGATCATGGTCGTGGGCACCGCGGGCTCGGTGAGCACGGGCGCGGTGGATCCGCTGCCCGCGCTCGCCGCGTTCTGCCGCGAGCAGCGGCTCTGGTTCCACGTCGACGGCGCCTACGGCGGGCTCGCGGCCGCGGTCGAGGACTGCCCCGCGGATCTCCGGGGCCTGAGCGCCGCCGACTCGGTCGCGGTGGACCCGCACAAGTGGCTCTATGCGCCCATCGAGGCGGGCTGCGCGCTCGTGCGCGACGCCGAGAGGCTGCGCGCGGCGTTCTCCTACCGGCCGCCCTACTACCACTTCGAAGAACACGAGACGAACTACGTCGACTTCGGCCCCCAGAACACTCGAGGCTTCCGGGCCCTGAAAGTCTGGCTGGCGCTCCGCCACGCCGGCGCCGCGGGCTACCGGCGGATGATCGGCGACGACATCCGGCTGTCGCGCGCCATGGCGGAGGCGGTGGCGGCCTCACCCGAGCTGGAGCTGGTGACGCAGGCGTTGAGCATCGCCACGTTCCGGTTCGTGCCCGCGGGGCTTCGAGCGCGAGCCACCGAGCCGCGCGTCGCGGAGTACCTGAACGAACTCAACAAGCGCGTGCTCGAGCGCTGCCAGTCGGGCGGCGAGGCGTTCGTCTCGAACGCCGTCATCGACGGCCGCTACGTGCTGCGGGCGTGCATCGTGAACTTCAACACCCGGCTCGCCGACGTCCGGGCGCTGCCCGGGATCATCGTGCGTCTGGGCCGCGAGGCCGATGAAGCGATGAGGTCGGGCGCGGCTGGGCTATAGTGCGGGCGCGAGATACCCGCACCCTGACCGCGAAGAGGATGAGATCGGCGAGCAGACCTACGTGCAGGTCGGCGAGACGTTCTACCAGCCGATCGAGCAGGACGGGAACAACAAGTACGAGGTCGTGCAGGTGGAGTCCGAACAAGGCTAGCCACGACCTCACGCCGCCGGAGTCCTTCCCGTGAAGCTTCCCGCTTTCGTCACGCGCGTCCCCCGGGTGTGGGCGATCACCGTGGGCGTGCTGTTGGTCCTGTACTCGCTCGCCGGCTTCCTGCTCGCCCCCACGCTCGTGCGCAACGCCATCCTCGGCGGGGCGCGCCAGGGCCTCACGCGCGTGCCCACGATCGAGCGCGTGCGCGTGAACCCGTGGGCGCTGTCGCTGTCGCTGAAGGGCATCGCGCTGCGCGACTCCACGGGCGACACGCTGGCGGCGTGCCGCTCGTTCTATGTGCGCTTCAATCCGCTGTCGCCGTTCTTCGGCGCGTGGACGTTCGCGGCGCTCCACGTCGACGGCCCGGGTGCGAGCGTGGAGATCCTCGCGGACAGCACGGTGAACCTCGCGCGCCTGCTGCGCGCACCGGCCGACGCCACGCAACCGTCGCAAGGCCTGCCGGCGGTGCTGATCCAGGACCTCCGCATCGAGGACGGCTGGCTGCGGTTCGCGAACTTCACGCGCGCGCCGGCGTTTCGGCATCGCTTCCACCCCGTCCGGCTCTCGCTCCGGGATTTCACGACGCGCAAGGGGCGTGACAACGCGTACTCGTTCGCCGCGCGGAGCCAGGCCGACGAGCAGTTCGCGTGGCAAGGCACGTTCCAGCTCGAGCCGCCGCGCTCAGAGGGCCGTTTCGCGCTCGACGGCCTGCGCGCGCAGACGATCGACCGGCTCGTGAGCGGCCAGCTGCCGTTCCGCCTCACGCGCGGGACGCTCTGGCTCGGGGCCCGCTACCGGTTCGACGCGCTGGCCGGCGCGGACGCCGTGCGCATCAGCGATTTCGGGCTGCGCGTCCAGGACCTGGCACTCGCCGACACGTCGACGGGGGACGAGGTGGTCGCGGTCGCGGCGATGGAGAGCGAGGGGGGCAGCGTGGAGCCCGGCCGGCTGAAGCTCGGGCTCGGGAAGGTGCGCACGACCGCTGGCCATTTCCTCTCCATCCTGAAACCGGACGGCCATCCGCTGATGGAATCCTGGGCGAGCCCTCCTGCCCCGGGCGCGCCACCGCCATGGACGGTGGAGATCCCGGAGCTGCGCTGCTCGGGCTATCGCCTGCTCCACGAGGACAGGAGACTCGAGCCCCCGGCGCGGCTCGCGCTCCGCGACGTGAGCTTCGACGCCGACAGCTTCACGACCGCGAAGGCCGCGCGCATCCCGATCCGCGTAGCGTGCGCGCTGTCTGCGAGCGGGACGGCCAGCGCACGCGGCGCGATCGTGCTCGATCCCATGTGGGCCGACCTCCAGGTGGAAGCCCGCGGGTTCGAGTTGAAGGAGCTGCAGCCGTACGCGGGCCTCTACTCCCACGTCGAGGTGGCGAGCGGCGCGGCGTTCGCCTCGGGACGGCTGCGCCTCGCCGCGCCGGGCGGCCGCGAGCCGCAGCTTCGGTTCGACGGCGACGCGACCGTGGGCGACTTCGCCTGCCAGGACGACAAGCTCCACCAGGACGTGCTCAAGTGGCAGGCACTGAGCCTGAAGGGCCTTCGCTGGCAGTCGATGCCGGCGCGCACCGAGCTGAAGGAAGTGGCGCTGCTCCGCCCCTACCTGCGCGCCACCGTGGGCGCGGACCGGATCGCGAACCTGCAGCTGCTCGCGGTCCCGCCCGACTCGCTGCCCATGGTGTTCCGGAGCGCCCAGCCCGACACCGGACCGGTGCGGATCGATCGCATCGGCGTACACGACGGCACCATGGATTTCGCCGACCAATCGCTCACGCCCACGTTCGCGACCGGCATCCACAAGCTCGAGGGCTCGATCCGTGAGCTGTCGTCCGCCGCGGCTTCGCACGGCGTGATCGAGCTGGACGGCGAGGTCTCGAGCGACTCGCCGGTCAAGATCGCCGGCACGATCAACCCGTTGAACGAGTCGGGCAACACCGACGTGAGCCTGTCGTTCAAGAACATCGAGCTGACCACGTTCACCCCGTATTCGGGCCGGTTCATGGGCTACCGGATCGAGAAGGGCAAGCTCACGCTCGACCTGAACTACAAGGTGGCCGGGCGCGAGCTCAAGGGTGAGAACAAGGTGTTCCTGAACCAGTTCACGCTCGGCGAGAAGGTGGAGAGCGCCGAGGCCACGAAGCTGCCGGTGCGTTTCGCGCTGGCGCTCCTCAAGGACAGCGACGGCAACATCGACCTCGACATCCCCGTGCACGGCAACCTGGACGACCCCAAGTTCAGCATCGGCCGCGTCATCTTGAAGATCCTGATCAACCTGCTCGTGAAGGCGGTGTCGTCGCCGTTCAAGCTGCTCGGGGCGCTGGTCGGCGGCGGCCCCGACACCGACTACAGCGCCGTGGACTTCCAGGCTGGGAGCGCCTTGCTCGCGGAGTCGCAAGCACTGCGCGTCGACAAGCTGGGGAGCGCGCTCGCCGACCGGCCCGGCCTCCAGCTCGAGATCCACGAGACCGTGGACGCTGCGCAGGATTCGCTGGCGATCCTCGAGCGGCGCTTCCAAGAAGCGCTCATGGCCGCGCGCCGCGCCGAGGCGAAGCGCGGCTATCCCATCGACACGACCGCCA
>DATNFC010000351.1:0-8412 GCA_035606545.1 Candidatus Methylomirabilota bacterium
GGGGTTGAGCGCCTTCCAGCCCTGCTCCATCCCGGTGCCAAAGCTGTCGGCGGTCGCGCTCGCGTTCCAGGCCCGATCGGCCGGCTGGAGCCCGTCCGGTGAGGTGTTCGCGCCGAACGTGACCAGGTGGACGATGCGGTCCGGGTGGTGGATCGCCAGGTCCAGGCCGATGTTCCCGCCGTCGCTCCAGCCCATCACGTCCACGCGCCTCACGTGGAGCGTGTCGAGCAGCGCCACCATGTCCTCGGCCATGTCGTGGTACGTGAGCGGCCCCGGGCGGTCGGTGCTCCGCCCCTGGGCGCGCGAGTCGGGAACGATCAGCCGGTGGCTCCTCGCGAACTCGGGACGCTGTTTCTCGAACTGCATCCCGTTCCCGGCGCCGCCGTGGAGCAGCAGGAGCGGCGGGCCCTGGCCCTCCACCTCGTAGTAGAGCGTGATGCCGCGGAGGCGGACGTGGTGGGGTGCGGCGGCGACCGCCGCGCGCACACTGGGGGCCGGGCCGGCGAGTGCCGATAAGAGGAGCAGGGCGGGAACGAAGCGTCGCAGCCGTCGCATGGAGCGCCGAGGCTATCAGTCGCCGCCGGCGGGCGCTGCCGGATGCATGCTCGCGACCGGATCGTCACCGCCTCGTGCGCATCCAACCTCTGCCGAGGTTGACAGCTCCGGAGTCAGCGCCGCAAAATGTTTCTCAGCGTTCGCTCGCACGGCTTCATGCGTGCGCGGGCCACGCGGGCTTGGGCGGCTCGCCGGTCCGGGGAGGTTGGGTCCTCCCGCAGGTGGTGGCCCCGAAAAGGAGGTGATCCATTGGATAGTCGCAGCTTGGCTTCGGTGGAGGTGGCGTCCTCGTAGGGGAACTCGGACGCTGTGGCGTTTGATGAGCTCCCTCACGGGAACCCAACGCCACCAAGACCGAACGTTCTCGGGCCCGGTCCGCAAGGACCGGGCCCTGATCTCATCCCGTCGGCGCTCCGGGCGGCCGTCGGGACGATCCAGAGAACGGGGGGACTACTCCAGCACCAGCTTCTTCGTGTCCACGACCTTGCCGCCGGCGGTGAGCCGCGCGAAGAACAGCCCGCGAGCGACCGGCTGGCCGGAGTCGCCCAGGCCGTCCCACGTCGCGCGGAACGTCCCCGCGGCGGCGTCCTGGTCGACCAGCGTGCGCACCACGCGGCCCTGGGCGTCGAAGACCGTGAGCGAGACGCGCGCGTTCCCGGGCAACGAGTACTGGAGCACCGCGCCACGGCCCGGGTTCCGGGACGACAGGCTCAGCGCCGGGGCCGAGCCGGCGGCCGCGAGCAGCGATGCGGCGTCGGCGGACTCGTCGGGGGCAGCCTGGAGGTCATCGTCGTCCCCGACGTGGCGGTGCCCGAGGTAGCTGCGCTCGTGGTGTTCATGGTCACGCGGGTTCTGCGGCGGCGCGACGTAGGGGAAGTAGGGCAGGAACGGCCGGTCGTTCGCGTCGACGCCGTCACCCAGCTGGTTGTTGGGTGCCACGTCGAAGCCGGGCACGAGCACGCCCGCGACGACCCGCAGCTCGATGTCCACCACGTCATCGGCGAGCCGGCGGCCGTTCGGGAACCCGGCGAGGTCGCCCGCGAGCACGCCGAACCGGCTCGGCTTCGGCGCCGGCGGGATGCTCATGTTGAGCCGCAGCATCTCGCCCGGCGCGACGTTCGCCGGCTGGTTCAATCCGGCCACGCCGGTCGCGAACACGGCGACGATGTCGTTGCGCGGCGCCGGCGGCACGTTGATGCCGAACAGCGCGTTCAGGAGCTTCGCGGGCTCCGGATCGACGACGAAGGCGCCGAAGTTCGCGACGTCGTTCATGGGCTCGGTGGCGTTGAACAGGTCCTTCTTGCCGAGCGGGATCACGATCTCGTTCACGAGCGGCATGCCGAGGCGCGACACCTGCTGCTCGGGGCCGGAGACGCTGATCGTGCCGTCGCCATTGATGACCTGGTTCTTCAGCCGCTCGGCCGTGTCCCAGATGCCGATGATGTGGTTCGCGCGCGCGGGATCCGGGGCGGTGCCGTCCCTTGTCAGCCGCTGCTTCGGGATCTGGATGACGACACTCATGACGTTGAAGCCGCCGACGCCATCCTCGCCCTTGCCCTTGTTGCCCGGCAGGCGGCGGATGCTCAGGAGGTCGAACACCGCGGCCAGGTCGACGAAGAACGGATCGTCACGCGGCCCCACGAACACCTTCGTGCCGTCGCCCAACGTCTGGATCGCCGACTGGGCGAGTGCCTTGTAGTCCGGCATCGACACCGGGCCCACGAAGTACGGCGCCACCTGGCCGGAGCCGATCACGGTCTCCGAGTTCGCATCCACGTCGACGCGGGTGAGCGTCCAGCTCTGGCGCACGTTCAGGTCGGGGTCGTTCAGGCTCGTCACCACGCCGGTGTTGTAGAGGAACGTGTTCGGGTTCTGGCGCGTGGTCGTGAACGTGAACTCGAAGCGCAGGTGCTTCTTCGAGTCGCCGACGTTGTCGACGTTGATGTAGTAATGGGCGTTGTCGTCGAACGCCGCGAAGTTGGGGCCGCTGTTGGGCTCGATCAGCGGCACCCAGTTGCCGACGATCGTGACCGCGTCGGGAGCGTCTGCCGCCACCCAGGCGTAGAGATCGGTGTCGTCGGCGAGCCGGTCCTTCGTCGTGCCGGGCGCTTCGCTGTGGCTCGACGCGAGCGCCGCCGACGGCAACCATGCCGCCGCGGCGAGCGCCGCGAGCGCGAGCGCGGCAAGGGTCCTACGGTTCATCGGAGTGGTCCTCTCTGGCTCCCGGGGTGCGGGAGCGCTCGACGCTGCCGGTGCGCGTGCAGGTTGTGGCGCCGTGGGGAATGGGCACCGTGTTCGTTCCCCTCGACACGGCCACTACGAAGCAGTCGTCGCGTCGGATGAGCCGTTCGCGCGCCTCATCCGATCGTGCTCGCGCTCCGTAGTGAGGTCATGACCCCGAACCGCACGCTCGTCCGAATGGCCGCACGGGTGGCGCTCCTGCTGCTCGCTCACGGCGCCGCCGCGCACGAGTTCTGGATCGAGCCCACTCGCTACGACGCGACGAAGGGGCAGGGGGTCGAGCTCTCGGCCGTCGCCGGCACGGGATTCCGCGGCGAGCGCAAGCCGTGGTCGCCGGATCACGCCGTGCGCCTCACGCTGCGGACATCGAGGGTGATCGACCTCACGCGCGCGGCCTCGCCGGGTGACATGACGTGGACGCGGTTCGCGCCGAGCGACGAGGGCGGCGCGATGGTGGCGTTCGAGTCGGGCTACCTGCCGATCGAGCTGCCGGCGGCGGACTTCGAGTATTACTTGAAGGCGGAGGGACTGGACGCCGCGCTCGCGGCGCGGCGCGCGGAGGGTGGCCTGCGGCCGGGCCGCGAGCGCTACCGCCGCTGCGCCAAGGCGTGGCTCGCGGGAAACGACCCCACTCGCGCGACAGCGCCCGCGGGCCTGCCGCTCGAACTGGTGCCCGACGGCGCGCCCGGTGTGGGCGCGGAACTGCGACTTCAAGTACTACTTGAAGGCCGTCCGATCGCCGGCGCGCTCGTCAAAGCGTGGCGCTCGGCGCTCACTTCGGGCGTGCCGCAGCCGGTCTTCGCGCGCGATTCCGTGAACGTGGCCTGGCAGGGCCGGACGGACTCGTCGGGCCACGTTCGCGTGCCGGTGCTTGCAGGCGGCGAGTGGCTCGTGAGCACGGTACACATGGAGCGCTGCCCCGCGCGCGACCAGGCGGACTGGCAGAGCACGTGGGCGTCGCTCACGTTCGCGAGAGCGGCCGTGCCCGCCCCGCTCAGTGGTCCAGCTTCATCCTCGCCAGCAACTCGCGGAACCGCGGCTCGGCCCTGAGGCCGTCCATGCGCGGGTGCACCTTGATCTACACCAGCGTGCCGTCGCGCTGCTCGTAGGCGCGCTCGAGCCAGTCGAGTGCGCGTCCGTTGTGGCCCGCGACCGCCAATGCCGACGCGATGCCGTAGGGCGACACGTACGCCGAGCGCGAGCGCTCGATCAGCTGGGCGAGCATCACCGACGCCTCCTCGTGCCGGCCCCCGGCGGCGAGCAGCGTGGAGAGGCCGGTCGACGCGGGCAGCGCCGCTCCTGGCATGTGCCCGACGCCGATCAGGAACTCGGTGATCGCCTCGTCGTGCCGCCCGAGGTGTTCGAGTGCGCGCGCCATGTCGGTGTGGCCGGGGCCGAACGTGGGATCGAGCTCGACGCAGCGGCGGTAATAAGCCACCGAGCGTTCGTAGCGCCGCGCGTAGAAGAGGACGTCCCCCACCGCGGTGTGGATGACGAGCGAGAGCGGGTCCAACTCGAGCGCCCGCTCGGCCTCGGCGATCGATTCGGCGTGCCGCCCGAGCCCGGAGAGGAACTGGGCGTACCAGCGCCGGCCGGTGGCGTAGCCGGGGTTCAGCTCGAGCGCGCGCAGGAAGCCGCGCTCGGCGCGCGCCCAGTCCCAGTCGTGGAACCGGTGGACGTAAGCGAGTGAGGCGTGCAGCTCCGCGAGCGATGGATCGAGTGTGAGCCCGCGCTCGGCCGCCTCGCGCGCCTTCGCGTACGCCTCCGCGGGCGGCATGGCGTTCGTGTTGCCCAACGTGGCGTAGCTGTCGGCGAGCCCGGCCCACGCCAGCGCGTAGCCGGGGTCGGCTTCGAGCGCCTCGCGATAGCGCGCGAGGCTGTGTTGGAACGATTCCGTGTTCCAGCGGTTCCAGAGGAAGCGCCCCTTCAGGTAGGCGACGTGCGCCGCCGGGTTCACCGGGCCCTTGGGTTCGAGCCGCGTGCGCTCCTCGGGCGTCACCTGCACGCGCACTTCGTCGGCGATGGCGCGCGCCACCTCACTCTGGAGCGAGAGGATGTCGGTCAACTCGCGCTCGTAGCTCTTGGCCCACAGGCTCCGGTCGCTCGCCGCCTCGATCAGCTGCACGGTGATGCGCACGCGGCCGCCCGCGAGCAGCGCCGAGCCCTCGACGACGCCGTCCACGCGCAGCTCGCGCGCGATCTCTGGCAGCGGCCGGTCGCTGCCCTTGAAGCGCATGGCCGACGTGCGCGAGATCACGCGCAGCGCGCCGATCTGGGCGAGGTCGGCGATCAGCGCGTCCGTCATCCCGTCCGCGAAGAACTCCTGTGCCGGGTCGCCGGAGCGATTCGCGAGCGGCAGGACCGCCAGCGAACGTATGCGGCCGGACCCGCCTCCGGCGGGTGCCCCGGGCTCGGGCGCGGGCGCGGCGCCGGACGCGCCCGCGCCCAGCGGCAGCTGCGACTCGACGGAGTCGTCTCCGCGCAGCGCGCGGCGCACCGCGGCGGCGTCGGCGTAACGGCGCGCCGGATCCTTCTCCAGGCAGCGCGCGACGATGGCCGCATAGGCCTCCGACACCGCGGGGCGGAGCGTGCGCAGCGCCGGGGTGGGCTCGTTGACGATGCGGTAGAGGAGCTGGCTGTAGTCGCTGCCCGCGAACGGCCGCGAGCCGGCGCACATCTCGTGCATGATCGCGCCCATCGACCACACGTCCGTGCGCGCGTCGGTGCGCTCGCCGCGGATCTGCTCGGGCGACATGTACGGCAGCGTGCCCGCGAGGTGACCGGCGGGCTCGCTGCGGAGGCTCGTGACCGAAGCGGCCGACGAGCCCTGGAAGCGGGCGAGGCCGAAGTCCAGCACCTTCGCCCGCCCGCGCGGGTTGAGGATGATGTTGCCGGGCTTCAAGTCGCGGTGGATCACGCCGTGCTCGTGCGCGGCTTCGAGCGCTTCCGCCATCTCGAGCGCGATCGCGCGCGCCCGCGCCTCGGGCAGCGGTCCGGACTCGAGCAGCCACGCGAGCGTGTTCCCGGGCACGTACTCGAGTACCAGGAAGTCGATGCCGTCGTCCGAGTCGAGGTCGAACAGCGTCGCGATGTTGGGGTGGAGGAGGCGCGACAGGGCGCGTGCCTCGAGCCGCAGCTGCCGGCGGCGCTCCTCGCCGCGGGCCATGTCGGGGTCGGGGTGGAGGACCTTCAGTGCCACGTCGCGCTCGAGACGCGGATCGGTGGCGCGATAGACGCTTCCCATGCCGCCCTCGCCGAGCCTCTCGACGATGCGATAGCGGCCGAGCGCGGACCCCGGCCCGTGCAAGGTGGACATGGCGGCGCAGTATAGACGGGCACGAGAACGAAGGCGCGGGAGGGGAGCCTCCCGCGCCTCGACCATCCGTGGCGTTCAGCTTCTCGCGATGACGTCCGTTGTCGCGCGAGCCTGATGGGTGGTCCGCATGCGGAACCGTCCGTGATTCCCGGTCATGAACACGATCGCTCCCGCGCCAAGCAGGAGCAGGTGTACGAGACCGAACACCGTGACCCCCAACACCACCAGCACCATCCAACTCGTGATCAACGACAGGCTCACGAACGTCATCAGCGACCTCCTCCGTGAGGTTCCTGCCGGGGGCGGGTGCCACCGCCCACGGTGGAATGCTGCCGGAGGAGGACTCTGCATCTCGCGTGCCTTGACATCCCCCGTGCGCAAGTCGTTGCGGAATTGCGATCGGAGGTCGCGACGGCGCGGTCAGGGCGCGGCGTGGCGCCGGCCAAAGCCCGGCCGGGGGGTGGTCAGGACCCGCGCTCTTCGCCCTTCCGGCCGGTCCGGCGCGGACCGCGCCTCAGGCGGGGGTCGTGGGGTGGCGCAGCGGGTGCGAGCGCCGCGCGAGCCACGCAATCTGAGCGAGGCCGCCGGCGGTGAGGCCGAGCGCTGCGAACACGAGTCCCGGGAGCGACTGCCACGCGACGCCGACACCGAGCACGGTGACGTGCGCGACGAGCAGTACCAGCATCGACTCGGTGATCGCGCGCGTGCGGTGAGCGTGTACGAGCATGCCCTGGTGATAGCTCTGCCACACGCTCACCGCACCCATCGGCACCAGGAGCCACAGCGACTGTCGCGCCATCAGCGCCAGCCCGCTCGGCAGCGCCGAGCCGCGCTCGAACCACAGGCCACCGAGCGGCGTCGCCGCCCCGAGCAGCAGCACCAGCACCACGAACACGCTCAGGCCCCACGCGAATCGGCGCAGCGCCGGCACCGGCCGGCCGCGGTCCATGAGCGAGACCACAACCTCGTTGTAGGCGAAGCCCAGGCTCCGCACCGTGAACGTGCTGCCCGAGAGCACCGGCCAGGTGGCGAGCGATTCGAGCGCGTTCGGCATGCGGCTCATGGCGGCAGCCGAGAGCGGCATGGCGATGAAGTTCAAGAGCGGCGTGAGCGAGAGCGGCGTATAGAAGTGGATGAACCGTGCCATGGTCAATGGCGGCGCGGAGGGTGCGGCCGCTTCGGGATCCGCGTCCGCGACGAGCGGGCCGCGCAGCACGGGGCGCACGGCGAGCCCGGCAAAGACGGCCTCGGCCACGACGGCGCTCGCCACCGCGCACGTGCCCACCGCGATCGCCGGGAACGATCCGATCGCGAGTCCCGCGCCGAGCAACGTCACGAGCGTCACGAGCCGAACGAGCGTGCCCCAGGTGACGGCGCGCGCGCGGCCGAAGCGGATCAGCACGCCCTGCTGCGTGCGGCGATAGGCGATCGACAGCGTCCACGGCAGCATGATGCGCAGGCCCAAGCGCGCCGGCTCGCGCACCGGCTCCGGCACGCCGATCACGGCGCCCGCGACCCAGTCGAACGCGGGCGTGAACGCGAGTGCGGCGTGGATCACGGTGAGGAGTCCCGCGGCCACGAACATGAACCGGCGCACCACGAGATAGGAGCGGCGGTCGCGCGACACCGCGGTCGACGCGGTGAGCAGCATGAGGATCGGCGACTCGATCAGGAGTGCCAGCGGGAACACGACGCCGCCGTATGCGGCGAGGCTCACCGTGGCGTGGGGCATGCGCGCCATCGCGGCGCTCACGAGCGGGAGTTCCAGGCCCATCAGGACCCAGCTGCCGGCGAGCGGCATCCAGGTCGAGACCACCTCGGAGAGCGTCAGCGCGCCGGCCCGGCTGCCGGGCGGGCGGTAGCGCTCGGCGGGCTCCGGCGCGGTCGTCCCGTCGCCGGGCGCCGGCGGCTCCGGGGGCTGATCCGTGGTCGAACTCGGTGGGGTCATGGGCGCCCGCACGGTAGTGGAGGCCGGCTCGCCCGCGCCAGCGCCCCGGGGTGGTGAGAGACGCGGGTCAGTACTCAAGCGGCGCGTCCGCCAAGTCGATACCTCCGGACGAAGACTTCCCTCCGGATGCGGGCTTCGCTCGTGCGTCCCGGAGTCCATGAGCTTGCGAGGAACGATGAACGACCGCATTCGATCCCACCGCTCCGGGCCGCCGCCGTTCACGCCCACGATCGGGCTGCGCGAGGTGCTCGAGGCCACCCCCGACCTGGTGTTCAGCACCGATGCCTGGGGCCGGCTCGTCTGGGCCGCGCCCACGTTCGAATCCATCACCGGCCGCAAGGTGAAGGATTGC
>DATNFC010000352.1:0-9069 GCA_035606545.1 Candidatus Methylomirabilota bacterium
AGCGCGTGGGTATGCGACCGCACCGGTGCGGTGTTCCACTTCCTGCCGAGCGGCGCCACGGCGTTCCCGGCGTCGCTCACGCTGCTCGACGACCCGGCGGGGATCGCCACCGATCCGGAGAGCGGCGCGGTGTGGGTGACCGAGTTCGGCGGCAACCGCGTGCGGCGCTATCAGCGTGACGGGCTGCCGATCGGCGCGCGCGCGCTCCTGGCCCCCGCGCGCGCGGCGGTGGACTCCACGAACGGCGAGGCGTGGGTGACATCGATCGCGAGCGGCTGGGTGTGGCGGGTGAGGCCGGATGTGACCGTGCGCGATTCGCTCCGGCTCCTCTCCCCGGTGGGCGTGGCGCTCGACTGGCGGCGGCGCGTGGCGTGGATCTGCGACGTGGACGCCGACGTGCTCGTGGCGATCGACATGGACACGCGCGCCGAGCGCTTCCGCGTCGGCGGGCTCGGCAACCCGTGGGACGTGACCGTGGACCTCGCGAGCGGCGAGGCGTGGGTCGTGGCGCGCGGCTCGGCGCGCGCGTTCCGGCTGTCGCCGACCGGGCAGCGGCTCGCCTCGGTGCCCGGGCTCGGGGATCCGTTCGGGATCCGGCTGGATCCGGGGCCGTAGCCGGCGGCCGCGAGCGTCAGCGCGTGCGGATGAGGCGCCGCCGGTCCTCGCCGCCCGGATAGCGGTAGCGCACCAGGTAGATGCCGCCCGCCGCTCGCGCGCCGGCGACCATGCCCGACCACTCGACGACGTGCCGCCCGGCCGGCCACGCGCCGCGCGCGGGCGACGCAACGAGACGGCCCTGGATGTCGAAGATCTCGAGCTCGATCGCGGCCTCGCGTGCCAGCTCGAACTCGATCCGCACCGGGCCGCTCGCGGGGATCGGCCCCACGCGATCGAGCCGGAACGCGGTGCCCGCCGGAGGATACACGCCCGTCGTGGCCTCGCAGCCGGCGCCGAGCGCGCCCACGAGCCCGCACGGGGGCATGTCCAGGAGCGGCGAGCTCGCGGAGAGCTGGAAGTCGCCCGCGGACTGCTCACAGAACTGCGGATCGAGCGCGAAGTCCGCCGCCGATGGCGCCAGGCCCTGGACCGGCCCGCGCGAGTTCCCGAACCAGTCGTTGCAGCGGACGAGCGTCACTTCGGGTACACCCCACTGGACCCCGAAAGCCTGGTTCCCGGCGCCGATGTTGCCGGTGAAGTCGTAGCGCCCTCCGACGTGGCACCTCGACAGGAACCCTGACCCGCCATTCGACGCGCTCGTGTTGTTCACCACCTCGAGCAGGCCCGTCACGTGAGCGGCGTTGAGCCAGATCCCGTCGAGCCCGTTCTCGCTCACGACGTTCTGCGCGACGCGCCCGCGCTGGCCGATCTCGGCGAGCATGCCGAAGCCCTCACACGCCGAGACGGTGTTCCCGAGGACGAGCAGTGAATCCGCGGCCGTCGCGGCGATGCCGAACGTGCCGCAGCTATCGACCTGGTTCCGCTCGACCCGGACGAGGTTGCCGACGGCCTGGATGCCCCGCCCCGTACACACCGAAACCTGGTTGTTCACGAACTCGACGCTGTTGACCGCGCTGAGAGCGAAGCCAAACTCGTAACCGCGCACGACGCCGTCGGTCACCGACGCGCTCAGGATGTCAGCTCCCCCGCGGGTGCTCACCGCAGCGCCCTTGCCCTTGCCCTGGAACTGCGTGTGGGTCATGACCAGTCGGCACTTCCCGTCCCCAACGGTGAGGTGGTCTTCGAGGATGCAGCGGTCGAAGACGAGGTCGCCGTCGACCTTGAGCGACGCGTCGCCCACGACGAGGCAATTCCGGAACGTGATCCCGGTCGTCGTCGCCGACGGGGACACGTCGTTGATCCCGCCGAACAGCCGCGACAGGAAGTAGACGATCGACACACGCACGCCGTTGTTGCGGATGGTGAGCGGTCCGGTCGGGTCCAGCTCGTCGATCCTGATCGTGCCTCCGTCGCCCGAGGTCGGAACGATATTGAGCGCGGTCACCACCGGGCGGTGGAGCGTTCCCGGTATGCCTTTCAGCACGACCGGCGCGAAGATCGTCGGCGACTCCGCGTAGACGATGGCGCGCACGAGCACGGTGTCGGGCCGCGCGTTCAGCGCCGCCTGGATCGTCGGCGAGGCGTCCGGGACGATGATGCTGGACGCGCGCACGGTCGCGGGCATCAGGACGGGCGCGAGGAGCGCGGCGAGGAGGGCCAGCCTCCGCAGGGTGTCGAGGGTCACGGCGCACAAGGGTCCGGCATCCGGGGCCCGGCCTCAATCGACTTCTTTACCTAGCCCTCGTACCAGACAGGCTCGATGCCATCACTGCAACCCCGCTCGCAGCTCGCGTCACTCGCTATCCGTCGACCCAAAGCAAGGCCCCCAGAGCCCGCAGGCTCCGGCGGCACACTCGAGAAGGGCCGACGAACGCCGACCTAGAACGTGAAATCGATCGTGAAGTACGTCGTCGGCTCGGGTGACGTGAGCGTGCGGAAGTCGTTGCTCCGCCACACCCAGTTCCAGCGCAGCTCGGGGTACACGCCGCCGCCCAGGTAGAGCGCGAAGCCGCCGTCGGCGAGGCGGTCCAGGTTCTGCTGGCCCCTTGCCCAAGCGGCGTCGGCGAAGAACGCGCCGTGGAGCGTCGGGATCTGCCACGGCGACGGCACCGAGACGACGAGGTTCCGCAGCAGCGGGAAGCGCAGCTCGGCCTGAGCGTTCGCCATGCGCAGGCCATAGATCACCTGGCGCTGGTTGATGTGCAGCCGGCTCGGGCCGCCGACGAACGCGCGCTGCGCGTCGTTGCCGAAGCTCTGCGTCACCTGGCCGCGCATCGCGAGCACGACGCGCTTGATCGGCTGGCGGTAGTGGCGCACCTCGGCGAGCACGGTCGCATAATCGGCGAGCCCGCTCGACATGTCGCGCGTGAAACCGGCGGTGAGGTTCAGCCGCGAGCCACCCGTGGGTCCGTCCCACCACCAGCGCGAGTCATCGTGCACGAAGCTCACGAAGTTGGAGACCAGGTCGACGGTGGGCGCCGAGCCGCTGCGCAGCAGGTGATTCGTGGCGTGCTGCACCTGCACCGAGGCCTCGACGCGCGTGAACGGGCTGAACGGATAGCTCACGAGGCCGAGGAGGCCGAGCCGCTTCTCGCGGCGCACGACGTCGAAGTCGGGGTCGTAGAGGCGCGTCAACCGGTAGAGACCGATGCCGTAGTAGAGCCGCCGCGACTGGTTCAGGTACGTGACGCCACCCTCCCAGCCGTCCCAGAAGTTCCCGAACTGGTCGGAGTCGTTCGCGAGCGTGATCAGGATCTGCTCGTTGCCGAGCATGTCGGTGAGCGCGAGCTGGCCGGCGCCGGCGCCGCCGAAGCCGGGCGCGAACGAGACGCCGTTCTGCACCATGTCGAAGCCGAGACGGCGCTCGTAGGGCCGCGCGGTCGAGGCATCGGCGACCGCGGGCAACGGCGACGAACGTGTGGGCTCGGGCTCGGCCTCCACCGTGAGCGAATCCGGGACCACGGCCATCGACCAGGTGCGGAACGTCACCCCCTCCTGGACGGTGAACAGGAGCCCGTTGCCGCGCGGCAGCCAGTCGGGATCGGTGACCACACCCTGGAACCGCGTCACGCGCCGCGCCTCGTGCGACGGCGCGCTCGGCCGCACCCACAGATCGCTCGTGCCGCCGCGCGTCGAGCGGTAGGCGAGCCACTGGCCGTCGGGCGACCACGCGGGCTGGCGGTCGTCGCCGGCCGGCGGGTGGCTCACGATCTCGGGCTTGCCGCCGGCCAGGGACATCCGCCACAGCGAGTAGCGCCCGGCGAGGTCGCCACGGTCCGAGGCCCAGGCGAGCCACTGGCCGTCGGGCGACAGCGCCGGCTCGATGTCGTCGTAGGCGTCGTGCGTCAGGCGCTCGAGGCGGACCGAATCGGTCGGCCACGACGCGCGATAGAGATCCTGCTGGCCGTCGTAGCCCTGGGCCGCGAACACCACCGAGTTCGCGTCCGGCGCGAGCGCCGGGTCGTGGAGAACGACCAACTCGGGGAACTCGAGCCGGCGCAGCACGCGGTCGGTCGCGGGATCGATCAGGTAGAGCGCGTCGCGCCCGCCGCGCTTCGCCGTGACCGCGATGAGACCGGAGGCGCTCGTGCCGGGACGGTTCTGGAACAGATGGAACGACTCGAATGCGGCGCTCACGCCGCCGCGCAGCACGCGCCGGTTGCGGCGGAGCGAGTCGCGCACCGGCTCGCTGATCATCAGGTCCACAGAGCCCTCGCCGACCTCGAACCAGCAGTAGCGCAGCGCCGTGTCCGACTTGGAGATCTGGGGCAGCGCACGCGGGGCGAGGTTGAACCGGCTCTGCTGCGGCCACCCGCGCGCCACCTCGCGCGCGCGCGTCGCGGTGGCGACCTCGGGGAAGTAGCGCTTCTCGAGCCCCGCGAACCACTCCTTGTCGGCGTCGACCAGCTTCCTGCCGAACGTGATCTGGAACACGGTGGCGAAGTCCTCGCCGCGCCAGCAGTTCTCGAGCAGGTCGAAGATGCGCGCGTCGCCGTAGCGCGCAGCGAGCCAGAGCAGGAACGACTGGCCCTCCTTGTACATCTCCACCGAGCCGGTGATGGGCTCGCTCTGCGTGAGCGGATACGCCATGCGCGAGAGCACCATGTCGCGGAGCAGGCCCTCGGCGTCGGCGTCCCACGTGGTGCCCATGTACTCGGCGAAGCCTTCCGTGAACCACAGGTCCGGCAGCCAGTTCACCGAACGATGGTGCTGCTTCATCACTGCGGTGATCTTGTTGAGCATGTACCAGTGCGCGAGCTCGTGCCGCGTCACCCAGCGCAGCCGCGCCCACGAGCCGTTGTGCGGGATCAGCACGCGGCCCTTGATCAGCTCGGTGAGGCCGCCCACCGACTCGCCGATCTGCCCGGACGCGGCGTTCGTCTGCTGGAACAGGTGGTGCGTGGAGTAGAACAGCAGCGGCACCTTCGACTTCGGCGCGAGGCGGAAGCGGGCGTCGTACTCCACGGTGACGCTCTCGGCGAACGCGGAGAGCGCGCGGGCGAGGCTCTCCTCCTCGGCGTAGAAGTGCAGCCGGAGGTGCGGCGTCTCCAGGACCGACCACTGGAGCTGCTCGTACTGCACCTTGTTCTTGCCGAACGATTGCGCGCGCGCGGGCGCGGCCAGCGCGACCAGCGCGACCAGCGCCAGCAGCGAGCATGTGACGAGACCGCGGAACATTTGCGTGTGCTTCTGCATCCGGGCTCCGACGGGGATGGTTCTCAGCGGGCGGCGCGGCCCGGAGCGCGCAGCATGTCCTCCATGGTGTACCAGCCCGGCCCGGCGGTTGTCACGAATCGCGCCGCCGCCAGCGCCCCATGGGCGAACGCGGCCCGGTCCTGCGCCACGTGTCGCAACTCCAGCCATTCACCCTCCCCGGCGAGGAGCACGAGGTGATCGCCCACCCAGCTGCCGCCGCGCACCGCATGCACGCCGACCTCGGCAGCGGGCCTCGGACCCGCAGCACCCTGGCGGCCGTGCCGGAGCGCCGAGCCCGGCAGCGACCTCGCCTTCCCTATGTCATCGGCAAGTGCGAGCGCCGTCCCCGAGGGACTGTCCTTCTTGAGCCGGTGGTGCCGCTCGACGATCTCCACGTCCCAGGTCGCCGGCACCGCTTCCAGCGCTGCCTGCAGCGCGATACGCAGGGCCGCCACGCCGAGACTGAAGTTGCTGGCCCTGAAAACTGCAATCTTCCGTGAGGCAGTCCGCATTGCCGCCTCGTCCTCGCTCGAGAGCCCGGTCGAGCCCGACACCAGCGCCGCCCCCCGGGCGACGCAGGCCGCCGCCGCTTCGCGCGCCCCACGTGGACTGCTGAATTCCACGACCACGTCGCCGCGCGCGAGCACCGAGGCGGCTTCAGCACTCCATACCCCGTTCCCGCCGGAGAGATCCGGGCGCTCGTCGACCCGCGCCGCGATCTCGACGTCGCCCGCGGCCAGGGCCACGGCCTCGACCGCCCGGCCCATCCGCCCCGCGGCCCCCACGAGGACGAGCCGCATCATGCGCTCCGCCCCGCGGCCCCGACGCCGGCCGCGGCTCCACTCCCGAGCGCGATGCCCACGGCACGGGCCGCCTCGAGCACCGCCTTCTCCGTCGCGGGCTCGATCGGCACCAGCGGCAGCCGGAGCTCGTTCGCGATCAGCCCCATCTGCGCGAGCAGGTACTTGATCGGCCCCGGGTTCGACTCGATGAACGCGGCGCGGAACAGCGGCATCAGCTTCTGGTGCGCCTGCAGCGCGTCGGCCATCTTCCCCGCGCGCGCGAGGTCGATCATCGTCCGCATCGGCTTGGGCGCCGCCTGGCCCACCACCGAAACGATGCCCTCACCGCCCACCGCGACGCACGCCAGCGTCAGCGAGTCGTCGCCCGAGAGCAGCGTCAGCTTCGTCTTCGTCTTCACCTGCGCCATCTGGTCCAGGTTGCCCGAGGCTTCCTTCACCGCCTTCACGTTCGGCAGGTCGTGCACCATCGCCAGCACGTCCGGCGTGGTGTTCGTCCCTGTCCGACCGGGCACGTTATAGAGGATGAGCGGCAGCTTCGTGCTCTTCGCCACCGCGGTGAAGTGCGCAGCCTGGCCCTTGGGCGTGGGCTTGTTGTAGAACGGCGTCACGATCATCGCGCCGTCCAGCCCCAGCTCCTCGGCCATGCGCGTGAGCGCGATCGAGTCCGCGGTCGAGTTGGTCCCGGTGCCGGCCACGACCCAGGCGCGCTTCTTCGCGCGGTCGCGCACGAACGCCCACAGCTCGCGGCGCTCCTCCACCGTGCACGTCGCGGCCTCGCCGGTCGAGCCCGAGACCACGAGCCCCTGCACCCCGCCCTCGATCATGTGGTCGACGAGGCGTGCGGTCGCCTCGCGATCCACGGCGCCGTTCGTGAACGGCGTCACCATCGCCACCGACAGGCCTTCGAACATTCGAACCTCCCCTCGGGGAATCCGGGGGCCGTCAGGCCACCGGCCACTCCCCTGTATACACCGTCACCGCGGGACCGATGAGTGTGGCCTCACGGCCGTTCGTCCCGCGCTCGAGCTCCACCACGAGATCATCGCCACCCGCGGTGCGCACCGTGACCGGCGGCGACGCGCCCTCGATCACGGCCCACAGCGCCGTGGCCATGGCGCCGCTGCCGCATGCCAGCGTCTCGGCCTCGACGCCCCGCTCCCACGTGCGCATGGCGACGCGGCCGTCGGGCAGCCGCGACACGAAGTCGATGTTCGCACCGGCCGCGCCCAGGCGCTCGTGCGCGCGCAGCGGCGGCGCCCACTCGGCGAGCGGCACGCGGTCGAGTTGGGGCACCGGGATGACGACGTGCGGCACGCCCGTGACCACGCGGCGGCCGGCGAACGTGCGCCCCACGGCGCCCAAGGTCACCGCCTCACCCTCCTCCACCGGCCCGAACCACAGGGCGATGCGGCCGTCCGGGGTGGCGTGCGCGCGCTTCACGCCGACGTCGGTGCGGAACGTCACCTCGCCGTCGCGCCCCAGCCCCAGCGCCAGCGCGAAGCGCGCGATGCAGCGCGCGCCATTGCCGCAGAACTCCGCCACGCCGCCGTCCGCGTTGTGGTAGCGCATCGCAAAGTCGTGCGCGTCGTCGCGCTCGAGCAGCAGCACGCCGTCGGCGCCGATGCCGCGCCGGCGATCGCACAGGCGCGCGAACAGTTCGCGGCGTTCGGCCGGGAGGAAGCGATCGCGGTGGTCGATGACCACGAAGTCGTTTCCCGCGCCGTGCATCTTCGTGAACGCGATGCGCATGCTCTCCCTCACGGCCCCGCGGCCCGCTTCGGCGCCCGCACCAGCACGAACGCCGGTAACTCGATCACGCCGCCCGGTGACACCTTCACCTCGATCTCCTCGCTGGCCGGCTCCTCGTCGCGCTTCCAGCTCTTGCTGCGATCCAGGTCCCGGAACGCCCGCACCTTGTAGGTCCCTGGATCCCACGTGAAGTCGAACCCTCCCGACGGGTCCACATCGTAGAGCACTCGCCGCGTCGAGTCGCGGAGCGAGACGGTGATCAGCCGCAGCGTGCCGCGCTCGTCCTTGAGCGAGTCCAGCACAGTTCCTTTGACGTGCCCGGGCGCGCGCGGATTCACCACGCGCAGCCGGAGCCCGCTCGCGAGCGGGCGGGCCGCGGTCAGCTCGAGCGTGGTATCGGCCGGCACGAGCAGGTCCTGCTCGGGTTCGAACGAATGATTGCGGTTCAGGTCAGCGAACGCCCACAGCCGGTAGCGGCCCGGCACGTGCAAGCCGGTGACGCTGAAGCGCCCGCCGTCGCCGGCGAGGCCGACGGCCTCGAAGTCGCGCGCCGTGCTGTCCGGCGAATGTCCTTCGGGATAGCACCAGAGGAACGTCCCCGGTGCACCGAAGCCGGTGGCCACCACTTCCCCTTCGATGGCACCCGGTGGGAACTGCGCGGCGGTGGTGAACGGCACCGTGCGCCCCGCGACGAGCGAATTGCCGTGACGGTCGCGCGCGTCGGCGCCCACGAACAGCGTGTACGTCTGCTCCGCCGCGAGGGAGTCCGCGAGCACGAGCGTGAGCTTGCGCCCGCTCCAGCGGCGCTGCTTGATCTCGACGCGGGGTGCCAGCTCCACCGCGAGGCTCGCCGAGCGCGGATCCATGCCCTCGCTGAACTCGACCGTCGGCCGCGTGGCACGACTGACGCCGGTGGCGCCCGAATCGGGCATCACTTCGAGCACGCGCGGTGGCTCGGTGTCGGGGGGGCCGCCGCTCGGCATCTGCTTGCGCGCGCAGCTCGCGGCAGCGAGCAGCGCGAGCGTCATGCCCGTGCGCACGGCGAGCGCCATCCAGACGCGAAGCGCGACCGCGGTGCGGCGGCTCAGGCGGGGCTCACGCCCGTGGGTGCGCCTGGTCATAGGCCTGCTTGAGCCGCGCGCGCGAGACGTGCGTGTAGACCTGCGTGCTCGCCAGGCTGCTGTGGCCCAACAGCTCCTGTATCGCCCGCAAGTCTGCCCCGGCATCCAGCAGATGGCTCGCGAACGAGTGCCGGAGCGCGTGC
>DATNFC010000353.1:0-3484 GCA_035606545.1 Candidatus Methylomirabilota bacterium
GGCCCACGATGACCGTCTATTCGCCGGCGGCGAAGAACACGGGCGTCGCGGTGATCGTCTTCCCGGGCGGCGGCTACAAGACACTGGCGATCGATCTCGAGGGAACGGAGATCTGTGACTGGTTCGTGGCCCGCGGGATCACCGCGATCCTGCTCAAGTACCGCGTGCCGGATTCCGGGCCGCACTGGGACGCGGACGTTCGGCACCACGTGGATCCGAAGACCCCGATGGCCCTGGCGGACGCCCAGCGCACCGTGGGGCTGGTGCGCGCCCGCGCCCGGGACCTGCATGTCGATCCGCACAAGATCGGCGTCCTCGGCTTCTCGGCCGGCGGACATCTCGTGGCGAACGTGAGCACGCATTTCGACCGGCGCGCGTATCCGGCCGTGGACGCGACGGACACGGTGAGCTGTCGGCCCGACTTCGCGGTGGCGATCTATCCCGGGCACATGCGGGAGCACACGACACACGAGTTCGAGCTGAACTCGACGCTGCCGGTCTCCGGTCGCACGCCCGCGACGTTCCTGCTGCAGGCGGTGACGGACCCGGTCGACCCGGTCGAGAACTCGCTCGTCTACTACATCGCGCTGAAGAAGGCGCGGGTCCCGGTGGAGCTGCACCTGTACGGAAAAGGTGGACACGCATTCGGGCTGCGGCGCACGCAGGATCCGGTCACGCGCTGGCCCGAGCTGGTGGAGAGCTGGTTGCGAAGCATCGGGATCCTCGCGGAGTAGGCGACCTGCTCGTTACTGCGGTCGATACTCCGGCGCATCGGGATCGTACGGTCGGGAGGGATCGATCCGCTTGCCGTCCACGCGCCACACGCCCGGGTGGACGTGGTCGACGCGCCACACGAACCACTGGTCCCCCTTCCGGATCCAGGTCTCGCGCTGGTTCGCCCGCGTATCCACGTTGCGAAGCGCTCCGCCCTTCATCTGGCGGCGCACCCAGTGTTGATCCACCTCGACCGCCGCCGTGTCGCCCTGCACGTCGATGACCCCGAGCTCCCAGTCCAGGGCGAGCGTGCTCTGGACCTGCTCGAACGACGCCCGGATGTAGCCGCGGATCGCTTCGTAACCGAGCGTGTCGCCCGCCGGCGTGATGCTGAAGCCACCGGGCAATCGCGTGGCGAGGACGGCCGAGGAGTCGCCGGTGAAGTAGGCGTGCCTCATCTCCTCGTAGCGGCGTTCGAGTGCGGCCCGCACGGGCTTGGGCTTGAACTTGGTGTACGCCGCGGCGTCCCCGATGGCGATCAGGGAACCGACGAGCACGGTCAGCAGGCGTGCAAGGAGCAGCGAGCGCATCGCATGATTGGACGGCCGCGAAGCGGAAAGGGGTGGAACGGGCTTCGATGGGGTTCAGCGCCGCGCCTCCATGGCCTGCGCCGCTTCCAGCATCTGGCGCAGCCGTGGATCCTGCGGGTAGGCGGCGCACGCCGCGCCCAGCAGGTCCTCTGCGAACAGGCTCTTGCCGCTCCGGATCAGGAGCTGACCGAGCCGAAGATGCGCGTCGGGCCCCTGCCCGAAGTCGACGATATCGCCCGCCGGCGAGTTCGCGCACAGGTCGAAGTCGGCGTACTCCGACGTCCATCGGCGGACGAATGCCACCGAATCGAGCCCCGGGATCAAAGCGCGCAGCGCGCGACCCTCGTCGAGCACGCGGACCATGAGCATCTGGCTCAGCTCGAGCGTCGTGTCGGCGTAGACGCGGCCCGTGAGCTGATCTAGCCGATTGGACGCCTCCGGCGGCATGTAGAGCACGATGCGGCGCGGCGCGCCCGTGCGTCGCAATCCCAAAGTGGCGCGGCGGACCATCTCGCTCTTTCGGAGCTGCCGGTCGAACGGCAGGTCGATGCTCTCGACGCGCCGGCCCACGCGCTCGCCGAGCAGCCGGTCGCTGGCGATGGCGGAGGCGACGAGCAGCACGACGATCGTCGCCCAGGCGGCGACGGGGACGGGCGCGCGCCCGCCGGTCGGGCGCTCGCGTTCGCGCACGGGCCGCTCGCTGCGCTCCGGGCGCGACGCGCCGGCCAGCGGCATGAGACCGGATCCGAGAGCGAGCGCCAGGCCCGCGAGCGGCGTGTAGAGGTAGGTGGCGTAGGTGTGGTGCGTGAGCGGCAGCACGGGCGCGATCGCGAGCGCGGCCCAGGCGAGCCCGATCGCCGGCAGCAGCGTGCGGCGGCGGGTGAACCACGCCAGCGCGAGCAGGATCGCGAGAACCGGCAGGCCCACGCGCCAGGCGGTGAACGAGATGCCTCCGGGGTCGTCGAAGAACGGGTTGCGGACGTCGAACGCCCAGGACACGTAGGTCATCAGGTTGTGGAAGACGCCCGAACCGAATGCCATGGCATAGGCCTCGCCACCGAACGCGCGATCGCGCAGGTTGCCGATCACGAGCACGAGCGCGGCCACGAGGCACGTGGTGAGGAGTGGGGCCGCCACGCGCAGCCGCTCGCGCCATGCCGCAGGCTGCATCCAGCCGGTGGCCTCGCGCGGCAGGACGAGCACGAGCGGGAGCACGAGCACGGCTTCCTTGGAGAGCAGCGCCGCGCCGAAGAGCAGGGCGCCGGCCATCCGCCACGCGAGCGTGCGCCGCTCGCACGCCAGGAACGCGCCCATGGTGAGGCCGCACGCCAGCAGCTCGCCGATGCCCACGGCCTGCTGGAGCACGCTGAACGCCGGGCGTGCCGTGCCGAAGAGCCCCGCGCCGAGCGTCGCCGCAGGGCTGGACGCCCCCCAGCGGCGAGCGATCGCGTAGAGGAGGACGACGTTCCCCATGTGAACGAGCACGTTGAGCACGTGATACGGAAACGGGTCCGTGCCGAAGACGCCCAGCGCCGCGGCGAAATACGCCTTCCCGGAGAGCAATCGCCACAGGCCGAAGTCGGGCGAGGGGAGGATGCCGCGCGTCCATTCCAGCGAGATCAGGTCATCGGGATGGAAATAGACGCCCAACGCCCGCCGCTGCGTCCACAGCGCCATCGCAGCGCACGCGAGCGCGAGCCCCGCGTCCAGCGCTGCGGGCGTTCCCTGACGGCGCGCACTCGGTGGGCGCGGTGACCTGACCATGACTTGAAATCATACAGCCGAACGCCGAGAGAGCCGTGCCCGGCGCGCCCAATGGGTGGGCACCGCGTTCCGACGCGGGCGTAGACTCCGCTTCGCACTCCGGGGCCGACGGCAGCTGCTCAGTCGACATGCAGACCATCGGCCGCGCGAGGAGGCGAAGTGACGGACATGGGCATCACGCAGACGCGCGGAGCGTTCTCACTGTCCTGCCGCGTCGAGGTCACGGTACATGCTCGTGCGGCACGCGTGTGGGCCCTGCTGACGGATGCACCGGGGTTCCCGCGCTGGAACTCGACCGTGACGCGCATCGAAGGAACGAGCCGCGAGGGCTGCCGGCTACGGGTGCATGTCCCCGGCACCCACCAGGTCTTCACGCCAGGCGTCTCGGACCTGGTGCCCAACGAGCGCATGACCTG
>DATNFC010000354.1:0-5581 GCA_035606545.1 Candidatus Methylomirabilota bacterium
TGCGCGCGGGCGCGGCTCTCGGTGAGCACGGTGCCGTCCGAGATCCACGACCTCGAGAAGAAGCTCGAGGAGGTGGTGAAGGAGAAGGAGGCGGCGATCCGCGGCCAGGAGTACGAGAAGGCGGCGCGCCTGCGCGACAAGGAGAAGGACCTGCGCTCGCGCCGCAACGACCTGAAGAAGTCGTGGTCGGAGAGCAAGCGCGACCAGAGCGTGCAGGTGGACGAGGACCTGATCGCCGCGGTGCTCTCGATCATGACCGGCATCCCGGTGGTGAAACTCGCGGCCGAGGAGAGCCAGAAGCTGCTGAGGATGGAGGACGAGCTCAAGAAGCGCGTCGTCGGCCAGGACGAGGCGGTCTCGGTGGTTTCGCGCGCGGTGCGGCGCAACCGCGTCGGGCTGCGCGATCCCAAGCGGCCGATCGGGTCGTTCATCTTCCTCGGCCCGACGGGCGTCGGCAAGACCGAGCTGGCGCGCGCGCTGGCGACGTACCTGTTCGACGACGAGAACGCGCTCATCCGCATCGACATGAGCGAGTACATGGAGAAGTTCTCGGTGTCGCGGCTCGTCGGCGCCCCTCCCGGGTACGTCGGCTACGAGGAGGGCGGCCAGCTCACCGAGAAGGTGCGCCGCAAGCCCTACTCGGTCGTGCTGCTCGACGAGGTCGAGAAGGCGCACCCGGACGTGTTCAACGTCCTGCTCCAGGTCCTGGACGACGGCGTGCTCACCGACAGCTCGCGGCGCAAGGTGGACTTCAAGAACACGGTCATCATCATGACCAGCAACCTGGGCGGCCGGCAGATCATCTCCGGCGGCCAGAAGCTGGGGTTCAAGCAGGGCGACGGCGCGCAGCAGTTCAGCGCCATCAAGTCCACGGTGCACGACGAGCTCAAGCGCACGTTCAACCCCGAGTTCCTGAACCGCATCGACGACGTCATCGTGTTCCACGGCCTGGTGCGCGAGAACATGAAGGAGATCGTCGGCATCCTGCTCGGGCAGTTCAGCGCGCGGCTGAAGACGCAGGACATCACGCTCGAGCTCTCGGCCGATGCGGTCGAGCTGCTGATCGACAAGGGCTTCGACCCGTCGCTGGGCGCGCGGCCGCTGAAGCGCGCGATCCAGCGCCTGCTCGAGGATCCGTTCGCGGAGTTCATCCTCAAGGGGCAGATCCCGGCCGCCTCGACCGTGCGCGTCTCGCGCAAGGACGACAAGCTGGACTTCGCCACCGGCGCGACGTCGACGAGCAGCAGCGGCGCCGCGGCGAGCGGAACCACGGCGGCGGTACCGCCGGTGCCGAGCGCCTGAGTACCACTCGCATTCACTGAACACGGACGTGACACGGCGCCGGACCCGCGAGGGTCCGGTGCCTTTCGTACGCAATCTTCGGAGTCACGAGCGGAACGTCGCGCGACGATTCGGGGTAGGAGGACATGCCCCCGTCGCATCCCCGTCCGCCGCTGGACAACCCGCACCGGCTTGTCCATCATCGGCCCGAACTCCCCGCAGTACGGTCACGCCTCCCGGCTCGCGAGTCGTAGCATGGACGCTTCCCGCGGGAGTGGAGCCCACCCGGCGTGGTCCCGAGGAGATCCCTGATTGCCCGATTCCAACCGACGTAACCACGGGTTCCGGCGCGCGCTGTGCGCCGTGAGCCTGGCTTTGGGCTGCCTGGCGGTGTCCATCGCGCGCGTGGCCACGGCGCAGGAGGCGCCGGGTGGCGCGCCGGAAGCGCCCGCCGGGCCACCGCGCATCAAGAGCATCTCGGTGGAGGGGAACTCGTTCACCGACGAGACGCGCATCCTGCGCACGTTCGAGGTGAACCCGGGGCAGACGTTCTCCGCCGACGCCATCCGTCGGGGCCAGCGGAAGCTGTTTGCGCTCGGACTGTTCTCCGACATCCACATCGACCGCGTCGACCACGCGGAGGACAACACGGTCGACATCATCATCCGGGTCGCGGAGCGGCCGCGCATCGCCGAGATCACGTTCGAGGGCCAGAAGCAGCGCGAGGCCGCGGATCTCGAGAAGAAGCTGTTCCTCAAGGCCGGCGAGCCGTACTCGACGACGACGGCCGCGACGCAGGTGGACTCGCTACTCAAGTACTACCAGGACGAGGGCTTCTCGCGCGCCAAGATCACGTTCAAGGCGGACACGCTCGAGAACCAGAACCGCGTCAGCCTGCGTTTCCTGGTCAACGAAGGGCTGAAGGTCCGCATCACCGCGATCCGCTTCGAGGGCATGGGCGCGTTCCGCGAGTCCCAGCTGCGGAAGGCGATGAAGACGAAGAAGCACTGGATGCTCGGCGGTGGCGAGATCAAGGACGAGCAGTTCGCCGAGGACCGCGAGAAGCTCGAGGGCTGGTACCACGACCACGGCTTCCGCGACATGCGCGTGGAGGACGCGACGCTCGAGCAGGGCGCGCTGCCGCGCGACCTGACGCTCGTGGTCAAGATCTACGAGGGGCGCATCTACCAGCAGGGCGCCGTGCGCTGGGAGGGCAACAAGGTGCTGCCCACCGGCGCGCTCATGCGCCAGTGGCCGAAGCCCGATCCCGGGCCGCAGCCCTACAGCGTCACGCGCATCCAGAGGGCGCTGTCCGGCGCGTACGGCGAGTACGCGGAGCAGGGCTACCTCTACATCGGCATCGAGCCGCGCGAGACCGTGGTCCAGGATTCGATCGTGGACATCACGTTCGTCGTCAACGAGGTGTCGCCGTCGCACATCAAGCGGCTGAGCATCACCGGCAACAAGGGCACGCGCGAGCACGTCATCCGCCGCGAGATCAACATCCGTGAGGGCGACCTGTTCCGCCGCTCGGCGCTCATGCGCGCGCGCGACGACGTCATGCGCCTCGGCATCTTCAACCAGGTGACGCCCGACTTCACGCCCGCCGAGAGCACCGACGTGAACCTCGTGTTCAAGGTGGAGGAGAAGCAGGTCGGCACCGCCTCGGCCGGCGCCGGCTACACGAACGAGGCCGGGCTCACCGGCTTCCTCGAGATCGGCCACAACAACGTGCTCGGGAACGGGCAGCAGCTCTCGCTGCACCTCGAGCGCGGTGGCAAGCGCCAGGACTACCGCGTCAGCTTCACCGAGCCGTGGTTCCACGACTCGCCGACGCTGCTCGGGTTCTCGGCGTACAACACCAGCCGCATCCTCGACGAGTACGACCAGCAGTTGCGCGGCATCTCCGGCCGCATCGGCCGGCCGCTGCCGTGGCCCGACTACTCGCACGGCTCGATGTCGTACACGATCGAGCGCGTGCTGTTCACGAACGTGCGCCAGGGCATCACGCTCAACGGCGTCAAGGTCGACGTGCCGCAGCTCTCGAGCACGCTCGAGGGCACGGTGCTCCGGAACAGCACCAACAACCCGTTCTATCCCACGAAGGGCACGCGCCTGAGCGTGAACGGGCAGTTCACCGGCGGCCCGTTTGGCGGCGACCTGAACTACCTGATCTGGCGCACCGAGGGCCGGGCCTACCTGCCGTCGATCATCAAGCCGGTCACGACCATGCTGCGGCTGCGCCTGGGCACGGTGAACACCTGGCCGTGGATCGGCGGCACGTTGCCGGACAACGTGCGCTTCCGACTCGGCGGCGGCAACACCATCGACCCGCTGCGTGGCTACGACGACTACCAGATCGTGCCCGAGAAGTTCGTCCACTACGAGACCTCGGTCATCGGCGTGGCCTACGACTCGACGACCGGGAACACGAACGCGATCACGCGCGTGTCGCGAATCCGTTACCCGGGCGGACGTTATCTCGGCCTGTTCACCATGGAGCAGCAGTTCCCGATTGCGCACCCGCTGCACGGTCTGCTTTTCTTCGACGCCGGGAACGTCTGGGACCTGCGCAGCGAGATCAATCCGAGGGAGCTGAAGGTGGGCGCGGGCATCGGCTTCCGCATGGAGATCCCGCTGCTCGGCAACATCGGGTTCGACTACGGTTACGGGTTCCATCGCGACGATCGTCCGCGATGGGCCGGGCATTTCCTGCTCGGCAACGTGAACTTCTAAGGAGTGGAGCCGAGATTGCGCCACGGGTCGCGGTGGGCGCGCGTTGCGCGCCATGGGCTCGGCACGCTGCTGCTCGCCGCGTGTGCCGTGGTCCCCGCGCGCGCGGACGTGCGCATGGGCTACATCGACTCGGCCCGCATCTGGGTCGAGTTCAAGGACGCGCAGGAGGCGCAGCAGCGGTTCGACCGCCAGGTGCAGGGCTGGCGCGACGAGGCCGCGGAGAAGGAGAAGGCCGTCGACAACCTGCGCAAGCAGGTGAAGGACCAGAGCCCGGTGCTCTCGGCGCTCAAGCGCCAGGAGCTGGACTCGTCGCTGCAGAAGGCGATCAGCGATTACGAGAAGTTCGTGCAGGACGTGTGGGGTCAGGACGGGCGCGCGGCGCAGGAGAATGCGCGTGCGACCGACGAGATCGTGGGCCTGGTGCGCCGGGCCGTCGAGAAGGTGGCCGGCCAGAAAGGCCTGGATCTCGTGCTCGACGTCACCGGCGGGTTCGTGGTCTACGCCGACAAGACGCTCGACCTGACGAACGACGTGCTGGCGGAGCTGAACTCGGCCGCCGCCGGCACCGCCCCGCGCTGAGCGGTTCACCAACGAGGAGGGTCGCATGAGCACCCGCACGCTGGCCGAGCTGGCCGTCGAGCTCGGAGGCCACGTGGTCGGCGACGAGTCGATCGTCATCCGCGGCGTCGCCGGGATCCGCGAGGCGCTGCCGGGGGACGTCACGTTCCTCGCCAACTCGCGCTACGAAGGCTACCTCGGCGAGACGCGCGCGTCGGCCGTCATCTGCGACCGTGCGCCGCGGCACGCGGTCGTGCCGCTGCTCCAGGTCGACCATCCGTACCTGGCGTTCCAGAAGGCGGTGCGGCTGTTCCGTCCCGAGCTCTACCAGCCGCTGCCGGGCGTGCACCCGACCGCGGTGGTCTCGCCCGCGGCGAAGATCGGCGAGGGTGCATCGATCGGACCGCTCTGCACCATCGAGCCGGGCGCGGTGATCGGTGCCAAGACCGTGCTCATGGCCGGCTGCTACGTCGGCGTGCAGGCTTCGGTCGGCGAGGGCAGCCTGTTCTACCCGCGCGTCGTGCTGCGCGAGGAGTGCGTGATCGGCGACCGCTGCATCATCCACGCCGGCGCCGTAATCGGCGCCGACGGCTTTGGCTTCGCGTTCGACGCCGGCCGCTACCACAAGGTGCCGCAGGTCGGGAACGTGGTCATCGGCAACGACGTCGAGGTCGGCGCGAACACCACGATCGACCGCGCCACCACCGACAGCACGCGCATCGGCGACGGCACGAAGATCGACAACCTGGTGCAGATCGGCCACAACGTCATCGTCGGCCGCCACTGCATCATCGTCGCGCAGGTCGGCATCTCGGGCAGCACCGAGCTCGAGGACTACGTCACGATCGGCGGCCAGTCCGGCATCATCGGCCACGTGAAGCTGGGGCGCGGCGTCCAGGTCGGCGGCCAGAGCGGCGTCACGAAGTCGCTGCCCGCGGACAGCACGGTGTTCGGCACGCCGGCTTCGCCGCTCACGCTCGTCAAGCGCATCAACGCCTACCTTCAG
>DATNFC010000355.1:0-28088 GCA_035606545.1 Candidatus Methylomirabilota bacterium
GCACGCCGTGCCAGAGCCGAAGGGCGAGCCCCGGCGGGGCCTCGGCGGCCCACAACAGCTTCATGGCGCCGCTCTGTTGGAGCCATGAGCCCGTCGCGACGCGTGAGTAGGCGACCCACGGCGCGATGCCGGCCGCGAACGCCAGTGACATGACGAGGAGCGGCCGCAGCCACCCCGTGCGGCGAAGGCTCAGGCTCACGATCGGTATGACGAGCATGGCCAGCAGCATGGCTTCCGTTCGTCCCCAGACACAGAGCGCGAGCGCGAGCCCGAAGACGGCGAGATCCGGGTGGGCAGGGCGTTCCTTGCGGAAGAAGCGACTCATGTAGAGGAGCCATGCAAGCGCGAGCGCGAAGATGTAGAAGCTCCCCTCCATGCCCTGGAGCGCCAGTCGGAAGGGCAGGACGCTCAGGAGCCACAGCGCGCCGGCGACCCAAGCCCGTGTTTCCGAGGTGAACCTGCGTGCGGCAAGGACGATGATCACGCTCGCCGCGATATGGAAGAGGAACGCGGATGCGAGCAACGCGCGGAGCTGGACCAAGGGCTCGCGGAAGCAGGCGGCCGTCAACGCCGCAATCGCCATCCAGCCCGGGTGATAGCCATTCGTGAGGTGCACGCCGTCGAAACTCGAGAGACCTGACCGCGCCAGGTTGCGTGCGATGCCGAGGTAGTAGAAGGCGTCATCCGGGACGACCATGAGGAGCCAGTCGAGCGGTCGGGTGAGCGCCCACGCGAACAGCGCTGAGGCGAGCAAGAAGGCGAGCCCGAAGAGACTCCGCGCGAGCGCAGTCTTCGGCACCGTCCGGGTCACGCGCGGCTGTCCGCCGCCACGGCCGCATGACCGCTCCGCACGAGCACCGCGGTCCAGATGGAGAGCTGGGCGAGACCGACGAGGCCCATGAAGTTGTCGCCGGTCAGGTTCGCGACCAGCAGTGCGGTGATGAGAGGAGCGTGGTAGCGCGCCATGTGGTGCGCGAGCGAACCCGCCGGCGCCACGCGGCCGACCTCTCGACCGAGTCGGTAGAGCTTCACGAGCACCACCCCGAGCACCGCGAGTCCGATGACACCCATGCTCACGAGCACTTCGTAGTAGTAGTTCTCGAGGGATCCGAGAACGACGCCGAACTGATTGTACGCGCGGCTCACATGGTGGAAACCGAGGTAGCCGACTCCGATCAGCCAGTGGTCCTGCACAACGCTCCACGCCGACTTCCAGGTGTAGAGCCGGAACAGGATCGAATACGTCTCGAACGTGCCGCGCTCCACTTCCAGGCTGCGGGTCATGCGGATCCAGAACGATGCCGGCAGAAGGGGCAGGATCATCGCGATTCCGAACGCGCCCGCGAGGATCTTCGAGGGGCGGATCCAGCGCAGGGTGAAGAGCCCGAACGTCGCCCAGGCGAGGATCGCCGAGCGCGACTGCGTGAGCCCAAGCATCAGCACCATGAGGCCGCCGAGCACGAGATTGCGGGCCTGTGGCCGCGTCGCGTGGC
Source organism: Candidatus Methylomirabilota bacterium (assembly GCA_035606545.1). Lineage (GTDB taxonomy): Bacteria > Eisenbacteria > RBG-16-71-46 > RBG-16-71-46 > RBG-16-71-46 > JAIOPA01. Next base: position 1,494 of record DATNFC010000355.1, read on the forward strand.
GGATGATGAGCACGGTGCCCACGATGAGGCTCGCCGTGCCGGCCTCGTTTGGATCGGCGAACGGAGCATCCCAGTTGTTGAGGAAGAACGTCATCCCGGCGCGCTTCACGCCCCATGCGGCGACGCCGACGATGTTCAGGATCACGAGCGCCGAGCCCGCGATGAAGATGGCGCGCCACGCGCGTTCGATGCGCACCGGGTCCCGCAGCCACCAGATGCAAAGTCCATAGAAGCTCAGCCCCTGGAACGCACGGATCAGGGTGAGGCTCGATTCCAGCGCGGGGCCGACCCCGGCGAGTTGTGCGAGCCGGACGAGCGACAGCGCCGCAATGCCATAGAAGACGAGCACCCACCGGAAGAGCCCGCGCTCGGCCCGGTGCAGGCGGTCGTGCGCGGGGCCCGCTTCCGACTCGGCGTGCGCGGCGCGACGAGCTCCACCCAGAACGCTCACGAGCAGCACCGGCGGCAGCAGCACGTCGATCAGGTTCGCCGAGCGCAGGCCGACGACCCTGACGACGACGAGCAAGACCGATGAGCCGATCAGCAGGAGCAGGCTGGGGTACGGCCAGCGCATGCTCATGGCGAGCACCCCGACGACCGTGGCGGCGCCGAGCGGGATCCACCACAGCGGCGCGGGGTCGCCGAGCGCGAGGCCGACGAGCAACGCGCCCGCGATGATCGGGATCGCCGCCCACGGCAGATGGCCCCCGGTCGGACGGCCGGGGCCGACCGCGAAGGCTGTGCTCACCGCTCGCGCGAGAGGCCCACCGCCGTCCACGCGGCGCAGCCGAGCAGCGCGGCAAGTGCCGCGCCAACGACGATGAACGCGCGTTTCGGACGGTCGCGGATCTCCGGCGGCGTCGCGGTGTCGAGAACCGTCACCGTCGGCGTGTCTCGCGTCTCCTGCATCCGGGCATTCTCGTACTGGCTGGTCATCAGGACGACCAGTTTGCGCTGAACCTCGACGTCAAGCATGAGCCGCGCGCCCTCGAGCCTCACCTCGGGCAGCTTGCCGATCTCCGTGTTCAAGGCACTCAGCTGGCGCTCGATGCTGTGAAGCTCGGTGTTGCCGGGCGACGAATAGCTGGAAACGTACGCGCGCTGCGTCTCGAGGTTGAACTTCTGGACGAGAATGTCCGACATGCCGCTCACCTTCTCGGATTCGGAGCTCGAGATGATGCGGTGCTCGCGCTCGTACGCCATGAGCTTCTGCTCGGCCGTGACGAGCTGCCCCTGCACTTCGCCGAGGCGGCCCTCGAGAAAGATGCGCAGACGTTTGCCGCGCGTCTTGTAGGTCTCGACGTTGAAGCGATCGAGTTCGTCGACGAGAAAGTTCGTCACGTCGGCGGCGCGCTTGGCCTGATGGTCCTCGAACGTCACCGTGAGCAACCCTGCCTTGTTCACGTCCACGGTCAGGTGCTTCTGGAACTCCTTGATCGTCCGATCCATGCCCTTGCGCTGATAGAGCCTCGTGAAGTCGAACCGGGTGATCGCGGCTTCGCCCAACCGGCGGCTCTCCAGGATCTCCGCGAAGACGTCCGAGGGCGTCGAGGTGGTGTTGAATCCCAGCGTGCTGAGGGCGCTCGATTGCAGGAGTCCGGTGAACGTGCCGAAGCCCGTGTCGCTCGTCTCGTCCGGCGGCAGGAGCGTGCTCTTCGCCTTGTACCAGGTCGGCACGAGGAGCGAGATCCCCGCGGCGAGGACCACCGTGATGCCGAGGATGGCGGCGTAGAGGCGGAGCCGGGACCGGAAGCTGGCGAGGAAGAGCGCAGCCGGTCCCGAGCGTTCGCGATTCAATCGAGCCGGTTCGATGTTGAGGCTCATGCGACGGTCGACCGTAGGCGGTGGACCGGGCGTCGTCAAGACAGCGGCGGCTACCTCAGCACGATCACTCGACGCACGCTGGCGCGGCCATCCTTGCGCACGAGCCGGGCGAGGTAGAGCCCCGCGGGGACGTTGCGTCCCTCGTCATCGCGCAGATCCCACACGGCACCCGTGCCGTCCGCGCCGCGCCCGTCCTTGATGAGCGTCCGCACGTTGCGGCCGGAGAGGTCGTGAATGGTGAGCGAGACGTCGCCGGGCTGCGACGAGAAGTCGAGGCGCGTCATCGATCGCGCGGGATTCGGCGAGGCCGGCCGCAGGTCCAGCAGCGGTGCCGATTGCCACGGCGTCGCGCCCGCGGTGCCGGGAGCCCGATTCTCGATCGTGACTTCGGCGTTGGGCCGGACGACGATCAGCTGCGGCCCGGCGCCGCCCGGTCGGATCCCGCCGAGCAGCGGGTTCTGTGCGGGCCCGACCACTTTCGGCGCATCCGGCGTGGTCGGGTACGAGACCTCGAGGTCGTAACGGCCGCTGCCCACGCCGCCGAACGTCACCGTGTACTCGTCCTGTCCGAGGTAGCCCGATCCACCGTCCACGATCCGCGTCTGCACCGGATGGTGGGGATCGTCGAGCGAGCGGAGGCGGACGGTGGCGCCGTGCACGACCCTCTTGCCGTCGTCGTCCTCGACTCGCACCCGCAGGAACGACGTCGCGGCTCCTGTGCTCAGCTCGAGGTGGTTGCGGGCGAACCGTCGGCTCCAGGCACCGGCCGCGATGTCGAGATCGCCGTCACCGTCCATGTCGGCGAACGCGCTCAAGTCCGTGCCGTTGAGCGCGCCGACGAACGTCGTGTCCTCCGCGAACGTGCCGTCGCCGTGGTTCAGGACCAGGTGGCCATAGGCGCCGACCGGAAAGTAGACGAGGTCCATGTCGCCGTCGTTGTCCACATCCGCCCAGCGGTCACCGTACTCCCAGCCCACGAGTCCGATGCCGAGCATGGCCGTGACGTTCGTGAACATGCCGTTCGTGTTGCGGAACAACGTTGGACCCGTCGAGGTCCGCAGGTAGAGGTCGAGGTCGCCATCGTTGTCGAAGTCCACGAACTGGGCGCCCTCATCGAACACCTGCGGCAGTCCCACCGCGGCGCGCACGTCGGTGAAGTGAGCGGTGCCGTCGTTCATGAACAGATGGCTGGCGCAGTAGAGGTCGAGCGTCCCGTCGCCGTTCAGGTCCGCCACGGCAACACCCTCGGGCCTCAGCCCGGCCGGAATGAGCGGCATGGAAACGCCCGCGCTGTCGGCACACTCGTGGAACTGGCCGTTCCCGAGGTTGAGATAGAAATAGCTCCGGAACGGCGTGACGTGGCCGTAGAACGGCAGGAACAGATCGGGCCAGCCGTCGGCGTTGAAATCACCCCACGACGGCGTCTCGCCCCGACCGACGATGGCCATGCCGAGCGTCGCCGCCACGTCCTGCAGTCCGCTCGGCGTGTTCTCGAACATGTGGACGAAGTTGTCGGGGCTGCTCGTCTCGTTGTAGGGCATCAGCACGACGTCCATGTCGCCGTCGCGGTCGTAGTCGCACCACGCAGCGCCATGGTAGAGACCGGTCCCCAGCTGACTGCGGATGCCAGGCATCTCCACGAACGTCCCGCCCGAGGCGAGGTAGAGCAGCATGTCGGGGCGGCCGTCGCCTTCGAGATCTCCCCACGCGGGCGGCAATGTCCCGGCGGCGTACTTGGGAACGGCGGGGTCGAACCCTTCGAACGAGGTGCGCTCGTCGTTCAGGATGGTGCCGATTCCGCACCGCTCGACCACGGTGGTCGACTGCGTCCACCGGATCCGCAGCGTGAACGCCTCGTTGCCCTCGAGAACGGTGTCGCCGTTCACCGGGACATCGATCTCGACCTCGTACTGGCCGGGTGCGAACGCGGTGTCGCCGAACACCGGCACGTAGTCCTGGTCGAGTGCCGTGGCGGTGCCGTCGAGGATCTGGTAGGTGAACTCGACCGGCACGTCGAGCGGCTGATCGAGGCGGACGCGGAACGCCAGCGGATGAGTTCCCGCGTCGCCCTCGGCCACGGACGTATCCGCGACCGAGATCACGGGCAGATCGTCGTTGACGATGGTCCCGGTTGCCTCCGCATTGAGCAGCTCCGCATGCACCGGCGCGGACAGACGGACGTTGAAGCACTCGTCCTTCTCGAACTTCGTATCCCCGAGCACGACGACAGCCAGGGATTCGGCCGTCGACCCGGGCGCGAACGTGACCTCATGGCTGACCCATCCGTAGTCGAGGTCCGCAGCGGTCGCGGTGCTGTCGAATGTGGCGACGTTCACCGTCACCGTCTCCGAGACCGCCTCCGAGAGGTGCAGCGTGAACATGCACGTCTGGCTGCCCACGTCACCTTCCGCGACCAGAACGTCTTCGATCGAGAGCGAAGGGAGACCTGCAGCGGCACTCTGTGCTTCGGAGCGCAGGTGCGCTTGCGAGTTGACCGCGGACGCGCCGATCACTGCCGCGAGCAGCGCGAACGACAGCGCCGCACCAGCCCCGCGATGGGGGCCGCTACCGCCTTGTGTGCCGGACATGGGGGGACCCGCCTCCGTCATCTGGAACCGGGCCAGCCGTCCCGGCAATACAAGCGTACGTCCATGTTCATCGGCACTTGGCGTACAAAACATCGTTCGCTGTCACGACGAGCCGTGGGTGCGCCGCACTCTGCAGCGTGCAGTGCAAAACGCAGCGGCCATCGGGTAGAACTCGGGTAGAACACTGACGGGCTCGACACGCTCGCCGATCCGGCGCTCGCGGGGCCGGGGCTTGACAGGCCGTCACCCGGCCGGAATGCTGCATCGTTTCTGAACCGGCTGTTGGGAGCTCCGGAGCGGGCATCGCGGGAGAACGAGCACTTTGAGTGGCGGATCACGGAGAGCGTGGCTTGCGGGCATGCTGCTCGCGTTGCTCGTACGCCCGTTGGCAGCGCAGACCACGACCCGCATGTCGGATGACGCGCGCGAGCCACGCATGCTGGCACCGGTGCCGCTCGCGGGCGCCGTGGACCCCGACCGCTACCGGCTCGGTCCCGGGGACGTGCTGCAGTTGGCGCTGTACGGGCCCATCTCCCGGCAGACGACGCTGATCGTCGCCCCCGAGGGCACGCTGTTCCTCCAGGACCTGGGCACGGTGAGGGTCGCCGGGCTCACGCTCAGTCAGGCGCGCCAGCAGGTGACCGCGCGAGTCAAAGGCGCCTTGCGCGGCGTGGGCGTGGAGTTCCAGCTCATCTCGCCGCGCATGTTCCGTGTCTACCTGACCGGCGAGCTCAGGTTCACCGGTCCGCACGTCGCGAACGCCACGAACCGGCTCGCCGACGTGTTGCCCGACTCCCTGCTCATGCCCTCGTCGTCGCGCCGGCGGATCGAGGTGAAATCGCGCGATGGCTCGCGATGGATCGCCGACATCGAACGGTTCCGGCTCGCGGGCATGATCGGCGACGACCACTCGCTCGCGGACGGCGACGTGATCCACGTGCCCGTGGCGAGCCAGTACATCGCCGCCTGGGGCGGCGTCGGCCGCCAGGGTCGCTACGAGCTGGGCCTCGCCGACAGCCTGAGCACGCTGCTCGACCTGGCGGGCGGCCTGCAGCGCGATGCGCTGCCCGATCGCGCGCTGCTGGTCCGCTGGCAGACCGCGCAGCGCGAGAGCCTGTGGGTCTCGCTCACCGATCCGTCGGCCTTAGGGCTCGGCACGCCGCTCCAGGATGGCGACGAGCTGCACGTGTTCACGAAGCCGGACTACCACCAGTCGGACCGCGTCACCGTCGAGGGTCGCGTGGCCGTGACCGGGAGCTATCCCGTGCGCTCGGGCGTCACGCGGCTCTCGCAGCTGCTCGCGAACGCGGGCGGGTTGCTCCCCGATGCGGACAGCGCCTCGGTGCTGCTGTTCCGCGCCCGGCCCGCCCAGTCGAGCGACATCGAGCTCGATCGCCTGTCGCGGCTGTCGCGCAGCGAGATGACCTCGTCCGAGTACGCCACGTTCCAGACCCGGCTCGCGGGGCTGGCGCCCGACTTCCGCGTCGACCTCCGGCGCTCGAAGTCCAGCGCCGGGAACGATCCGTTGCTCATCAACGGCGACCGCGTCGTGGTCTCGCGCACGGTGCGTTCGGTGCGCGTGGACGGACAGGTGCTGCGACCGGGCGTCGTGGACCTGAAGCCCGGCGAGCCGTGGTCGTACTACGTCAAGCAGTGCGGCGGCGTCACCGCGCGTGCCGCGAAGAGCCAGGTGCGGATCACGCGCGCGAGCAGCGGCCTGACGCTGCCCGCGAAGGAGGCGGACGTGCCGCTGGCCGGCGATTTCCTGTGGGTGCCGGAGCGCGCGGACAACCCGGCGTGGCCGTACATCCGCGACAGCATCCTGATCATGGCCCAGCTCGCGACCGTGGCGATCGCGTTCCGGAACTGAGGCGCCGAGTGCACGCCGTGCCGTCCACCCCCGCACCCGAGCTCACGGGCTTTTTCCGGCGTCACGGCCTGCGCGTCCTCGCGCAGGCCGCCGCCGTCGGCGTTGCCGCGTTCCTGCTGAGCCTGCTGCTACCGAACAAGTTCACGGCTGCCACGGTCATGCTGCCGCCGAATCCGCAGGCCGACCTGGGCGGGCTGATGTCGGGCGCAGCCGGCGGCATGGCGATCTCGCGCGCGCTGGGCATCGACTCGCAGAGCGAGATCGACGTCTACTTGGGCGTGCTCCGCAGCGATCACCTGAACCAGCAGCTCGTCCGCCGCTTCGAGCTGCAGAAGGTCTACAAGCAGAAGGACGTCGAGAAGGCCGGCAAGCGCCTGAAGGCCCACACCGGCATCTCGCTCACGAACGAGGGCTTCGTCAAGGTCTCGGTCACCGAGCAGGACCGCCAGCTTGCCGCGGACCTGGCGAATGCCTACGCGGATGAGCTGGACCAGTTCCTGCGGCTCAACACCAACACCAGCGCGCGCCATCGGCGCGAGTTCATGGACCAGCGGCTCACGGAGACCGAGGGCGCGCTGACCACGCTCGAGGACTCGCTGCGCGACTACCAGACCAAGTTCCGCCTGCCGCTGCTCGGCACCGAGTCGCAGGCGGCCTCCACGGCCGCCGCCGAGCTGCTCGGGCAGAAGGTGCAGCGCGAGCTCGAGCTGGGCACGCTGCGGAAGGTGAGCACCGGGACGAACCCGCGCATCGAGCAGCTGCAGGAGGAGGTCGACCAGATCGACCGCCAGCTCTCCCGCATCCCGGCCGCGACCACCGAAATCGCGCGGCTGCTGCGGAACGCGAAGATCCAGGAGCGCATCCTGCTCGTCCTCACCGAGGAGCGCGAACGCGCGCGATTGCTGGAGCTGAAGACCATGGGCAGCGTCGAGGTCGTGGATCGCGCCGGGCCGCCGCTGCACAAGAGCCAGCCGCATCGCACGCTCATCGGTGGCGCCGCGTTCGGCCTGGCGCTGCTCGCCGGGTTGGGGCTCGCGCGGCTGCGCGAGCCGGCGGTCGTGGAGAGGTGAACGGCGTGTCGGCGGCGGTGAGCCTGCGACGCTGGGCTGCCGCGCCGGGCTGGCCGGAGGCGACACTCGGCGCCCTCGTGCTGCTGCTCACGGCGGCGCTGGCACTCGCGCCGCTGCCCACGCTGCTGGCTCTGCTCGCGTCCGGCATCGTGTGGGCACTGGCGCGCTGGCCGTTCGCGTTTGCCGCAGCGCTGATCGTGCTGATGGGCAACGTGAAGGTGAACGCCTACTTCGGGTTCTTCACCTTCTTCCCCGAATACTTGCTGCTGATGGTGGCATGCGCTCTGGCGCTGCGGGCGTGGTGGGCACGGCCAAGGTGGCCGCTCGAGCGTCACGCGACCCTGCTGATCCTGGTCTGGGCATTCACCGGGTTGCTGTCGCTACCGAACGCGATCTCGGGCTCCAAGGTGCTCGCACGCGTGGTTCTGGATCTCGTCGCGCTGGTGACGTTCCTCACCGTGGTGACGACGCTGCGATCGCGGGAAGAGCTGCGGCGCGCCGTGACGCTCTGGGAGGTCGTGGCCACGCTCTACGCCGCGTTCGCGATCGTCCAGATGATCGGCCTCGTGGCCGGATTCGATACCAGCCTCCACGTCCTCGAGGGCATTTCGAACCCGGACATCTACCAGGGTATTGGGGCGCCCGTGCGACGGCGGATCGGCGATGTGTTCCGCGCCAATTCGATGTTCAACGACCCGAACATACTGGGAGGATTCCTGGCCGCCGCGATGAGCGCCACGCTGGCGATGAGGTTTCACCACGCCGCGATCGGGCGCCGACTCCGCGCAGCCCTGGAGACGCTCGCGCTCGCGATCATGGCCGTGGGCATGCTGCTCACCCAATCGCGCAGCGGTGTGGTCGCGTTGCTTGCGGGCGCCGGCGTTGTGTTCGCGCACCAGCCCACCCTGCTGCGGCGCGTCGGACTGTGGATCGCGGTCGGTGCCATCCTTGCCGCCATGGCCGGGGTGGCGATGCTGGTTCAGGCGGACCCCGGGCTCCTGTTGACCCGATTCGCGGGCACGGCCGACACCAATGACTCCTCGAACCGCCAGCACCTGGACGTGTTTCTCTACGGGCTCGAACTGCTCGCGCGGTTCCCGCTCTTCGGCGCCGGGCTGGGGAACTTCGGGCTCTACTACGCTCCCGAGCGCGACGCCTTCTTCAGCAAGATGATGACGCACTGCGCGCCGATGACCTACTTCGCGGAGTCGGGCATCCCCGGCGGTGTGGCGTTCTGCGCGGTGTGGTGGCACATCACGCGGCGGGTGGCGGGGACGCGTCCAGCGAGGTCGGACGCCGAAGGGCGGGCGTTGCGCATCGCGCTGCTGTCGGCCGTCGTCGCGATCCTCGTCGCCAATCTCTTCTACGATTACATCCTCCGCACGTTCGTGTGGGTGCTCGCAGCGCTGGCCGTGAGCGTGGCCCGCCACCACGATGCCCGGGCGAACGAGCAGCCTGCATGAGGCTTGCGTACGACCTGCGCTACGCCACCGATCATTTCCCCGGCATCGGCTCGCACGCGTGGGCCTTGGGGAGTGCGCTGGCGGAGCGCGGACGATTCGACGAGATCGCATTCCTCTGGGATCCGCGCGCGACGAACTCGCGGTTCCCGGTCGAGTCGCTGCGGGCCCACCCGCGCGTGCGCTGGCACGAGCTGTCGGTGCCGGCGTTGTCCTGGCAGACGGCGCACGCCACCGGATCGTGGCTCGAGCGTTCCGGCGTGGATGCGTTCTTCAGCCCGTTCTGGCTCAACCCGGAACGGACACGCGTGCCGTGCGTTCTCACGTTGCACGACGTGCTGGCGCTGCTCCCCAAGGGTGGTCTGAGCACGCCTCGCCGCTGGGTGTTCGGTTGGGCCCTGGGGCGTGCGGTGCGGGCTGCGGCGGTCGTGACGAGCAGCCGGTTCAGCCGCGAGGAGATTCTCCGCCACACGTCCATTCCCGCGGAGCGCCTGCACATGGTGCCGCTGGGCCTCGCGTCGCCTGCCGCGGGAGGTCGCCGGCCATCGCGTGCGCCGGAACCGCCGTTCGCCCTGGTCGTGGGGACAAACCGCGTCCACAAGGGGCACGACACGCTGGCCGCCGTGTGGCGGCGGTTCGCAGGGCAGCCTCCGCTCGCACTCGTGGGCGCAGGAGCCAACGCGCCCAGCCGGTTTTCGCTCGGGGAACTCTCCGCGAGTGGGCTCGCAGTCACCGCGCTCGGTCCCGTCGCCCCCGACAAACTCGAGTGGCTCTATGCGCACGCAACGCTCGTCCTCGTCCCCTCTCGCTACGAGGGCTTCGGACTGCCTTTGCTCGAGGCTGCGCTGCGCGGCGCCGCGGTCATCGCCTCCGACATCCCGGCGTTGCGCGAGACCGGCGACGCCGTCGCCCGGTTCGTACCGGTGGGAGACGTCGCCGCATGGGAGCGCGCGATACGTGAACTTGCAGCCGACGAGGGCGAACGACAGCGCATGGCCGCCGCCGGGCAGCAACGCGCGGCCGAGTACGACTACGCCAGGTGCGCCGAACGCGTCGAAGCGATCCTCGAGGGGGTTGCGCTCGGCCCGACGGCAGTGACCGCGTGAGGATCGTCCACATCTACAAGGACTATCACCCGCCCGTGCTCGGCGGCGTCGAACAGACGGTCGAACGCCTCGCGCGTGGCCAGGTGGCCGCGGGACACGACGTGACGGTCATCGTGTCCGCGAGTGGCGCGCGCCGCTCGCGGACCGAAGACGTGGATGGCGTCCGCGTGGTGCGGGTCGGGGAGTGGGCGAGGGCGCTCTCCTCGCCGATCTGCCCCGGCTTCCCGGCCGCGATCGCGCGCACGCGCGCCGACCTCTGGCACCTGCACTCGCCGAATCCGCTCGGCGAGGCGAGCTACGCCTGGGTGCGCCCGGCGGGAGCGTTGGTGATCACGTTCCACTGTGAGCTCACGAAGCAGCGCGCCTTCCTGCCGGTCTACGCGCCGCTCATGCGACACCTGTTCCGCAGGGCCGACGGCCTGCAGACCACGTCACCGCAGGCACTGGCGCGCCCGGACTCGCTGGTAACGCCGTTCCGCGACCGCTTCCGCATCGTGCCCTCGGGGATCGACGCGGCGCCGCTGTTCACGCTGGATCGGGACCGACCCGGCGCGCGCGCGCTGCGCGAGAGCTTCGGGGATCCGTTCCTGCTGTTCGTGGGGCGGCTTCGCTACTACAAAGGACTCCACGTGCTACTCGACGCCATGCCGCAGATCGACGCGCGGTTGGTGATCGTGGGGGAGGGTCCGGTGGGTGAGGCGCTTCGCGCCCAGGCGTCCAGGCTCGGGCTCAACGAGAAGGTCCACTTCGCCGGCCGCGTCTCCGATACCCAGCTCCACGACCACCTGGCGGCGGCAGGGATCGGCGTGCTCCCCTCGAACACGCCCACCGAGGCATTCGGGCTCGCGCTCGCCGAGTACATGGCTGCCGGGCTCCCGGTCATCAGCACCGAGCTGGGGACCGGGACCTCATATGTGAACAACCACGGGGAGACCGGATTGGTTGTTCCACCAAACAACTCCGCGGCCCTGGCCACCGGGATCCAGAAGTTGCTCGCCGACCCCGCGCTCCGGGCCCGAATGGGCGCCGCCGGTCGGCTCCGGGTCAGGGAGAATTTCACCACGGAGGCGATGATCCGGGGTATGGACCGGGTGTACGCAGAGGCCCTCCGCCGGGCGGGGTCTCGCGCTCAGCCCGCCGATTCCTGACCCACCGGGAAAGCCCGGAAAAGGCGGTCAAGGTCTCCCCTGACCCCTGCCGATAACCCTTGCTGGACCTCACGGGATGGCGTCCTATCGTATTGACGCATCCGCTGGCGTCCCTATAACCTGCGGCGTCGCGTCGGGCCATACGCAGGATGCGTTAAGGCCCTGTGATGCACCGGGGAAGGAGATCTCGGCTGTCAGCCCCCAGAGGGAAAATATGAGGATCCTGGTCACAGGAGGTGCCGGCTTCATTGGGTCCCATCTCGCTGAGGAGCTACTCCAGCGAGGTCATGAGGTTTGGGCCCTCGACGACTTGTCCACAGGTCGTCTCGAGAACCTCACGACATTCGAACGTCACCCGCGATTCCGCTTCCTCGAGGGCAGCGTCATGGACACGGCGCTCGTCCACGGCCTCGTCGCCCAGTGCGACCGGGTGTTCCATCTCGCGGCAGCCGTGGGCGTGAAGTACGTGCTGGAGAACCCGCTGCGCTCGCTGCTCACGAACATCCGGGGCACGGAAGTCGTCCTCGAAGCGGCCAGCAAGCACCGGCGCAAGGTGGTCCTGACCTCGAGCAGCGAGGTCTACGGCAAGGGTGTCTCGGTGCCGTTCTCGGAGGACGACGACCGGTTGATCGGCCCCACGCACAAGCTTCGCTGGTCTTATGCCTGCGGCAAGGCGGTGGATGAATGCCTCGCGCACGCTTACCACCAGCAGTACCAGTTGCCGGTGGTCATCGTGCGCTGCTTCAACACCTGCGGGCCGCGGCAGTCCAGCGCCTACGGCATGGTGATCCCGAACATGGTTCAGCGCGCGCTCCAGGGCGAGCCCATCCTCGTGTTCGGCGACGGCCAGCAGACGCGCTGCTTCTCGGCGGTGACGGACGTGGTGCGGGCGATGCTGCTGCTCGCCGACAGCCGCCAGGCCGAAGGCCACGTGTTCAACGCCGGGACCGACGAGGAGATCACCGTCCACGAGCTGGCCAAGCGCATCAAGCGTCTGTGCCACAGCGACTCGCCGATCGAGCTCGTGCCCTACGAAGAGGTCTACGGCCAGTCGTTCGAGGACATGCGCCGCCGTGTGCCCGATCTGAAGAAGATCCGTCGCTTCGTGGGATACAAGCCGCAGGTCTCGCTCGACCGGCTGCTCGAGACCACGATCCGCGATCACTGCGAGCGGATGGGCGTGCCGTGTCCCATCGAGGTCTCGGCCGCTTAGGATCAACGAAGGTCCAGCGCACACCCCATGTCGCTCGCGCCATTCGCCGCGTTCGCCATCGCCGGGCTGCTGGCGTGGCTGCTCATGCCGCTCGGTATCCGCCTGGCGTGGGTGGTCGGGTGGCTCGATCAACCCGAAGCGCGAAAGCTCCACAAGCACGCGACCGCTCTGCTCGGCGGCGCGATGGTGTTCGCGGCCGCCGTGATCGGATGGGCGGTGACGCTGCGCTTCACGCCGCACTCGCCCGCCGATTGGGAGGCGTGGTACCTGCTCGCCGGCGCGGCGGTGACGCTGGGGATCGGCCTCTGGGACGACCGCTTCGGCATGCGCCCGAGCGTCAAGATGCTCGGGCAGGCCGCGGCCGCGACCATGCTCATCTCGGCGGGACTGATCCCGGATTTCGGGCTGCCGGTGGGGATCGAGGCGGCGATCACGCTCGTGGCGCTGGTGGCGCTCATGAACGCGGTCAACTTCCTCGACAATATGAATGGCATGGTCGGCGGGATCGCCCCGATCGCGTTCCTCGGCTTCGCCTGGATGTCGCTCGAGCGCGGCGCCAACGGCGTCGCGGCCGCGCAGTTGGCGCTCGCGGGCGCATGCATCGGGTTCCTGCCGCACAACTTCCCGAAAGCGCGCATCTTCCTCGGGGACGCGGGCAGCCTGTTCCTGGGGTATAGTCTCGGCGCTTCCGCACTGATGACCATGCTGGGAGCGGCCCCAGGGTGGGGCCGGACCGGGGCGCTGATGATCCTGGCCTACCCCGCGTTCGACATGATCTTCGTCGTGGTCACGCGCACGCGCGCGGGCCGTCCCGTCTACGAGGGCGGCAAGGACCACACCAACCATCGACTCGCGAGCGTCCTGAAATGTCCGAAGAGAACCGTGCAACTGGTGTGGGCCAGTGGGGCCGTCCTATGCGTCGCCGGGTTAAGTATGCTGCACCTCAACCGGCCGCTGCCGACCGTCCTCCTGTGGGGCCTGTCGACGATCCTGCTCTGCTGGAGCGGGCTGCGGTTATCATCCGTGCCGATCGTCCGCAGCCAGGCGCCGGAGCGGGTGGCGGAGGCGCGCGCAGCGTCGAGGTGATCGGCGCGCCGCGCGCCGCGGCCTCCCGCGAGCCGCGCGAGCCGGACGAGCACGACTTACGCCTGCGCGACCTGGTCGTGCTGATGGCGAAGGGCCTCGTCGACCATCCCGAGGATGTGTCCGTGGAGATCCTCGAGGCCGGCGACGGCGGCGAGCTGGAGCTGCGCGTTCACGAGGACGACATGGGCCACGTGATCGGCAAGCAGGGCCGCACGGCTCGTTCGCTGCGACTCGCACTCGGCGCCGCCGCCGGACGCATCGATCGCCGGATGGGCCTGGAGATCGCGGACTGACGCTGATCGCGATCGGCCGGCTCGGCCGTCCGCACGGGGTCGCGGGCGAGATCTACGTCGACCACTGCCCGCTCTCGCCCGCGCAGCTGCTCGCGATGGGCACGCTCGAGTGGCGCGGCGCGCGCGGCGGCTCGAAGCCGCTGACGCCGAAGGCCGCGCGCGCCGCGCTCGACCGGCTGCTGGTGACGTTCGACGGCCTGGCCACGCGCGAGGCCGCGGCCACGTACGTGAACGGCACGCTGTGGGCCGAGCGCGCACGGCTGCCCGACCCGGGCCCGGGCGTTTCGTACGCGTTCCAGCTCACCGGCATGCGCGTCGTCGACCAGTCGGGTACCACGCTCGGCGTCGTGGCCGACGTGGTGTTCAACGCCGGCCAGCCGCTGCTCCAGCTGGAAGGTGCCGAAGCCCGGCTCGTGCCCTGCCAGCCGCCGTTCATGAAGCACGTGGACGCCGAGGCGGGCGTCATCACGCTGGAGCTGCCCGCGGGGTTCGACGAGGTCTAGGCTCCGTTTGGCCGCGCGCACGGGCGTGCGATACTCCCGCACCCATGAAGATCACGTTGCTCACCATCTTCCCGGAATTCTTCCCCGACGCGTTCGGCGACGGCATGATCCGCGTGGCCCGCGAGAAGGGCCGGCTCGAGCTGTCGGTGGTGAACCTGCGCGACTTCACGTCCGACCCGCACCGCACCACGGACGACTACCCGTTCGGCGGCGGCGCCGGGATGGTGATGAAGATCGAGCCGGTCTTCGACGCGCTCGCGGCGCTCGGACTCAGTGAGCGGGCCGCCCGGCCGGCCGGCACGCGCGTGGTATTGACCTCGCCCCAGGGCGCTCGATTCACGCAGGACAAGGCGCTGGCGTGGGCGAGCCTCGATCACCTCGTGATCCTGTGCGGGCGCTACAAGGGCATGGACGAGCGCGTGGCCGAGCACCTGGTCGACGAGGAGTTCTCGCTCGGCGACTTCGTGCTCTCCGGAGGCGAGCCGGCAGCACTGTGTGTCGTCGACGCGCTGGCGCGGCTGCAGCCGGACGTCGTGGGCTGCTTCGACTCGGTGGAGAGCGACTCATTCCACTCCGGGCTGCTGGACTGCGCCTACTACACGCGGCCGGCGGAGTTCCGCGGCTGGGCGGTGCCCGAGGTGCTGCTCTCCGGCCACCACGCGCAGATCGCGCGCGCGCGGCGCGAGGAGGCACTGCGGCGCACGTTCGAGCGCCGGCCCGACCTGCTGGACCACGCCGAGCTCTCCGAGGCCGATCAACGCTTCCTGCGCGAGCTGGCGCGCGCGCGAGCCTCGCGCGCATGAGCGAACGCGCCATGGACGGCACGCAGGAGCGGGGCGGTGCGCTGGTCGCGATCGCCTCGGCGGCGTTCCTGCTGCTCGTGGCCGCGCTCGCGGGGCCGATCGCGCCGATGGGGATCACCACCGCGCTCGCCGGGGCGCTCACGCTCGCCTGCTTCGCGTTCGGGCAGGGCCGCACCTGGCCGCGCACGCCGGTCGACCGCGCCGCACTCGGCTGGTTCGTGGCGCTGGTGATCGTGAGTGCCACGGCGCTCGATCGCGCGGGCAGCTTCCCGCGCGTCGCGAAGGGCTTCATGCCGCTGCTCGTGGGGCTCGCCGCCTGGCACACGGCGGATGCGAAGCGCGGCCAGCGCGCGCTCGCGGTCTATCTCGCGGCGTTCGCGCTGGTGAGCGCGTGGGGCTTCGTGCTGTGGACGATGCACGGCGCGAGCTTCGCTTCGCGCGCGCGCGGGCTCGCGGGGCACTACATGACGTTCGCGGGCCAGCTGCTGCTGTTCATCCCGGTGGCGCTCGGCATCGCGATCCAGGCGCGCTCTCCGCGCTGGCGCTGGGCGGCGGCCGGCGTGGCGTTGCTCGCGTTCGCGCCGCTCGCGGCCACGTTCACGCGCAGCGCCTGGCTCGGCCTGTTCGTCGCCTGCGCCGTCATGCTCGCGCTCACACGACCGCTGGGCCTCGCCCTACTCGCGGTGCTGGGTGCTGCAGCGTGGTTCCTCGCACCGGGGGCGTGGGGCGAGCGGCTCCACAGCGTCGCCGACCCCGCGAACCTGTGGAACCGCGAGCGTGTGTTCATGTGGGACGCGGGTGTGCGCATGTTCCGCGATCATCCGTTCACCGGCGTCGGGCTCCAGGACCTGCACGCGCTCTACGACCAGTACCGCTCGCCCGAGTCCGCAGAGCGCGCCGGGCACCTGCACAACGCCTACATCCAGATCGCGGCGAGCATGGGCCTCGTGGGGCTCGCGGCGTTCGCCTGGCTGTACGCGTCGCTGCTGCGCGCGGCGTGGGCGCGCGGCGGAGCCGGGTCGGAGAGCACCGGGTTGGGCGCCGGCGTGAGGCTCGGCGTCACCGCGGCGCTCGTCGGCTTTCTCGTCGCCGGGCTCTTCGAGTGGAACTTCGGCGACGAGGAGCTGCTCTACCACCTGTACACGCTGGTCGGGATCGCCTGGGCTTCGCGCGGCTGGTCGGAGCCCGTCGCGTGAAAGTCGCGCTGGTCCACGACTGGCTCACGGGCATGCGCGGCGGCGAGCGCGTGCTCGAGCGCGTCGCGCGCAACTTTCCCGGTGCCGACCTGTTCACGCTGGTGTGGCACCGCGGATCCGTCTCGGACGAGCTCGAACGCCATCGCATCCATACCTCGTTTCTCGATCGACTGCCGGCGGCCGACACGCACTACCGCTGGTTCCTGCCGATGTTCCCGCTCGCGATCGAATCGCTGGACCTCGCGGGCTACGATGCGGTGGTGAGCGTGAGCCACGCCGTGGCGAAGGGCGTGCGCACGCGGCCCGGCGCGCCGCACGTGAGCCTCGTGCTCACACCGATGCGTTACGTCTGGGATCTCGAGCAGCAGTACTTCCCGCCGGGCCGTTTCCCGTGGCCGCTGGGGGCGTACGTGCGGCAGGTGTGCGCCGACCTGCGGCGCTGGGACCGCGCCACCGCGAACCGGCCCACGCACCTGGTGTCGATCTCGAACCACGTCGCCGAGCGCGTGCGCCGGCACTGGGGACGCGAGTCGCAGGTCGTCTACCCGCACGTGGACGTCGAACGCTTCTCGCCGTGGCGCGGCGAGCGCCCGTACTACCTGCTCGCGGGCGCGTTCGCGCCGTACAAGCGGCTCGACCTGGCACTCGCCGCGTTCGCGCGGTTGCAGAGGCCGCTGCTCGTGGTCGGCGGCGGCCAGGAGGAAGCGCGGCTCCACGCGGTGGCGCCGCGCGGCACCGAGTTCCGCTCCGGCGTCTCCGACGAGGAGCTGGCGCGGCTCATCGCGCGCGCGCGCGCGTTCATCTTCCCGGGTGAGGAGGACTTCGGCATCATGCCGCTCGAGGCCATGGCCTCGGGCACGCCGGTGATCGCCTACGGGCGTGGAGGTGCGGTCGAGACCGTGGGCCGCGGCGCCACTGTCGAGGCGCTTGAAAAAGTCGCGGCGGGAGGCCACGCGCGCGTGCCGGGCGGGATGCTGTTCGGCACGCAGACGGCGGACGCGATCGCCGCGGCGGTGTCGGCGTTCGAGCGCGAGACGTTCGAGCCCACCGTGCTCGCGGCGCTGGCGGGGCCGTTCTCGGGCGAGCGCTTCGACGCCGAGATCCGCGCCGTGTTCCGGGCCACGGGCATCACGGTCGACGAGCGCACGTGACCGCGCGCGCATGACCGAGGGCCCCGAGAAGCAGCGGCTGTTCGCGAACACGCTCGCCAGTGCGATGGCGCAGTTCGGCACGCTCGCGATCGCGCTCCTCCTGGCACCGGTGCTCATCCGCGCATTCGGCGGTCCGGCGTACGGCGCGTACGTGCTGGCCTCATCCGTGGCCGCGTTCCTGCTGCTGCTCGACTTCGGCCTCGGGCCCGCGGTCGAGAAGCTCCTCGCCGAGCGCCTGGCCGTCGGCCGCACGGCGGAGGCCGGCATGCTGGTCTCGACCGTGATGGTGACGTACATGGCGGTCGGGGCCCTCGCCTGCGTCGCCAACCTCGCGCTCGCGGCCTCGGCGAAGCACTTGTTCCAGCTCGGGGATGCGGAGCTCGTGCTCCTGCGCCGGCTGCTCGTCGTCGCCGCGGTCACCGCGCTCGCGTGGTGGCCGTTGTCGATTGGCGCGCGCGCGCTGGGCGGGCTCCAACGCTACACGCACACCGCCGCGGTCAACGGCGCCATGGCGGGGGCGAACGCGCTCGCCGCGCTCTGGGTCGTCGGCACGCATCGGGGGCCGCTGGCGCTGGCCGTCGCGAATGCCGCCGTGAGCGTGGCCGGCGTGGCCCTGCTGTTCCTGCTCGCGCGCCGCCTGCTCGCCGAACAGGGTGTGGCGTACGCGCCGCCGCGTCGCGACGCGCTGCGCGCGGTGATGGCGTTCAGCGGGCCGGTGTTCGCGCTCCAGATCGCGGTGCAGGTGCTCTACCACCACACCGACCGGCTGTTGCTCGGCATGTTCGTGGGCAGTGTCGCGGTGACGCTCTACGAGGGCCCGGCGCGGCTCGTGGCGCTGCTCGTCCAGCTCACCGGTTTCGGCAACACGGCGCTGATCCCGTTCGCCTCGCAGCTCGAGGCGACGCGACGCAACGACACGCTCGAATCGCTGCTGCTCCGCGGCTCGCGCTACGTCGCCGCGATCGTCGCCCCCGTCGCCGCACTGCTCGCGGTGCTCGCGAAGCCGCTGCTCGTGGGCTGGCTCGGGCCGTCGTTCGCGGCGTCCGAGCGGCCCACGGTGCTGCTCACCGCGCTCCAGGCGGTGCTCGCGAGCCTCACCGTGGGCCACACGATCCTCGTCGCGACCGGCAAGCTGCCTGGTCGATTGCCCCTGATCATCTTCGCCGTCAGCCTGAACCTGGTGCTGTCGCTGATCTGGGTGCGACCCTACGGCATGACCGGCGTCGCCATGGGCACCGTCGTCGCCTCGCTCATCGACTACCCGCTCCACCTGCGCTACCTCTCGCGCCATGTCGGGCTCCACCTCGGCGCGTTCGTGCGCGAGGTGGTGCTGCCGGTCTACCCGCTGCTGCTGCTGCCGGCGGCGCTGGCGTGGGCGGCGCGCATCGGCGGGCTCACCGCGTCGCTCGCGGGTACGCTGCTCACGTTCGTCATGGCCCTGCTCCTGTACTGGATGGCGTTCCTGGTGCTGATGGTGAGCCGCGCCGAGCGCGACGGGCTCATCGCGACCGCGCGCGCGCTGTTCTCCGGACGGCGGACGGCGGCGCGATGAGCCCGTGCGCGACGAGCGCGCGCCTGCAGGCCGCCCGGCCGGTGCTCGCGAACACGAGCGCGCTCGTGATCCTGCGCGGTTCGAACCTGGCGGTCCGCCTCGGGCTCCTGTTCCTGATCGCACGCGCCGTCCAGCCGCAGGACTTCGGCCGGCTGGTGCTCGCGTTGTCCGTGGCCGAGGTGGGCAAGGTGCTTGCCGATTTCGGCATGGACACGCTCGCGATCCGCGAGTACGCGCTCGCCGCCGATCGCGGAGCGGTGAGCCGCTTCGCCGGCAGCTTCGCGGCCGGTCGTGTCGTGTGCGCCGCGCTCGTCCAATCCGGGTTGATCGCCTGGTTCCTGCTCACGCAGGCCCCGGAACAGGCCGCCGTCGGCGTGATCCTGAGCTTCTCCGTGTGGACGTCGCTGCTGCAGGGCTTCTCGCTCGACTGGTTCCAGGGTCGTCTGCGCGTTCCCCGCGTGGTGTGGCCGGTGCTCACGGCGAACGTGCTCGGCGGGGCCGCCGCGGCGTTCGTGGCGTCGAGCGCGCCGGGGCTGGGGATCAAGGCGCTGGCGCTGCCGGCGCTCGAGCTGCTCGTGGGCGGCGTGCTGTTGTTCGCGCTTCGCCGCGAGGAATCGTGGGCCCTGGGCGCTCCGAGCGTCGAGCGCATGCGCGCCCTGCTGCGCGCGAGCCTGCCGATCGCGATCACCGCGATCCTCATCATGCTCTACTCGCGGCTCGACGTGTTCGTGATGGCGGGGCGCCTGCCCGCGGTCGACCTCGGACGCTACGGCATCGCGATGCGCCTCACGGAGCCGTTCCAGATCGCGGCCGCCGTGTTCGGCCTCTCGGTCTACAGCCGCTTCGCCGCCTGGTTCAGCGCGCCCGAGGCTCGAGCCGCGGCGCCCGCCGCGGGCACGCTCGGGCCGTCCGCCGTGCGCTATGCTGCGGGCACGCTCGCCTATGGCGTCACCGTCGGTGCGCTGCTCGCCGTGGTCGGGCCGGTGGTCCTGGCGAAGTTCCTCCCCGCCTACCTCGCCGCCGTGCCCCCGCTGCGCCTCCTCGCCGGCGCGCTCGTGTTCCGCTCGCTCAACGCGACGCTGGCGGGCATCATCCAGGCCGCGGGACGTTTCCGCGCGCTGGCGCTGCTCGCGGCGTGGAACCTGGCACTCGTCTTCGTGCTGCTGCTCGTGCTCGTGCCGAGGGCCGGCGCCGAGGGTGCGGCCCTGGCGTTGCTGCTGGGCGAGGGTCTCAACACCGTTTTCCAGCTCGTGTGGGTGGCTCGCATCGTCTCGCGCCGTGAAAGGTCCGCTGCCGATGGGGGATGAGCGTGATTTCAAGGACTACCTGTCGCGGCACATGGCGCACCTCGGGGATGCCGAGCGCTACCGTGAACGGCGCAAGCGGCAGCTGATCGCCACCTACGAGCGCTGGCTGCCGGCGAACCGCGATGCCGAACTCCTGGAGATCGGGCCCGGCTACGGCCAGTGGCTCGAGGCGTTGCGCAAGGACCTGGGCTTCGGCAGGACCATCGCCGTGGACATATCCGGCGAGGTGGTGACGTTCTGCAACCGCATCCAGCCGGGAAGCACGACGCAGGTGGAGGACACTCCGGGCTTCCTCACGCAGCACCCGGGCCGGTTCGCGCGGGTGTTCGCGTTCCACGTCCTGGAGCACATCCCGCGCGGCGAGCTCCCGCGCTTCGTGCGCGCGATGTGGACCGCGCTCGAGCCGGGTGGACTGTGCGTGGTCGAGGTGCCGAACATGGCGAACGGGATGTCGGGTACGTATCTGCGTTACGCGGACCTCACGCACGAGACTGGGTTCGCCGAGACCAGCCTGCGCCAGGCGCTCGAGGCGGCCGGATTCGAGGACGTGCGCTGCTTCGAGGAGCGCGTGGCGGTGCGGCTGCCGCAGGATCTGCTCGCGGTCGCGTTCCGCGGCGCGATGCGGGCGGCGCAGCGCATGGTCTATCGCGGCTACCAGCTGCCCGTGCCCGCGGTGCTCACGCCGGCGCTGTGCGCCACGGCCCGGCGGCCGATCCGGTCGGCGGGCCCGCCCGCGTGAGTCGGCGTCGCGTGCTATTCCTGTACAACGAGACCGATTGGGCGATCCACAACGTGGGCCGCGACTGGGCGTCGCTGGTCGACGCCACCCACGAGTTCGCCCTGATGCGCTTCGGTACGCACGAAGCATTGGATCCGGAGGCGTTCGATCACGTCGTGTACGGCTACAGCACGCTCGGCTACTCGGGCAGGCTCCTGCTCGCGAGCCTGCGCGAACGCCCCGTCGGCTGGCTGCGCTGGCGCCGCCCGTCGCCGGGACGCGTGAGCGCGGTGGTCCAGGACCCGAGCGAGGTGTTTCCAGAAACGCAGGGGTGGCACTCGGCTCGCGCGCGGCTTTCGCAGCTTCGGCGCTTCGGACGGTTGGCCGTGACATCGAACGAGATGCGCACGGCGCTCGCCGCGCGCGGCCTCGACACGACGCTCGTGCCGACGCGGTCGACGCTCGCCGTGCGCGACGCCGGCACGATCGAGCGCGAGCCGCTTCGCGTGTACACGCGCGCACGCGAGTACCCGCGCAAGAACCTGGCGCTGTTCCACGCCATCCGTTCGGCGGTCGCCGGCGAGATCGAGCACTTCGACGCCTGGCTCGGGGGCGAGGTGCTGCCTCCTGCCGAGTATGCGGCCAGGATCGACCGCTACAATTGTTATGTCTGTACTTCGTGGCAGGAGGGCGGACCGCTGCCGCTGGCCGACGCCCTGCGCCGGGGCTGTGTCGTGCTCACCACGCGCGTGGGCCAGACCGACGACTGGGTGCAGCACGGCATGAACGGGTGGTTCTGCGAGAACCAGGAGGAGTTCGTGGCCCGGCTGCGGGAACTGAACGCCGATCCCGATCGGTTGAAGTGGATGCGGAGAGCGGCGATCGAACGCGCTCGCATCCCCGACGCCGCGCGCGTGCGCGCGGGGCTCGAGGCGTTCCTGCCATGAGCCCGGTCTCCGTCGCCGCGATCGTGCCGACGCTGGATCGCCCGGACTGGCTCGAGCGGTCGCTCGCAGCGCTCGCGGCCGCAAGCCCCGCGTTCGCCGAGATCTGGGTGGCGGACCAGTCTGCGGGTGAGCAGGGCCGCCGGCTCTGCGAACGCTGCGGCGCGCGATGGCTGCACCTGGATCGACGCGGGATCTCGTACGCCCGCAACGCCGCACTCCCGCACGTGACCGCCGACTGGGTGGCGTTCCCGGACGACGATGCCGAGGTCGCGCCGGACGTGATCGCGCAGCTCCGCGGGACGCTCGAGCGTCATCCTGATGTCGCGTTCGTCGGTGCGCACGTCACCTTCCCCGACGGCCGGCCGATGCAGCCGGGAATGGACCGTCGCGCCCGCGCGCTCGAGTCGCCCCCGGACGTGTTGCGCACCACGGTGAGCCCGGGTTTGTTCGTGCGCCGCGACTGGATCGCGCGCGCGGGCGGCTTCGACGAGCGCTTTGGCGTCGGCGCCCCATTCCCGAGCGGCGAGGAGAGCGACCTGCTGTTCGCGATCCTGCGCGCGGGTGGCGCCGGGCGCTACGAGCCGTCGATCCACGTCCGCCATCCCGATCCGTTCGCCATCCGCGACGAGAACGCCTGCCGGCAGCGCATGGCCGACTATGGCGAGGGCCTCGGGGCGCTGCTCGCGAAACACTCGCAGGAGAGGTCCGGCGACGTCTACCTCGCCCTGTACCGGCGGCTCGTGCGGCGCGCGCTGCTCGGCTGCGCGGCGATGACCCTCTCCGGCCGCTTCGCGCAGGCGCAGCGCTTCGCCGCCTCCTACCGGGGTCGCCGCGCAGGCTGGCGCCGCTGGTTCGCACGCGAGGCCGCGCCGGCCACGCCAAGGTCCATCAGGGCGGCGCGATGAACCGGCCAGCCGGCGGGCGCGTGCTGCGCGTGGGTGTGGACGCGCGCTCGCTGCAGCCGGGATTCCGCGAGGACTCGGCGCGCGGCATCGGCGTCTACGCGCGCGAGCTGCTGCGCGTTCTCGCCGCCCGGCAGGACCTGGCACTCACGCTGTGGTTCGAGCCGGCGCTGCCGGTGTTGAACGGCCTCGTGCCTCCGGGCGTGCTGACGCGGCGCTATGCGCGCCTGCCGTTGCCGCTGCGCGACCAGATGGCGTCGCAGTTGAGCGTGGTCGCGGCGGCGCGTGGCCGGCGCCACGACGTGTTCCACTGGCTCTCGCACATGCACGCGCCCGCGTTCCCGCCGCGCCGCAGCGTGGTCACCGTGCACGACCTGCATCTCGAGCAACTGGCGTCGCTGTACCCCGACCATCGCCGCATCGCCTACCGCGCCGCGCGCGAGCTGGAGGGCATGGCGATGCGCAAGGCGACGGTGCTGATCGCCGACTCGAACGCCACGCGCGACGACCTGCTGGCGTCGCACGCCACCGATCCCGGTCGCGTCCGCGTCGCGCCGTTGGGCGTGAGCCCGCGGTTCGCGCCCGCCACCCCGGCGGAGATCGCCGCCGTGCGCAAGCACCATTCGCTGAACGTGCCGTTCGTGCTCTACCTCGGCGGCATCGACGCGCGCAAGGACGTGACCCTGCTGCTCGAGGCGTTCGCACGCGTGGTCGCGCGCCGCAGCGAGCCCGTGCTGCTCGTGCTCGCGGGCCACGTGCTGAACGCGCCCGAGTACCCGGCGGTCATGGAGCGCGCACGCGCGCTCGGACTCGCCGAGCGCATGCGCGTGCTGGAGTTCGTGCCACTCGAGCACCTCGCCATGCTCCTCTCGGCGGCGCGCGTGTTCGCGTTCCCATCGCGCTCGGAGGGCTTCGGCCTGCCGCCGCTCGAGGCCATGGCGTGCGGCACGCCGGTGGTGTGCACCACGGGCGGCGCACTCGGCGAGGTCGTGGCCGACGCGGCACTCACCGCGCCGCCCGGCGACGTGGCGACGTTCGCGGCCCAGCTCGAGCGCGCGCTCGACGACGAGCCGCTGCGCGGAACGCTGCGCGCGCGCGGCCTCGCGCGAGCGGCCACGTTCACCTGGGCGCGCACCGCCGAGGCGACCGTGCAGGCCTACCGGACGGCGATCAACGCAGGGGCCTCCGCGTGAGGGTAGCGGTCGACGCCCGGAAGCTCTTCGACGGCGGCATCGGCACCTACATCCGCGGGCTGTTCGGCGCGCTCGCGGCTTCGTATCCGCGCGACGGGTGGATCGCGCTCGTGGACCCGGGCGACCGCGGCCGCGTGCGCTGGCCGGGCAGTGTGGACGAGCGCCCGGTGCGCGCGGGGAAATATGGGCTGCAGGAGCACTTCGCCGTGCCCGCCGAAGCGCGGCGCGCGGGCGCTGGGCTGCTGCACGCGCCGCACTACACATTGCCGCTCGCGTGGCGGGGACCTTCCGTCGTCACGATCCACGACCTGATCCACATCCGCTTCGCCCACTTCCACCGGCCGGGTGCGGCGGTCTACGCGCGCTTCATGGCGGGGCTGGCCGCACGCAGCGCGCGCGTCGTGATCGCCGTCTCCGAGGCGACGAAGCGCGACATCGTGGAGCTGCTGCGCGCGCCGGAAGAAAGAGTGCGCGTCGTGGCGCTGGGCGTGTCGCCGGCGATCCGCCGCGCCGAAGACGATGCCACGTCGCGGTTCCGCGCCGAGCGCCTGCTGCCCGAGGGCTACGTACTCTACGTCGGCGCGCGCAAGCGACACAAGAACCTCGAGCTGCTCCTGCGCGCGTGGGCCACGATGCACGCTGCCGAGCGGCCGCCGCTCGTGCTCTCCGGGCACGCGTGGACGGGGGACGACCCGCTCGCAGGGCTCGCGCACACGTTGAGTGTCGCCGGATGCATTCGCTTCGCGGGCGAGCTGCGCGACGAGCAGGCGCTCTCGTGCCTCTACAGCGGCGCGTCGCTGCTCGTCCAGCCGTCGCTCGCCGAGGGCTTCGGCCTGCCACCGCTCGAGGCGATGGCGTGCGGCACGCCGGTGCTTTCGAGCGACGCGGGATCGCTGCCCGAGGCGCTGGGCGACGCCGCCGAGTTCCTCCCGCCACGCGAGCCGCAGGCCTGGGCAGCGGCGGTGTCACGCCTGCTCGCGGACAGCGAGCGGCGCACGGATCTCGTGGCGCGTGGCTCCCGTCGGGCCGCGACGTTCACCTGGGAGCGCACGGCCGCCGCGACGTATGCGATCTACGAGGAGGCTCTCGCCTCGCGCTGAGGGGGCCCATGGCATCGCAGCGGGAAGTAGGTCAGCGCTCGGTCGGTCGCGCGACCCGCGCGGACGTCAGCTACCGGACGTCAGTACGCGCTCGCGTCCCGGAACACCCGCGCCACGGTGAGGAACAGGATCCGCAGGTCGAACCACAGCGACCAGTTCTGCACGTAGTAGAGGTCGTAGCGGATGCGGTCCTCGAGCGGCGTGTCGCCGCGCAGGCCGTTCACCTGCGCCCAGCCCGTCATCCCGGCCTTGACGTGGTGGCGGAGCATGTAGCGCGGGATCGCGCCGCGGAATTCCTCGACGAACCTGGGCTGCTCCGGGCGCGGACCGACGAGGCTCATGTCGCCCATGAACACGTTCCAGAGCTGCGGCAGCTCGTCGAGCGAGAGCCGGCGCAACGTCGTCCCGAGCGCGGTGCGGCGCGGATCGTCCTTCACCGTCCAGGCGGCGCCCTTCTGCTCGGCGTCCACGCGCATGCTCCGGAACTTGAACATGCGGAAGCGGCGGCCGTTCATGCCCACGCGCTCCTGCGTGTAGAACACCGGCCCCGGCGAGTCGAGCTTCACGAGCAGCGCGATGATGCCGAGGACGGGGGAGAGCACGAGCAGCCCGAGCCCCGAGGAGACGAGATCGAAGCCGCGCTTCACCACCGCGTTCCAGCCCTGCTCCGGGCTCTCGGTGACGAGCACCACCGGCATGCCGTCGAAGTCCTCCACGGTCGCATTGAGGCGAAACGCCTGGGAGAGATCGGGCACGAGCCGCACCGCGGCGGTGGAATCGGCGAGCAGCGCCAGCGCTTCGGCCTCGGCTTCCCACTCGCGGCGCTCGAGCGCCAGGTAGATGATCTCCGCGCCCGACTCCTCGGTGAGCCGCGGCAGGTCCGCGACCACGCCGAGCACGGGGACGTCGAACGGCGTGCGCCCCACGTCCCGGGCGTCGGCGGCGACGAGGCCGTGGACGCGGAATCCGAAATCCGGATGGCGGCGGATCTTCTTGAGCAGCAGGCGCGCCGGCTCGCCCGTGCCCACCACGAGCACGTGGCGCAGGTTGTGGCCGGCGCGGCGCATGGCGCGCAGGATCAGCCGCGCGGCGACGCGCACGGAGCAGAGCGCGAGCGTCGCGAGCAGGAAGAAGATCGCGATCACCACGCGCGACAGCTCGCCGCGCGCGAAGAACGAGCCCACGCCGGCGATCGCCGCGGCCACCGCCATGCCCTGCACGACGCCCAGCAGCTCGAAGCCCAACCGTCCGGTGCGCGCCGAGCGGTAGAGCCGGAACGAGCGCAGGACGAGCAGCGCCGTGGGCGTGAGCACCGCGCCGCTCCAGAGGTAGAGCGAGAGCGGCGGCACCCCGAGCGGCGCCGCGAGCCCCAGGCCGAAAAAGCGCAGGTAGTAGCCGCCCAACCACGAAGCGGCGATCAACGCCGCGTCCACGGCGAACATGCCGGTGGCAAACAGCTGTCGGCTGCGGGCGAACACGCGCGAGAGAGTAGTGGAGGCCCGCCCGAGCGGCCACCCGCTATAGTGCGCGCCATGACGCTCTCCGCCACGCCCGGCCGGCTGATC
>DATNFC010000356.1:0-11261 GCA_035606545.1 Candidatus Methylomirabilota bacterium
GTGGCCGCGAGCAGCGAGCGCCCGCCGCTACCAAGCGGCAGGAGCTGCTTGGGCCGCGAGGCCGTGCTCCATGGCCAGAACCGCTCGCCGCGCCCGCCGGCGAGGATGAGCGCTCCGCGCTCCGCGTTAGGGGTCATCGAACGTGAAGGGTTAGCACAGGTGCGCCGCGGGCGTCACGCGCGAGCGCATGGGCCGGCTCTGGGCCAGGGGGACAATCGCTCATCGCGACTTCCCGGTGATCTCCTCGTAGAGCCGGGCCGTGGACTCGGCGACGTTGTCCCAGGAGTAGTGCTGCGCGATGTGGGTGCGCGCGCTCGCGCCGTAGCGCTCGACCTCCTCGGGATGCTGGATCAGGTGCTCGAGCTTCGAGCGCAGGTCCTCGACGTCCTTCGAGCGGAAGCTCAACGCGCACTCCTCGGCCACCTCCATGTTCTCGGGGATGTCCGAGACCAGCACGCAGCGGCCGTACGAGAGCGCCTCGAGCAGCGCGATCGAGAGCCCCTCCATCGTCGACGGCTGGACGACGCAGTAGGCGTTGCTCCACAGCTCCTCGAGCGTCTCGCCGAACACGTAGTCGAGCAGCCGGATGCGATCGCTCTCGTAGCGCCGCAGCAGGTTCACGTAGTCCTGCGAGAAGCTCAGGCCGCCCACGAGCGCGAGCTTCATGTCGGTCGGGATCTTGCTGAACGCCTCGCACAGGTAGTGCACGCCCTTCTCGGGCACGAGCCGGCCCACGAACAACACATACTTCCCGGGCTCGAGCCCGAGCGAGGCCAGCTTGCGCGGTGGCCGCGGCTGCGGCATCAGCGTGCCGTTCGGGATGTAGGCGGCCTCGGTGCCGTGCACCTTCCGGAAGTGATCGCGCAGCGTCTTGCTCACGACGATGGTGCGATTCGGGAAGTGCGCCGCCGGGCCCTCGCAGTGGCGCAGCACCCACGACGCCGCCTTGCCCCATTTCTCGCGCTGCCAGTCGAGCCCGTGCACGGTCACGACCGTGCGCGAGCCGGTCATCCGCGGCAGCGATGCGAACAGCGACGGCCCGAGCGCGTGGAAATGGACGACGTCGTAGCGCCGCATCATGGACTCGACCGTGCACCACGCCACGTGCGTCGCGGTGTCGAAGTGCTTCGTATGCAGGCTCGGCCGCCGCAGCAGGCCGATGTCGTGGTAGCTCGTGCCGGGCGGCGTGTAGTAGAGCCGGCAGAAGACGTCGACCTGGACGCCGCGCGGCACCAGCCGGCGCGCGATCTCGTCCACGTGGCGCTCGATTCCGCCGTACGTGGCCGGAATCCCCTTCTGCCCGATCATGGCGACGCGCATCATCGCCCACCGGCGGAGCTTCGCTCCGCCGGAGTACCGGGTGCGGACGAAGTCGCTGTGCCGCGGCCGCCGATCGCGCGGACGGCGGCGCGCGTGGCGAGCGAGTCCGCGAGCCGGGCTCCGATCGCGCCCCAGCTGTAGTCGGCAAGCCGCGACGGCGGCGGCGCGCCGCGCGCGGCCCAGCCGCGCGGGCGCCGGCGCAGCGCGTCGGAGAACAGGCCGCGCTCGACGGTCGTCACCGCGGCGGCGAGTGCCGTGTGGCCGCGCTGGCCGAACGGCGTCGACAGCACGGCGAGCCCCGCGCCGAGGTATGTCGGCAGCTTCACGTTGCTGCCGCCGCCGCTCGTGACCGGGTTCAGGCCCACGTCGGCCGCGGCGAGCAGTACCCCGAGATCGGGCGTCTCCGCGCGCGTCACGAGCCAGGGCTCGCGCCGGTGCGCGAAACGCCGGGCTACGGCGCCCACGGCGAGCAGGACGAACCGGTCGCCCGCGAGCCCCGGGAACACGAATTCGAGCAGGAACGCGAGCGCCTCGTGGTTCGGTGCCCAGTCGCCGCCCACGAACGCGGCCACGTACGCATCGGCCGGGATGCCCAGCGCGGCCCGCGCGCGGGCGCGCGCCTCCTCATCCGCGGGCGCGATGAGCGTCTCGTCGTAGCCGTTCTCGGCCACGATCACGTCGCGCGCGCCGTGGAGCGAGCGCAGGAGCGCGGCGTCCTCCTCCGTGCACGCGACGCAGCAGTCGCTCTCCTGCACCGCACGGCGCTCGAGCGCCGCCAGTCGCGCGCCCCAGCGCTCGCGGCCCCACACGCGCGGCGCCACCGAGCGCCAGCGCTCGGCCTCGACGTTGTGCGCGTGGTAGACGCGGAGCAGGCGCTCCGCCCCCGGGAAGAGCCCGGTGAGCGCCAGGTCGCACATGAGAATGTCACCCGGCTCGCCGAGTAGGGCGCGGTACGCCGCCGCGCGCCGGCGATGGCCGCTCTCCGCGGTGAAGAGCGGCGCCACCCCGGCGCGCTCGAGCCACCACGCCACGCTCGTGTGCCACGAGCGCACGCGCCGGATCTCGACACCGGCGATCTGCTCGGTGTCGGCGCCGCGAGAGCGATTCGGGACCACGCACAGCGCGCGCACGCCGAGGCGCGTGGCCATGCCGCGCGCCAGCCCGAACAGTCGCTGCGTGGCTCCGAACAACGGGGGGAAGATGTCGTTGTCGCACGCCAGGTGCAGCGTCACGCCACCTCCCGCACCGGCGCCGGGGCGGCGACACCGCCCCGCACGAACCCGACCACGGTCCCGGCGGCCATCACCGTCCAGGTGACGAGCGAGTGGAGCGCGAGGCGCGGGCTCTTCTTGCGCACCGCGAGCAGCGCGAACAACGCCAGCCACACGATCGCCCAGGCCGCGAGCGCGAGCGCGCCACCCATGGCGATCGCGACCGGGGCCGCGAGCCACAAGGCGAGCGTTGCGAAATAGTGCGCGTTGCGCACCGCCAGCGCCATGAAGCCGCTCCGCCCGAGATAGAGCCGCAGCGCCTGGCCGGGGCCGAAGCAGAGCCCCGTGCGCCAGCGCCGTCCCACCTCGGAGAAGCTCGGGCGCGGCGCGCTCCAGTGCTTCGCGGCGAGCGGCGCCAGCGTGCGCAGCGGGAACCCGGCGTGCCGCAAGCGCAGCCCCAGCTCGAAGTCCTCCTCCGACTGGAGCCGGGATTCGTAGCCGCCCACGTGCTCCAGCGCATCGCGCCGGTAGAACGACAGCGTGGCCGTGTACTCCGCCTCGGCGTCGCCGTCGCCGACGCGATAGAGGTCGCGGCCCCCGGCCCGCACGGCGTGACCGTCTTCGAACCACTCCTCGATGCGCCCCCATAGACCCGCCACGGTGACGTCGGTGGCGGCGACCCGGCAGGCCCGGTCGATCCACGCCCCCTCCACCTCGACGTCCGCGTCCACGAACAGCACCCAGGCGCCGCCGCAGGCTTCGAAGCCCGCGTTGCGCGCCGCACCCGGCGTGAGCGGGCGCGTGCCGCTGCCGACGGCGGCGCGCAGCACGCGCCAGTGCGGTGAGCGCTCGGGCAGCGTGGTCCCGCCGTCCGCGGCCGCGAGCACGAGCACGCCGAGCCAGTCGCGCCCCGCGAGCGAGCGCTCGAGCGCGGCGAGCGTGCGGCCCAGGAACCGCTCCTGCCGGTAGCAGGGGATCACCACGCCCAGCCTCACCGGCCGCGTCCCTCGCGGCCGCGCGACGCGCGCGCGGCCCCACGGCCCTCGGGCGTCACCGTGGCCAGCCCGAGCGCCTCGTCGTAGATGGATTCGTATGCGTCCACGACCGCGTGCCAGCTGTAGCGATCGTGGGCGACCTCGGCGGCCGCCTGCCCCAGCCGCCAGGCGCGGTCGGCGCGGCGGTGGAGGTGCTCGAGCGCGGCCGCGAGCGCACCCACATCGTTCGGCGGCACGAGCGTGCCGGTGACGCCGTCCTCGATCGCGTCGGCGACGCCGCCGACCGCGGTGGCCACGATCGGCCGGCCGCGCGCCATGGCCTCGAGCAGCACGAGCGGCAACCCCTCCCAGCGCGACGGCAGCACGACGCCGTCGGCGGCGGCGAGCAGCGGGCCGACGTCATCCAGCTGGCCCACGAACTGCACCCGGGGCGAGAGCCCGAGCGACAGCGCGCGCTGCTCGAGCCAGCTGCGGCGCGAGCCGTCGCCTGCGATCACGAGCGAGAAGTCGAGGCCGATCCGCAGCAGGGGCACGAGTGCTTCGAGCAGCAGGTCGTGGCCCTTCTGCTCCTCCAACCGACCGGCCACGACCCACAGGGGTTTCAGCGGGTTGGCGAGGAAGCGCTCGCGCCAGCGGCGCGCCAGCTCCGCCTCGCGCTCCTCGTCGGGCAGGTCGGCGCCGTTCGGGATGACGCGCACGAGTGAGCGCTCGATGCCGTAGTCGCGCACGAGCGTGTCCACGATCGCGCCGGTCACCGCGGTCACCGCGTCGGCGTTCTTGAGTTCGTCGCGCTTGAGCGCCTGCTGACCGCGCGAGTGCGACTCGCCCATGATGTGCTCGGTGACCACGAGGTTCGAGACACCCGCGGTGCGCGCGATCATCGACAAATAGCGGTCGGCGGCGGGCCAGACGTGGTGGATGTGCACGAGGTCGGGCTTGAGCGCCCGCAGCCTCGACCAGGTGGCAAGCATGCCCTTCCAGTCCCAGCGACTCTCCACCTCGGCGACACGGTCGACGGGCACGTCCGCCTGCTCGAGCGCGACCGCCAGCTCGTCGACGCCGGGGTCGTCGGAGAGCCACACGCGCACGTCGAAGCGCACCTCGGGCAGGCGCGTGGCCAGCTCCCAGACCACGCGCTCGGTGCCGCCCACGGCGCGGCCGCTCTCGACGAGCAGCACCCTTACCGGCGTTGCGTCGCGCATAGTCCCTCGTAGGCCCGGAGCAGCTCGCCCGCGTTGTGCTCCCACGCCAGGTGGTCCAGGAAGCGGCGGCGATTGTACGCCCCGAGACGCTGGCGCAACTCCGGGTCGTCCAGCAGCCGCTCGATCTGCGCCGCAAAGTCCTCGTCGCGGTTCGGCTCGGCGTAGAGCGCGCCGTCGCCGGCGCTGGCGCGGTGCTCGCGCAGGTCGAAACACACGACCGGCTTCGCACACGCCATGTACTCGAGCACCTTGTTCATCGTGCTCACGTCGTTGAGTGGGTTCAGCGGATCGGGGCTCACGCACACGTCCGCGGTGGCGAGGATCTGCTCCACCTCCGCGTCGGGGATGCGGCCGGTGAACCGGCAGACGCTGCCGAGATCGAGCCGGCATGCGAGCGCCTTGAGCTCCTCCCACGAATCCCCGGCCCCGATGAGCGTGAAGCCCACGTCGTTGCGGCCGCGTTCGCGCACGATCACGTGCGCGGCGCGCAGCAGGTGATCGACGCCGTCCTGCGGCGCCATCACGCCCAGGTAGGCGACGAGGAACGGCTTGCCGTGCTTGAGCGCGGGATCGGCGCCGCTCACGGTGGCAAAGCGTTCGTGGCTCGGCCCGCTGCGCACGACGTGGACCTGGCTCGGACGCTTGCGACCACGTTCGAGCGCCACGCGCCGGTAGCTCTCGTTCGTGGAGATCACCATGTCGGCGCACGCGAACTGCATACGCTCCAGCCACTGCAGCAGCCGGTGCGGCGCGGAGCCGGTGCGGCGCTCGCCGAAGCGCGACAGGTAGAGCTCCGGGCACAGGTCGTGGTGGTCGAACACGAACTTCACGCCGGCGGCCTTGAACGGCAGCGCGATCGCCCAGAACGTGTCGGGCGGGTTCGCGCTGTGGATGACGTCGAAGCCGCGGCGCGCGAACACGGAGAACGTGAGCCGCATCGTCTGCAGCCAGCAGTACGCGAACTCCCACACGTAGCTCAGGAACCCGCTCGTCGCGGGCGGCGGCGGGTAGCGCCAGATGTGGATGCCGCCCAGCACCTCGTAGGGCTCGGTCCCGCCCTCGCCCATCGGGCAGATCGCGCTCACCTCGTGGCCCGCGGCGCGGAGCGCGTTCAGCTCCATCCACACGCGACGGTCGAACGGCAGGGTGAGGTTCTCGGAGAGGTGGAGAACCCTAACCGGCGAGGCCATGGTACTCCCCGGCCGTCACACTCCGCCGATCGAGCGCGGCGACGAGGTCGATCACGATCTGACCCGCCCTGAGGCGCGGTCCGATCGTGCGGTACTCGGCCGAGCGGTTGCCGATCACGATCACCTCGGCGTGCGCGAGCACGTCGTCGAGCTTCGGCGTGAGCCGTTCGGGCAGGTAGGGCAGCTCCGCCTCGACGAAGCGCCGGTTCGCACCCAGCACGCGGTCCATGTCCAGGCTCGGGTCGTGCAGGCGCACGTCGTAGCCCTTGCCGACCAGCGTGCCGATCACGCGCAGGATCGGGCTCTCGCGCAGGTCGTCGGTGCCGGCCTTGAACGACAGCCCGAGGAAGCCGAGCCGGCGCTTGCGGAAGCGCTCGATCAGGTGCACGCCCTCGGCGAGATGCACCTCGTTCGAGCGCAGGATCCCGGCGAGCACGGGCAGGTCGAGATCGTGCCGACGGGCACGCGACGAGGCCGCGCGCAGGTCCTTGGGCAGGCACGAGCCGCCGAACGCGAAGCCCGGCGAGAGGTAGGCGCCCGAGATGTTGAGCTTCGTGTCGCGGCGCATGATGCGCATGACCTCGTGGCTGTCCACGCCCTCCGCCTTCGCCCAGCGGCCGACCTCGTTCGCGAACGCCACCTTGAGTGCGTGGAACGCATTGTTGACGTACTTGAGCATCTCCGCGTCGCGGATGCGGGTCACGATCAGCTCGCCGCCGACGCCGGAATAGAGCTGCTTGAGCGCCGCGCCCGAGCGCTCGCACCCCGCGCCCACCACGGTGTAGTCGGCGCCGAAAAAGTCCTCGACCGCCGCGCCCTCGCGCAGGAACTCCGGGTTGTAGGCGACGCCGAAGTCCTGACCGGCCTTGCCGCCGGAGGCGTGCTCGAGCACGGGTGCCAGCTCGTCGAGCACCGAGCCCGGCAGCATGGTGCTGCGCATGACCACGGTGACGAAGCGGCTGAACCCCTGCAGCGCCTCGCCCACCTCGGCGCACGCGCGCTTCACCTGCGACAGGTCGAGCGAGCCGTCATCGGCGCTCGGCGTGCCCACGCACACGAGCACGATGTCGGCCCCGGGCATGGCCTCGGCGATGCGCGCGGTGGCGCTCAGGCAGCCGGCCTTCGTCGCGCGTGCGATCAGCTCGGGCAGCCCCTTCTCGACGATCGGGCTCTCGCCGCGACGGATGAGCCCGACCTTGAACTCGCTCGTGTCCACGCCCACGACGTCGTGCCCGCGCTGGGCGAGGCACGCCGAGCACACCGACCCCACATAACCGAGTCCCACCACGACGACGCGCATCCGCGGATCTCTCCCTTTCTCAGGTTCCGTGCGAAATGCCGGGTGCCGGCTTCTGCGCCGGTGCCGGTCGCGGCCGGCTCGGCCCCACCTTCGCGCGCGCCGGGGCCGGAGGTCCGATGAAGCGCGGAGGCGCCGGCTTCGGGCGCCGCCAGTGCCACACGCGCACGCCGCGCGCGGCCCAGCGCTGCCCCGGCTGCACGCGCTGGTCCAGCCAGCGCGCACAGCGATCCTCCGGGTCCGCGTCCTCCATGCGGCTCCCGACCACGAACGCGCCCGGCGTCACCATGAGCGTGTCGGTGAGCGTGCGCGCCATGCGTTCCGGATCGCCTGCGAATCCCAGCCACCAGCGCACGACCGGCAACCCCCTCCCATACCATTCCACCGGCTCGGGCGCGCCCACCGCGATCACGCGCTCGCCCGGCCGGATCTCGGCGCGCACGTGCGCGAGCGCGTTGCGGTAGTCCTCGCGACCGTACGCCGGATCGAACGTCGCTCGCGCGAGCGCCAGCGCCCAGAGCAGGCCCACCGCCACCGCGAACCCCCGCCGCGTCCGCGGGCCCAGGTCGGTGAACGCCGCCGCCAGCGTGAGCAGCAGGCACGGGACCGAGACCGCGAGGTAGCGCGGGCTGAAAACCTTGAAGTTCTGGGCGGCAAAGTAACTCACGACGAGCGCCGGCGCGACGACCCACCATGCCAGGTCCCGGAGCCGGCCACGGCGGCGCAGCGCCATGCAGCCGAGCACCCCGAGCGTGCCGAAGACCAGCGTCGAGACGGCCAGCTCGGGCACGTGGGCGCGCAGCGCGTCCATGGGGCTCCGGCGCAGCTCGCGCAGCGAGGGTCCGCCGGAGAAGCCCATGAACGCGGTGTGCACGGCGAACGGCACCGCGCCGAAATGGAACGTCGTCTGCCCGCGGAGCGCGCTCTCGCCCGAGCTCATCTGCCGCCCCGGCGACAGGCGCGACCAGTCCCAGGTGCGGACGATCGCGGCCAGCCACGGCAGCGCGGCAAGCACGGCGACGATGCCGACGATGCGCAGCGCGCGCACCCGCGCGCCCTTCGTCACGCCGGGCGCCAGCCACAGCGCGACGTGGAACGGGACCAGCAGCACGAACGACAGGTTGCTGAGCGCGCCGGCGATCGCGCACAGCGCGTAGCGCGCCGTGCGCAGCGGCGTCACCCGGTCGTGGAGCGACAGCAGCGACGCGGTGGCGAGCACGGCGGCGAGCATCAGGAATTCATAGTTTCGGCACTCCTGCGAATACCAGACGAGGAACGGCGAGCCGGCGGCGAGCCACACCGCCGCCGGCACCGCGTCGCGTCCGAGCCAGCGCGAAGCGAGCCACGCCATCGCCGGCACCATCGCCACGCCGGCGATCGCACTCGGCATGCGCAGCACCCACTCGGAGGTCCCGCCCAGCGATGCCGCGACCGCGACCGAGATCGTGTGCAGGGGACCGTGCACGTCCTGCAGCAGGTCGCGCCACATGAGCGGACCCGGGAGGCCGGCGGAGACGCGCGTGAACTGCTCGTCGATCCACAGGCTCTGGTGGCCGAGGCGGAAGAAACGCAGAACCGCCGCCACGAGGGTGGCGGCGAGGATCGTGCGCTGCAGGGCCTGTGCGGGGGGTGCGGGGCTGGAGGTCTTGGCCCGCTGGGCGCCCGGGCTTCCCTCGCTCTGCCGGAGGATGCGACCGGACGCGGGCACGGAAGGAGGCGCGTGCGCTCCCGTCAGTAGGCGCCCTCCCGCGACAGTACCGCCGGGATGGTGCGGAGCAGGATCTTGAGATCGAGCTTGAGCGAGCGGTGCCGGATGTACTCGAGGTCGAGCCGCATCCACTCCTGGAAGCCGATGCGGCTCCTGCCGCTGATCTGCCACAGGCAGGTGAGGCCGGGCCGCACGTCGAGCCGTCGGAGCTGCCAGGGCTCGTACTGCGCCACCTCCTCGGGGATCGGCGGCCGCGGGCCCACGAGGCTCATGTCCCCGCGGAGCACGTTCCAGAACTGCGGCACCTCGTCGAGGCTCGTGCTGCGCATGAAACGGCCGATCGGCGTGATGCGCGGATCCGAGGCGATCTTGAACACGGGGCCGTCGGCCTCGTTCAGGTGCTCGACGTGATGACGCTTGAGGTGCGCATCCTTCACCATCGAGCGCAGCTTGTAGAACGTGAACTCGCGCCCTCCCCGTCCGATGCGCTTGGACCGATAGAACACGGGGCCGTGCGTGGTGATGCGAATGATGATCGCCATCACCAGGATCACCGGGGCGAGCACGAGCAGCGCGAGCGTCGCGCCGATCACGTCCACGATGCGCTTGCCCGCACGCAGGTAGGCGCCCTCGTCGTGCGGCGTCTCGAACGGCAGGATCGCCGGAGCGGTGTCGCCGTCGGCGGGTCCGCGCCACGTCGTCGGCGCCGACATGCGCGGTCGCGCGTGGGCGCTCGCGTAGCCGCCGGCATGCGAGCGCACGCGCGGCAACGCGGGGTGATGCGCGCTCACCGCGTGCATGCGAACGGCACGCGGGTTCGGGATGTCGGAAGGGGTCTCCACCTTCGTCACTTCCTCGCTCTGGACTGTCTTCGCGTCGAGCCATGCCGCCGTCGTGGCGTTCGGCTCACCTGCCGACGCGAGAATGTCGGGCTCCATCGCTGGCCACTCTCAGTTGTCGTCGCCCTACTAAAAAAGCCGCGTGGCGCGCATACGCCCCGTGGCTCTCATGACACTCGCGTCAACCGTCCAGCGTTGCACTGGGAGTGAACGAGTACGAGCGACTGGGGGGAAACCAAGGTGTCTGATCCTTAGAAGTCTGACCCGGTGGTCCCACCGGGATCCCTGACCGCCCCAGGGAGCGGCCTGAGATAGAGCTCGTTTACTGCACACCCAGTTAGCAGAGGAGCGTAAGGTGGTCTCCGGTGGGAGCGTCGGGTGAGAGTACCGCTTCGCCTATGTTAGCAACGGCGTGACAGGCTGTTCAACCGCTCATTTCGCATTGGAGAGGTCATTAGTGAAGTCCCCAGGGCCTCTCCGTAGGTTCACTGATACTGAACCTTGATTCGTGACGCTCTACCGACCCGGGTCCGTGGTCAGGATGTCCGGCGAACCCCGTAGAGCGCCATCGAGATCGCGCCGAGGTAGTAGGGCCACTTGAGCGGCCCGCCTCGGGCCATCACGGCGGCGAGCGCACCCTTGGCGCCGCCCACGTGCTCGCGGGCCATGAGGTCCAGCCGGTCGTAGGGCTCGAGACCGACGTCGCGGAACGCGCGCCGCATCCCCCCGAACGTGAACCAGTTGACCGCCGGGTAATCGGTGAAATTAACCAGGTCCCGCCGGTGCGCCATGATCCAGGCCAGCACGCGCCGCTGGAGCGGGTCGGGCAGCCACGGGTAGAACGGGAAGTGGTTCACCTCCTGCTGGAGCGGGCAGGTGCGGTTCGTCGTGTACATGACGAACACGCCGCCCGGGCGCAGCACGCGCGCCGTTTCGGAAAGGACCGCACGCCATGCCGGGACGTGCTCGAGCAGCGAGTTGTTGAACACCAGGTCGAACGAGCCGCTGCGATAGGGCAGTGCCGTGGCGTCGGCCTGCGTCCACGCCGCCGCCTGCGCCCCCGCCCGCGCCAGGCGCGCCCGGCCCGCGAGCATGAGGTCGCGGTCGAAATCGACCCCGTTGACTCGGAACCCGCGCTCCGACCAGGCCAGCGTCTGGTGACCCGAACCGCACGCCAGGTCGAGCACGTCGCCCGCCCCCCGGGCGCTCTGCCGGCCCGCGAGCAGCGGCCCGATATACCGCCACTCCGCGTCCAGCACCGCGCGGCCGTCCGCGTCGCGGCGCTGCTCGAGCGTGCGCTCGATGAAGCGCCGCCGCCGTTCGGCTGCCCCCGGATCGGGCCCGTCGCCCGGCGGCGCCGGGATCGATGCGGGAGCCTCCGCGCTCACGCCCGCTCGAGCGCCTTCTCGCGCTGCCACTGCACGGTGTTCTTCAGGCCCATCTCGAGCGTGACGTTCGGCACCCAGCGCAGCGTGCGCCGCGTCTTCTCGATGTTCACG
>DATNFC010000357.1:0-5434 GCA_035606545.1 Candidatus Methylomirabilota bacterium
CGTTCACGTGGAACGTCACCACGGCGCACCCCGTCACCGCGGGCGTGAACCTGTCGTTCAACGTGGAGACGACCGCCGACCTCGGCACCGCGAACTCCGGGACCGTGCTGGTGACGAGCGGCACCGGCGAGCCCATGGTGATCGTGAAGCCGGTCGGCAGCGGCCACGTCGTCCACTTCTCGTGTGCCGGGAACTACAACGGCTACCAGCCGTTCCTCCAGCCCGACATGCAGCGGTTGTTCCTGAACGCGGCGGACTGGCTGAGCGGGAAGAGCGTGCTTTCGGCATCCCCGACGACCGGCATCGTGCCCGCGCACGGCTCGCTGGACCTCACGGTGACCGCCGATGCCGGGCTGCTGCACGCCGGCACGCACCCCAACTCGCTGCTGATCGCCACGAACGACCCGGCGCACCCGCTGCTGACGGTGCCGGCGTCGGTCACGGTGACCGCCGCCGCGGACATCGCGCTGGCCCCGGACACGCTGCGCTTCGCCGGGACGCTCGTGGGCGGGAGCCGTGTGGACACGGTGCAGGTCTCGAACCCCGGCTCGCAGATGCTGCACGTCACCGCGGTCGCGACCACGGCGCCGTTCTCCGTGCCCGCGGTCGGATTCGACCTGGCACCGGGCGCGATCCGGAAGCTCGCGGTGACGTTCGCGCCCGGCGCGCCGGGCACGTTCGCGCGCTCGCTGCTCGTCTCGAGCGACGATCCCGACGAGCCCACCGCGAGCGTGCAATTGCGGGGCACGGGACTCGCGGCCGGCCTGCGCGACGAGGCGGCCGCCACGGGCGATCCGGCGCCGGCGCTGAGCCTGGCGCTGCACGGCCTGGTGCCGAACCCGCCGGTGCACGATCTCATGGTGTCGTTCACGCTGCCCGACGCCGAGCCCGCAACCGTCGAGCTCCTGGACCTGGCCGGCCGGCGGCTGCGCCTGCTGCAGGTGGGCGCTGCCGGCCCCGGCCGTCACAGCCTCTCGCTTGGCGCCGTGGGCTCGCTCCGGAGCGGTGTCTACCTCGTCCGCCTGAAACACCGTGGACAGTCGCTCGTGAGCAAGTGTGTACTGATGAGGTGAGCCCGGATTCGGATGTGCCGCCCGGGGAGCCGCCCGCGAGTTCCGATCGCGAGCCCGGCGCTGATGCCCAGCGCTGGGCTCGCGTCAGCGACTGTTTCCACGAGGCGCTCGCGCTCGAGCCCGAAGCGCGCGAGCGCCACCTCGCCACGCTCGCCCTCACCGATGCCGCGCTGGCACGCGAGGTGCGCTCGCTGCTCGCGGCACACGGGCAGGCGAGCGGCTTCCTCGCGGCGCCGCCCGTCCCCGCAGCCCCGCCCGCCGCCTCGCCCGGCGACCGTCTCGGTCCCTACCGGCTGGTCGCCGAGATCGGTCACGGCGGCATGGGCGTGGTGTTCCACGCCACGCGCGACGACGGCGACTTCACGCGCGAGGTGGCGATCAAGCTGATCGCGCCCGAGGTGCGCTCGGACGACGTGCTCAAGCGCTTCCGCGCCGAGCGGCAGATCCTCGCCATGCTCGAGCACCCGCACATCGCCCGGCTCCTCGACGGCGGCACCGCTCCCGACGGCAGCCCGTACCTGGTGATGGAGTACGTGCGCGGCAAGACGCTGCTCGATTACTGCGACGCGGCGAACCTGGGGATCGACGCGCGCATCGACCTGTTCCTCAAGATCTGCGACGCGGTGCAGTTCGCACACCAGCGCCTCGTGGTGCACCGCGACTTGAAGTCCGCGAACATCCTCGTCGGCGAGGACGGCTCGCCGCGGCTGCTGGACTTCGGCATCGCCCGCGTGCTCGCACCCGACATCGGCGTTCCGGCGGCGACGCTGACGCTGCCCATGCAGCGCATGCTGACGCCGGACTACGCGAGCCCCGAGCAGGTGAGGGGCGAGCCGGCGGCGGTCGCGAGCGACGTCTACTCGCTGGGCGTGATCCTCTACGAGCTGCTGTCCGGCACGCGCCCGCTGCGCTTCTCCACGCGCACGCCGGAGGAGATCCTCCGCGTGGTCACGCAGGTCGAGCCGGTGCCGCCCAGCACCGCGGTCACGCGCTCGCCGGCGGGCGAGGCGGCGCTCCAGCGCGGCGAGACCACGGGCCGGCTCCGGCGCCGGCTCTCGGGCGACCTCGACTACATCGTGCTCAAGGCGCTGGAGAAGGATCCCGCGCGACGCTACGGCTCGGTCGAGCGGCTCGCACTGGACATCCGCCGCCATCGCGACGGCCTGCCGGTGCTGGCGCGCGGCCAGTCCACCGCGTACCGGCTCGAACGCTTCATCCGCCGCCACCGCGCCGGCGTGGCGGGCGCGGCCCTGCTGACGCTGGCGCTGCTCGCCGGGCTCGCCGGCACCACGTGGCAGGCGAGCGTCGCGCGGCGCGAGCGCGACCGCGCGCAGCGACGGTTCGAGGACGTGCGCGCGCTTGCGCACGCGGTGATGTTCGACATCCACGACGCGATCGCCAACCTTCCCGGCTCCACACGTGCGCGCGAGACGCTCGTGCTCCATGCGCTCCGCTACCTCGACCGCCTGGGCCGCGAGGCGAAGGGCGACCTGGCGCTCCAGCGCGAGCTGGCCGTGGCGTACTCGAAGATCGGCGACGTGCAGGGCCGGCCGATGTTCCCGAACCTCGGGCGCACGGCCGAGGCGCTCGAGAGCTACCAGAAGGCGGTGGCGCTGCTCACCGACGTGGCGCGCGCGCAGCCCGAGTCCACCGGCGTGGCGCACGACCTGATCGTGGTCTCGCAGCGCCGCGCCGACCTGCTGAAGGTCATGGGCCGGCCGCACGAGGCCATGGCCGAGCTCCTCCGTGCGCGCGAGCACGCGCGCGCGCAGCTGGCCCGCCATCCCCGCGACCCGATGTTCGAATCCGACCTGTGCGTGGGCTACGGCCGCATGATCGACATGAAGACCGCTGCCGCCGACACCGCCGGCGCGATCGTGGAGTGCACCGAGTACCTGGCGCTCACCGAGCAGCTCTACGCCGAGCATCCGGGGGACGCGGGGAATCGCCGCGGCGTGCTGATCGCGTGCACGAAGATGGCCCGGGCGCGCGCGATGCGCGGTGACCGCGACAGCGTGCTCGTGTTCTACCGCCGCGCGGAGCGGTTCGCGCAGGAGGCCGCCGCCGGGCTCCCCGACAACACCGAGGCGCTGCGCGACCTCTCGATCGTCTACGGCTCGCACGGCCTCTACCTCGCCGAGGTGGGCGAGCTGGACTCGGCGCTCGTCGTCTACGACCTCGGCATGCGCATCGCCGAGCAGCTCGCCGCGGCCGACCCGGACAACGCGCTGCAGCAGATCGACGTCGCCGACGGCCACTACGAGATCGGCACCATGCTGTTGGGCGGCGGGCGCGCGCAGGCCGCGCTCGAGCGCTTCCGCGACGCCGCCGGCCGCTACCGCCGGCTCGCCGCCGCGGATACCGGCAACACGGACCTGCGGCTCTCGGCGGCGATGAGCTGCCGGCAGGCAGGCGAGGCCTGCCAGGTGCTCGGGCGCAACGCTGCCGGGGCGGAGCGCGAGCGCTGGCGGCTCGAGGCGATCGATTGGCTGAACCGGAGCCTCGGCTATTATCAGCCGCTGGCCGACGCGGGTGCGCTCGTCGGCGATGACGTGGACGCGCCGCGGGCGATCCGCGCGCGGCTCACCGTGCTGCGGGCAGGTGGATAGGGAGGACCGATGCTCAAGCTCCGGGAGCTGGTCGGCACCGAGCTGCACTGGATCCAGCCGCACGCGCTCCGGCGCGAGTTCGAGCTCCGCGCCGGCGAACAGGCGGCCGCGACGCTCGCGTTCCGCTCGACGTTCGGCTCGCTCGCGACCGCCACGACCGACGAGGGGAGCTGGACGTTCAAGCGCGTGGGCTTCTGGCGCTCGCACGTCACCGTGCGCGAGTCGGGGCGCGAGACCGACCTCGCCGTGTTCCGCAATGACACCTGGACCGCCGGCGGCACGCTCACGTTCGCGGATGGCCGCGCCTGGCGCGCGAACACGAACTTCTGGATGACGTCGTACCAGTTCACGAACGCGAGCGACCAGCCGCTGGTACGGTTCACGAAGCTGGGCGGCGTGATCCACCTCTCGTGCAACGTCCAGGTCGAGCCGGCGGGCGTGAAGCTGCCTGAGCTGCCGTGGCTGATGGCGCTCGGGCTCTACCTGATCGTGAAGATGCGCGACGACGCGGGCGGCGCCGCGGCGGCCGCCGCAGGTTGATGCGGGCGCGCACGCTCGCGGTGCTCGGCGCGGCAGCGCTGCTCAGCTGTACCCCGTCGAAGCAGCCTTCGCAGTGGCAGGCGGTGGAGGTGCCCACCGATGCCGACTTCACCGGGCTCTGGTTCACCGATGCCGCGAACGGCTGGCTCGCCGGCAGCGGCTGGTCGGTGGACGGCGGCATCGTCGGGCGCACGCGCGACGGCGGCCGCACGTGGCGGTTCGAGAGCGGCATCCTGCCCGGCGGTGACCGCGGCGCCGGGTTGGGGCGCGTGCAGTTCCGCGATTCGCTGCGCGGCTGGGCCACGGCCGGGGTCGGCCGGGTGTTGTTGACGGTCGATGGCGGCGAGAGCTGGCGGCCCGTGTGGCTCCCCGGCATGCACGGCGGCTACGTCCACGACCTCCAGTTCCAGGCGGACGGCCAGGGGTGGGCGGCCGGCACGCAGATCGCGCACTCGGACGACATGGGCGAGACATGGCGCACGCTGTTCGAGAGCGAATCCGCGAACGGCTACGTCACCGCGAACGCCATCCACTTCATCGACGCGTCCCACGGCTGGCTCGTGGGCCAGGTGGGCACGCTCATGCGCACGGACAACGGCGGCAGCGACTGGAGCCGCGTTTCCCTGCCGCTCGCGAAGGACGAGCACCCGACGCTCTGGGACATCACGTTCGTGAACCCTGACCAGGGCTGGGCCGCCGGCGAGCGCGGCTGCATCTTCCACACCGCGAACGGCGGCGCGACGTGGGAGCGGCAGGAGCGTGGCGTGCCGATCGTGCGCCCGCTGGCGAAGGGCGAGAAGCCGCGGCACGACGTACTGCCCGAGTTGGAGACGGAGCCCGACCGGCTCACGGTGAGCGCCATCCGTTTCGCGAACAGCGAACGGGGCTGGGCCGTGGGTTACTACGCGGACGTGGCCGAGTCGGTGGTGCTGCGCACGGACGACGGCGGCGCCACGTGGAGGACCGAGCGCGTCCAGCCGGGCGAGCTGCTGCGGAGCCTGTTCGTCCTCGATCGCGATCACGCCTGGGCCGCCGGCGACCGCGCGCGCACGCAGCCGCAGGTGGTGTTGCGTTACGAGCCTCGCGAACGCTGACCCGCCCTCAGCGCCCGGCCGACGGGGATGTGCCGCACTCGAAGCCCTTCTCGACCCCCTTGGAGGTCACCTCCAGCGACGCGAGGACGCTCTCGAACGCCGGCTCGAGCTGCTCGAA
>DATNFC010000358.1:0-9195 GCA_035606545.1 Candidatus Methylomirabilota bacterium
GGCGGGAACTCACTCGTAGCGGAGCGCGTCGATGGGATCCAGCTCCGCGGCCTTCCGCGCCGGGTAGAGCCCGAACACGATCCCCACCCCCGCCGAGATGCCGAACGCCACGAGCACGCCCGCGAGCGAGATCACGGTCTCCCAGCCGGCGAACAGGTTGATCGCCTTGGCCATGATCACGCCGAGCACGATCCCCAGCAGGCCGCCCGCCACGCTCACGAGCACGGTCTCGTTGAGGAACTGGCTGAGCACGTCGGTGCGGGTGGCGCCCACGGCGCGCCGGATGCCGATCTCGCGGGTGCGCTCGGTGACGCTCGCGAGCATGATGT
Source organism: Candidatus Methylomirabilota bacterium (assembly GCA_035606545.1). GTDB lineage: Bacteria > Eisenbacteria > RBG-16-71-46 > RBG-16-71-46 > RBG-16-71-46 > JAIOPA01. The sequence goes on from DATNFC010000358.1 coordinate 330, forward strand.
TCATGATGCCGATGCCGCCCACGAGCAGCGAGATGGCCGCGATCGAGCCCATGACGATGTTGAACAGACGCTGCGTGCGCTGGCTCTGCGCCAGCAGCTCGGCCGGGATCACGATCTCGTAGTCCTTCGCCGAGTTGTGCGTGCGCTTCAGCAGCCGCTTGAGCACATCGGCCATCGGCAGCACCTGGTCCTCGCTCGCCACGCGCACGGCGATCTCGTCCACCTTGTCCGGCCTGTCCGCGTCGGTGAAGCGCTTCAACGCGGTCTCGAGCGGGATGTAGATGTCCTTGTTGACGTCGCGCACGGCGATCACGTTCTGGCCGGACTTGCGCACGCGCTTCTGCTGCATCACGCCGACGACCGTGAACCACGATTCGTCGATCTTGATGCGCCGGTTGATGGCGTTGCCCTGCCCGAACAGCTCGTGCTCCACGTCCGAGCCGATGACGCACACGCGCTTCGCCTCGCGGTCGTCGAGCTCGGCGAGGAAACGACCCTCGGCCGGCTTGAAGTTCGTGACCTGGGCGTAGTCCACGGCCGCACCGATGACGCGCCCGCTCGAACGGCGGTCGCCGCGCGACACCTCGGCGTCGAGGAATGTCAGCGGGCAGACGCCGCTCAGCTGCGGCAGGTTCGCGCGGATGATCTTCCCGTCCCGGGACGTGAGCCCATCGGACTGGAGCCGCTCGGCCTCGGCCAGCTGCTGCCCCGAGAGGTCGAGCCGGCGGATGCGAATGTTGTTCGTGCCGAGCAGCTTGATCTGCTCCACCGCCGCGCGCTTCGCGCCCTCACCGATCGACAGCATCGAGACCACGGCGGTGACGCCGAAGATCACGCCGAGCGTGGTGAGGAGCGACCGCAGTTTGTGGGCGCGGAGGTTCTCGAGTCCGATCCGCCAGGCTTCCGAGGGCTGGAGCATGGTTCTTTCCTGAGGCTCAGAGCGAGCCGGGTGGGGCGAGCAGGACCTCGTCGTTGAACTCGAGGTTCTTCTTCACCACGGCCAGGCGCTCGTTGCTGTCGGAGAACTCCACCTCGCGCGCCTCGACCTTGCCGTGCTTGCGCACGTACACGATCGGCTTCTCGTTCTCGTCGTAGAACACGGCCTCCAATGGCACCGTGAGCGCGTTCTCGTACTGGTGGCAGATGATTTCCACGGTCGAGGTCAGGCCGGGCTTGAGCCGCGGGTCGTCTGCGAGCACCTTCACGGTGACGTCGAACACCTTTGCGCCCGTCTGCTTGCCCGTGGCGCGGTTGACCTTGCGCTTGGCGAGGTTCGCGATCGCCACCACCTCGCCCTTGAACGTGACGCCGGGGAAGGCGTCGAGCGTCACGGCCGCAGCCTCGCCGACCTTCACCCTCGCCAGGTCGATCTCGCCGATCTCGGTGTCCACGAGCATGCTCGAGACGTCCGGCAGGTACATGAGGTCCATGCCCTGGAACGGCACCATGCCGACGGAGATCTTCTTCGCCTCCTCGGGCGTGCCGCTGGTCGCGTACACCACCAGGCCGGCGCGCGGGGCGAGCATGACGCCCTCCTTGAGCTTGCGCTCCTCCTGCGCCTGGGACCTGCCCGCGCGGTCGACGTTGGCCTGCGCGGCCTTCACCGATGCTTCCTTCGACTTGGTGTTCGACCGGAGTTCCTGCCACGCGAGCTTCGCCTGCTCCACCTCGCTCGCCATGACGAAGCCCTTCTTCTCCAGCTCCGGCAGCGACTCGTAGCGCTGGCGCGCCGCCTCTTCCTTTGAGCGCTGGGCCTCGAGGTCACCCTGCGCCTGCTCCAGCTCGGCCCTCGCCACGAGGTAGGACGAATGCGCTTCGTCGCTGGAGATGACGTATTTCGCGGACTCGAACACCACGAGCGTGTCGCCCGCGTGGACGTACTTGCCCTCGGGGCAAAGCCACAGGATCTGCTTGTCGTTGATGGCGCTCACGGTGACCTGGTCCTTGGCACGCAGTTCGCCCGCCTCCGTGACCTTGATCGTCACCGGCCCACGCTTGACGCGGATCGACGGTACGCGCGGGCCGCTCACCTGCGCGAACCCGACAATGGCGAGCACGAGCAGCACGACCCCCGCGGCGCTCGCACCGATCACGGCGTTCCGCGTTCCGAAGCGCGCGACGAGGATCTCCCATCCGCGCCGGGGCGGGCCCGCCACTCGTTCCATCCACACTTGAGTTGTCATGCCCCACCTCTCCCCTGCCGGCGGCTCATCGGGTGACCGGCTCTCCGGTCAGGCTTTCGAGCAGCGCCAACTGAGCATTGTAGTCCACGAGCTTCTTCACCATCTGCGTCTGTGCTTTCACGAGGTCCGTGCGCGCGTCCGTGATGTCCAGGTTCGAGGCGCGGCCCAGGTTGAACATCGCGGTTGCGAATTGGAGCTTGTCGTCCGCGGCGTCGATCGTCTGCTGGATCGACGTCACCTCCGCGGCGCTGGTGCGCACGGTGCGCACGATCTCGCGCACGCGGAGCGTGAGCTGGCGTTCGATCAGCTTGAGCCGGTCCTGCGCTTGGCCCAGCTCGGCGCGACGCGAGATCGTCTCGCCCTCGGCGCTGCGGTCGAACAACGGATAGGCCAGGTTCACCGACGCCTGCCAGCCGGTGCCGCGCCCGATCTCGCCGGAATTGATCGACTCCCCGTAGTCATTGAAGTAGGACGCCTTGAGATCGACCTGTGGCAGCCGCGAGTTCTGCGCCACGGTGAGGTCGAGCCGGCTCCGCTTCACCGCCAGCTCGGCGCTGCGCATCGACGGATGGCTGTCGATCACCTTCTGCACGAGGCTCGCCTCGTCGAGCGTCACGAAGCGGGCGTTGAGCGACGTGTCGGCGATGGACACCCGGGACTCGAGCGTGATGCCCATCACGTCCTTCAGCACGTCGAACGTCTGCAGCGCGTCGCGCTCAGAGGCCACGACCGTGGCGGCATCGTCGGCGAGCCGGATGCGCGCCGAGAGCACGTCGCGCCGCGACGCCACCTTGGCCTCGACCATGGCATTCGACGCCTCCACCAGCAGCGAGTCCGCGGCGAGCGTGGTCTTGTTGACACGCAGGAGCTCGACGTCGCGCACGGTGTTGTAGTAGGCCACCTTCACGTCGAAGATGGTCTGGCGCTCGATGTCCCGGAGGTCGGCCTCGCGGGCGTGCTCGTCGTAGGTGCTCCCACGCAGGTCCGCCATCGAGGCCGTGAGCCCGGCGCCACGCAGGAGCGGCTGCGTGACCGTGGCCTGGAACTGCCGGTTGCGCGTCTTGCTCGGCAGCACGTCCGTCGGCCCCAGCTCCTGCACGACATCGATCTGCATGCCCCCAGGGAGCTGCTGGCTGATGCCGCCGCTCACGGTGTGGAGCTCCTTGATGGTCCTGTCCTCCGGCAGCGGGCCGGTGCTGTCCACCGCCATCACCCGGTCCTCGCTGCGCTCCTGCCTCGCACTGCCGCTCAGCACGGGCGTGAACTTCGCCAGCGACGAGACGTACGAGCCGTGCGCCCGGCTCAGATCGGCGCGCGCGAGCTTGAGTCGGAGGTTGTGGCGGAGCGCGAGGTCGATGCAGGCGTCCAGCGTCAGCGGCCGTGCGAACACCATCACCGTATCGCCACCGGCCGACGCGGCCCACGCGGGGGCGGCGACCAGCATGATGACCATGGCGAGCAGGAGTGTCTTCATCTCGGGAGATCCGGGTGGAGGGGGAACGGGTACGGCCTGGGAATCATCGAATGACCGACTTTGCCTGGGTACGACTGTTGATCTGGAACGTGATGCCCATGACCGTCACCGACTGCGCCGACGCGTTCACCTTGTCGATGCGCCCGCGCAGCCGCACGAGGCCCTTGTGCTCGGGCTTCTCGACGAGCTCGTCCGCCTTGTCGGCGACCTGGCGCGCCAGCAGCGTGCCGTCGCGCAGGAACGTGCCCTCGACGTTCACGTACATCCCGGGCTTGAGCTGCGCCAGGCCCTTGAAACCGGGGTTCGCCTTGCTCTTGAAGCGGGCGCTGTCGGCGAGCTTGCACGGCATCGTGAAGATCATGAACGTGCCCTTCGCCGCGTCCACCCGACGCACGTCCCCGGAGATCTGCCAGTCGCCGTCGAGGAAGTCACCGGTGAGCATCTTGGCCTCGGAGCACTGAACGACCGGCGTGTTGCCGGCCGGCCCCTCGATCTTCACCCACTGCCCCGCCTTGAGCGCCGACATGAGCTCGGCAGGCGTGCCCGCGCGGCCGGACTGGGCGTACGCGACGCCCGTCTCCAATGCCACGAAAGCGGTGCATGCGAACAACCACGGCAGTCCTCGGGACGACATGGGGAGAGTCTCCGGCTCAAGGGGTGACCGTCCGCCGCCCACGTGCGGCGCGTGATACATCATGCACGAGCGGAAGACTCACGCAGCGGCCAACGTGTCTGAACCGGGTATATCCTGCGTAAAAATCAGGTATCAACCGTGCAGAATGCGCGGTCGCTGGGCGTCAATCCAGTGAACCCAGTACGTCCGCTACGGCAGCGGCGACACCGGCGGCGGGATCCACCCCGAGGAGGAAGCAGGCGGCGCGGCGGGTGAGTGTTTCCACCGCGCTCGTGCGCCGGGCCGTGAGCCCGGGCGATGGCCAGTGCATGTCGAGCGCCGAGGCGAACCACGTGTAGTCGTCCACCTCGAGCGTCAGCCGGTTCATGGCCAGGAAACGCTCGGCGGCCTCGCCAGGCGAGAGCCGCGTGGCCCCACGGCGCGCCGAGAAGTGCGGCAGGTAGAGCGCGCGCGGCGCCCACGGCGTGTCCACCGCCGCCGGCCGCACGTGGAACATGTGCTTCTCCTTGAGCCCGGAGGGGAATCGCATGGGTGTGAGCCCACGGACTTCGCCCAGGAGACGGATGCTGTTCGGGTCGAGCCGGATCGGCTCGTGGCAGGGCAGGACCGAGACACCGTCCGTGAGCGACAGGTTCTCGGCCCCGAGCGTGAACCCGGATTGCTGCCCGAGCGCCATCGACAGCGTGGTCTTCCCCACTCCTCCCAGGCCACCGACCATCACCGCGCCCATCCCGGTCCCGAGTGATGCGGCGTGCACCAGCGCGTAGCCGCGGGTGCGCTCGAGGTGCCAGAACACCGGGTAGTAGACGAGGTAGCTCATCAGCGAGAAGAACTTCTTGTACTCGTATTCGCTCAGCTCGTGCCGGTGTTTCTCACCCGGGTGATAGCGATACGCGACGTCGAACAACCACCGCCCCCCGTCGCGGCGGACGCGCAGCTGCAACCCCAGCATGCGCTGCGGGTCGAGCCAGACGAGCGTGTCGGGGTTCCCGAGCATGCGCTTGCCGATGCGCTCGAGCGTCGGGTCCGCAGGGAATGGATTCCTCGTGTCGTCGCGCTCGCCCTCGGACCACAGGCAGCGCACCTCGAGATCGGGCTCCGCGAGCGGCTCGGTCGCCAGGCCGCACCCACCGTCAGCCGGCACGGGACCTCCGAGGTGCTCGCGTGCGTAGTCGATGAGCGGCGCGTGCTCCGAATGCAGGTTCAGGCGCACGCCGTTCATGAGCACGCCGAGGCTAGCCACGGGCACCCTCGGAAAGGTCGAAGAGGTAGCCGCCGCCACGCACGGTCTTGAGGAACGTCGGGTTCTCGGGGTCGGGCTCGATGTGCTTGCGCAGCCGCAGCACGTGGTTGTCCACGGTGCGCGTCGTGGGATGCACCTCGTAGCCCCAGTTCTCCTCGAGCAGGCGCTCGCGCGTGAGCACCTCACCCGGATGCCGGATCAGGTACTCGAGCAGCAGGAACTCGCGGTTCGTGAGCTCCTGAAGCTCGCCCGCGCGCCGCACCTCGCGGCGCTTGAAGTCCACGATCACGTCGCCGAACGCGATGCGGTCGTTCACCATGGGCGTGGGCCCCGCCGGAACGCCGCCTTCGTCCCGGCGCAGCATGGCGCGGATCCGCGCGAGCAGCTCGCGCAGGCTGAACGGCTTCGTCATGTAGTCGTCAGCGCCCAACTCGAGCCCGAAGATCTTGTCGTCCTCCTCGTCCTTGGCGGTGAGCATCAGGACCTTGGACGGGATGTGCTCGTCGCGCACGCGCTTGCAGATCTCGAACCCGCTCATGCCCGGCAGCATGATGTCGAGCACGATCAGGTCCGGGCGTAGTTCCTTCGCGAGCCGCAGCCCCTCGGGCCCTGTGCGCGCTGCGTGCGGCTCGTAGCCCTCGTCGCCGATGAGGCTCGTCAGCCCGAGCATGAGCGCGGCATCGTCCTCGACGATCAGGATCTTCTTCATGAGCCCGCTCCCGCCGGCCGCGGCGCCGCGACCGGCTGTGTGCGCTGCGCCGGCTCCGGCGGCACCGGCAGCAGCACCCGGAATGTCGAGCCCCGGCCGGGCTCGCTGTGGACGAGGATCTCACCGCCGTGCGCGCGCGCAATGTGCCGCGCCAGCGTCAGGCCGAGGCCCAGCCCGCCCCCGTGGCCGCTGTCGAGCCGCTGGTCGACGCGGTAGAACTGATCGAACACGCGTGGCAGGTCGCTCGCGGCGATGCCGATGCCGCGGTCCTCCACGTCCAGCACCACCCAGGGGCCTTCCCGCATCGCGCCCACCCGGATCTCCTTCACCGTATCGCTGTACTTGACGGCATTGCTCAGCAGGTTCAGCACCACCTGGCAGATGGCGTCCGCATCGAGTCGCAGCGGCGGCAGTGTCTCCGACAGCTGCACGTCGAAGCGGAAGCCCTCGGACTCCGCACGCGGTCGGAACGATTCCACGGCGGTCTCGAACACCTCGGCGGGATCACACAGCTCGAAGCGGTAGCTGCGGCCGCCGCGCTCCATCCGCGAGAAGTCCAGCACGCTCTCGATCAGCCGCGCGAGGCGGTCGGACTCGTGTCGGATGAGCGCCAGGTACTGGGGCAACGACGTCGAATGCTTCGGCGCGGGGTTTCCGTCGGGGCCCTGCAACTCGCGTTCCAGCAGCTCGGAGAACATCTTGATGGACGCGATGGGGGTGCGCAACTCGTGCGACACGTTCGAGACGAACGTGGCCCGCGCCCGCGCGAGCTGCGCCTGGCGCTGGGTGCGACGCAGCGCCATCGCCACCCCGGCCAGAATCGTGAGCAGCAGCACGCAGATGATCCACATCCACACGCTCGCCTTGAAATCGAGGCGGCGCTGGGCGGGGCCGGGGTCGCGCGGGGCCAGCGCGACGCGCCAGAAGTCGAACGGCTCGGCGAGCGTCTCGAGCGCGAGCGCCTCACCCACCGGCGACTCCGTGCTGATCACGTAGCCGCCCTCGTCCTCCACCAGCGCGAGCGCCACCTCGTTCCCGACCTCGAGCTGGCCGAGGATCGACGGCACGATCTCCCGCTTGAGCGCGTCGAGGTCCACCTGCACCGCGATCAGCCCGGTCACGCCCACGCCCGCGGGATCGTGGAGCTCGCGATAGGCGAGCAGGAACGGGTCACCCTCGGCGCGATCCGAGACGTAGTGCAGACGCGATGAGAAGCTCCGCCGCCGGACCACGGACTCCTCCAGCTCCTTCATCAGCACGCTGGCCAGGTATTTCTGGCTCAACCCGCTCTTCGTACGCTCGGAGAGCCGCCGGAATTCGGCAATGTACGCCCTGCGGTGCGGCAGGCCGTCCGTGCTCATCAACCGCGCCGCCAGGTTGTGAATGAGGTCGGAGTAGTACCCGTACTGGAGCGCGGTGATCTCGCCGCTCCGCTCGAGCAGGTCGCGGTTCAGCATGAGCAGCGTGTCGAGGGCCTCGCGATCGCGCCCCATCTCGGCCAGCGCCGCGGCGATCTGGTACTGCGCGAGGAAGCGCACGACCATCCGGTCCAGGTCGCGTACCTCGGGATACTTCTGCAGCACGTGACGGTAGGTCTCGATCGCACCCTGGCGGTCGCCGGCCTTGAGCTGCGCGCGCCCGATCGCGGTCTCGAACATGCTGCGCAGCTCGTCGCTGTGCACCTTGCGCATCGCCGCGCGATAGGCCTCGATCGCGCGCGCGTACTGGTGGGAGACGTACTCGTATTCCTCGCCTCCGCTCATCAGCGCGTCGAACATCTCGCGCTCGCGCTCGAGTTCGTCCGCATCGGGTCCGTGCACGGCCCGCGGCACCTCGCCGCCCAGCCCCGGCGGGTAGAGCACCCCGCCTGAGACCGAGAGCACGAACGCGCCCGCGAACAGGGCATGGCCGGACCGCAGTCGGGCGGCACGCTCGGCGAGCTGCCGCCGCGACTCCGATCTGCGCGTGAGGCTGTCGATCGTGGCGCTCCAGTCGCGTTCGAGCTCGTGAAGCTGCTGGTCGATGCCGTGCCCCGCGAGCTTCGCCAGCTCGCGGTACGTCTGGCGCTCCCGTTCGCGCCAGGCGATCTTCTCGGTGTTGATCGCGCGCCAGGCGAACACGCCCAGCACCGCGCTCGGCAGCACGACCATCACGAGCACCAGCGCGGCCATCTGCAGCTCATGGCGGCGATTCCACAGCCACGACCGCCGCGTGCCGCCGGTCCGCAGCCGTTCCCCGTTGCGCCCGATCCCGCCCGGCCGGCTCATCCCAGCTCCCGCTCGAGGCGGTCGAGGCCCGCGGCCGGTCCCACGTCTGCTGCGCGCGCGGCGAGCCGCTCCGCCCGCGCCATGAGCGCGCCGGCGCGAACCGACCCGCGCGCGCCGGACGAGGGACGCGTCGCCAGTTTGTAGACCTGTTTCTGTAGGAGCAGCGCCGCCTGGAACCACAGCACGCGCGCGCACGACTCGTCGCCACCGCCTGCCCGGTAGCCGCGCACCAGCGCGCGGGCGGCCCGGCGCCTCGCGGCCGCGGTCAGCAGGCCCACCACTTCATAGTAGTCGAGCGCCGCGATCCAGTTCGCGAGATCGTAGGCGGCCGGGCCCCGCCTCAAACTCTCGAGGTC
>DATNFC010000359.1:0-19091 GCA_035606545.1 Candidatus Methylomirabilota bacterium
GCTCGGGAGTGGTCCAGCCGTGGACGGACCGACTGCGCGCAGGCGCCCGCCTGCTCCGCGTGGCGTGGCCGTCATGTTCGGCCGGATTCCCTCCCAGCGCCCGTGGAGTGCATGGATGTTCCTCTACAAGCTCGAGATCCAGGGCTTCAAGTCCTTCAGTGACCGCACCGAACTGCAGTTCGGGGACGGCATCACGGGGGTCATCGGCCCGAACGGCTGCGGCAAGACCAACGTCTCCGACGCCATCCGCTGGGTGCTGGGCGAGCAGTCCGCCAAGCAGCTGCGCGGCGACTCCATGGAAGACGTCATCTTCAACGGCTCTCCGACGCGCAAGCCACTCGGGATGGCCGAGGTGCACCTGACGTTCAAGAACGACCGCGGCATCCTGCCGACCGAGTTCTCCGAGGTCACGATCTCGCGGCGCGTGTTCCGCTCCGGCGTCTCCGAGTACTTCCTCAACAAGACACCGTGCCGCCTGCGCGACATCCGCGACCTGTTCTTCGACACCGGCATGGGCAGCCACGCCTACTCGGTGATCGAGCGGGCGATGGTGGACAACATCCTCAGCGACACGACCGGCCATCGCCGGTTCCTGTTCGAGGAAGCGTCCGGTATCACCAAGTACAAGCAGCGGAAGAAGGAGGCGCTCAACAAGCTCGACGCCACCGAGGGCGACCTCACGCGCTTGAACGACATCGTGTTCGAGATCGAGCGCGAGCTTCGGTCTCTCGCCCGACAAGTGGGCAAGGCGCGGCGGTACCAGCGCCTGAGAGAGACGGTGCGCGACCTCGACCTCGCCTTGACCGCAGGGACGCTGGACGCTTTGAAGGCGCGGGAAGCGACGGCGAAGGAAGAGTGGCAGGAGGAGGCCACGCGCCGCGAGGGGCTGACCGGCGAGCTGAACCAGGCCGAGGCCGCACTCACCGCGAAGAAGCTGGCGCTGCTGGAGCTGGAGCGCGAACTCCTGACGGCGCAGGGTGGCTTGAAGGACCGCGAGGAAGCACGCGTGGCGGCCGAGCACCAGGTCGTGCTGCTGCGCGAGCGCGCCTCGGGCCTCGTCAAGCGCTCGGAAGAAGCGGCCGAGGAAGCCGCGCGCATGCGCGAGCGCCTCGAGGAGACCGAGGCGCGCGAGCGCGAGGTGCAGGCGGAGCTGGCCGGCACGCGCGACCGCCGCGAGGCCGCGGCGGCCGAGTCCGACGAGGCCGAGACCGCGCTGTCGCAGGTCGAGGCCGAGCTGCGGGCCGTGCGCTCGCGGGCGCTGGAGCACAAGCAGATGTCGCTCGACCTGTTCTCGGTCGAGGCGGACAAGAAGGGCACGTGCGAGCGTCATCGGGAACGCCTGGCTTCGCTCGGCGAGCGGCGTGCCGCGGCGGAGACGCGTCGCACCGAGCTCGTGGAGCGCGCGGAGGATCTCGAACGCGCGCAGGCCGAGGGCGAGGAGCGCCGGCGCGAGCTGGAGGAGTCGCTCACCGGCGCGCGCGGCGAGCTGGACGCGTGCGAGGACGCGATCCGCGCCGTCGAGGCCCGCATCCGCGAGGCCGACGAGGCGCTGTCGCGCCTGCGGCAGGACAGCGCGGGCGCCGATTCGCGCCTGCGCACGCTGCTCGAGCTCAAGGCGAACTTCGAGGGCGTATCCGAGGGCGGCAAGGCACTGCTCGCCGAGCGCGACGCGCTGAAGGGTCTCGTCGGGGTGGTCGCCGACGTGCTCGAGGTGCCACCGGCCTACCTCGACGCGCTCGAGGCGTCACTGGGTGAGGCGGCGTCGTTCGTGCTGGTCGAGGATCGCACCGCGATCGAGCCCGCGCTCGGGAAGCTGCGGCGCCCCGAGGGGGGCCGCGCCACGCTCGTGGATCTCTCTGCATTGGCCACGTCGGCGCTCCCCGAGGTGCCGAAGGCGAAGGGCGTCGTCGGTCGCGCCAGTGATCTGATCCGCTGTGAAGAGCGCTTCGCCGTGCTCGCCGAGCGGCTGCTGGGCTCGGTGATCGTGGTCGAGTCGCGCGAGCTGGCCCGCGAGCTGGCGCAGGACTCGCCGGGCGGGTTGCGCTTCGTCAGTACGGACGGCGAGGTCTGGGAGCGCGGCCGCGTGCGCGCCGGATCGATCAAGGCCGGCGCCGGCGGGCTGCTCCACCGCGAGACCGAGATCCGCGAGCTCTCCGGGCGTCTCGCCGAACTGGGGCTCACGATCGAGGGGCAGGCGAACCAGCGCGAGGCCGAGGGCGGCGCGCGCACCAAGGCGATCGAGCAGCGCGATCACGCGCGCTGGCTCGTGGACGAGACGCGCACGGCGCTCGAATCGCAGGTGCGCGAGATGGCCGGGCTCGAGCGCGAGCGCACGTTCGCGCAGAACGAGGCGGCCGACCGCGTGCGCGAGCGCGACGGCATCGCGCTCGAGATCGGCGCGCTGTCACGCACGCTGGCCGAGGCCGAGGCCGAGCTGACCGCGTTCCAGGGCGAGCTGGACGCCGTGCGCGCGCGGCTCGCCGAGACGGACGGCACGGTGAAGTCGCTGGAGACGCGGCGCGACGAGGCTTCGGCGCGGGCGCAGGCGGCGCGCGACGTGCTGCTCCAGAGCTCGCGCGCGGCCGGCGAGCTGGAAGCGCAGTGGGCGCGGCTCGAGCAGACGATGAAGGAGCTGGTCACCGGCATCGCCGCTCGCGACAGCGAGGCGACGCAGCACCATGGCGCGATCGCCGGGCTCGAGGCCGAGGTCTCGGGGCTGTCGTCCGGCCTGACCGGGCTCCTCGAGTCGGAAGGCACTCAGCGCGACCGCGTCGTCGGGCTGCAGAAGGGCTTCCAGGGTCTGAAGGAGGAGGTCCAGGGCTTCGACGACCAGGCGCGCGACCGCCGCTTCCAGCAGACGGAGCTGGGCGAACGGCTGCACCAGCTCGAGCTGGACCGGGTGCAGGCGCGCGCCGAGCTGGACCGCACGTTCGAGCGCCTGAAGACCGAGTACGAGATCGAGCCCTCGACATTCGAGGCGCGACCGCTGCCGAACAACGTCACGCTCGAGGAGGCTCCGGCACGCCTCGAGGAGGCGCGCACGACGCTCCGCGGCATCGGCCCGGTGAACCTGCTCGCGCTCGACGAGTACTCGAAGAAGAAGGAACGCTTCACGTTCCTCACCCAGCAACGCGAGGACGTGAACCAGGCCAAGGCGCAGCTGCTCGAGGCCATCGACAAGATCAACGTCACCGCCTCGCAGCTCTTCAGCGAGACGTTCGAGAAGGTGCACGAGAACTTCAAGGACATCTTCAAGACGCTGTTCGAGGGCGGCGACTGCGAGCTGCGACTGCTCGGCGAGGATCCGATGGAGGCCGAGATCGAGATCGTGGCCAAGCCGCGCGGCAAGTTCCTGCAGAGCATCTCGCTCATGTCGAGCGGCGAGCGGGCCCTCACCGCGATCGCGCTGCTGTTCTCGATCTACCTGGTGAAGCCGTCGCCGTTCTGCCTGCTCGACGAGGTGGACGCGCCGCTGGACGACGCCAACGTGGACCGGTTCCTGAACATGCTTCGCCGCTTTGGCGACAAGACGCAGTTCGTGGTCATCACGCACAACAAGAAGACCATGGAAGCCGCAGGCTGCATCTACGGCGTCACGATGCAGGAGCTGGGCGTGTCGAAGCTCGTCTCGGTGAACCTGGACGGCGTGGACGTGAGCCACGGCTCGCGTCGCGAAGCCGCCGAGGTGACCGCGGGCTGATCCGGCGCCGCGGCGGACCACCCCCATCGCTGCTCCCGCCGCCATGAGCCTCTGGGACAAGTTCCGGCGCGGGCTCACGCGCACGCGGGACGCACTCACCGGCGTCGTGGGCGCGGCGCTGGGCCGGCGCACGCTCGATCCGGCCACGGTCGAGCAGCTCGAGCACGCGCTGCTCGCCGCGGACGTGGGACCCGCCACGACCGACCGGCTGATCGCCGAGGCGCGGAAGCTGCTCGACAAGGATCATGCGATCGACCTGCGCACGGCACTCGAGCGGGCCGCCGTCTCGCTCGTGGGCGCGAACCGCGCGACGTTCGCCCCCGGGGTGCCCGGCGAGCCCGGGTCGCCGTGGGTGGCGCTGCTCGTGGGCGTGAACGGCGTCGGCAAGACGACGTTCGCAGGGAAGCTCGCGGCGAGTTACGCCAAAGCCGGGAAGAAGACGCTGCTCGTGGCGGCGGACACGTTCCGCGCCGCCGCGACCGAGCAGCTGGACGTGTGGGCGGAGCGCGCGGGAGTCGAGATCGTACGCGGGGCCGGGTCCGCCGATCCCGCGGCCGTGACCCACGACGGGATCTCCGCCGCGCGCGCACGCGGCGCCGACGTGGTGCTCGTGGACACCGCCGGGCGGCTCCACACCAAGCACAACCTGATGGCCGAACTGCAGAAGGTCGCGCGCGTGTGCGCGCGTGTGGTGCCGGGCGCGCCGCATCACGTGCTGCTCGTGCTCGACGGCACGCAGGGCCTGAACGGCCTCGCCCAGGCGCGCGCGTTCACGACCACGGTGCCGGTCACGAGCCTCGCCGTCACCAAGCTCGACGGCACGTCGCGCGGTGGCGTGGTGCTCGCGATCGCCGGCGAGCTGGGGCTCCCGGTGAGCCTGGTCGGCCTCGGCGAAGGGCTGGACGATTGGCAGCCGTTCGATGCCGAGGCGTACGCGAAGGGGCTGTTCGAGTAGCTGACGCGGGGTGGAGGAGCAGCCCGGAAAAGCTTCGGGGCCGAGGACTCGCGTCCCCGGCCCCGTCGCGTGAAGCGGATGATCAGTCGACGGTCGTCAGCACCATGGCCGCGAGCGTGGGCTCGTAGCTGGCTTCCCGCGACGCGAAGCGCGCCGGGGCGTCGGTGGGCATCTCCGCCAGCTTCACCTTCACGGTCTTCGTGGCCTTGCCGCGCTGTACGGTGTAGGCGAACGCGCTCCCGACCGAGCACGCCGTGCCGCTGCCGCACGAGTAACCCGACTTCTGCGCGACGCTCTTGCCGTTCACCGCGAGCACGACGTCTCCCGCGCGCAGGCCCGACTTGGCAGCGGGGCTGCCCTCGGCGACCGCGACCACGGTGAGCTGGCCGCCGTCCGAGCGCTCCATCCACGCGCCCGCCCATGCGGTCGAGCGCGACATGCCGCCGCAGTGGTCGGCGCTGGCGGTGGCGGTCTTGCTGTGTCCATCGCATGCGACGGCGGGAATGGCCACGGTCAGAGCCAATGCCGCGATCACGGGAAGGATGTTCCTGACGTTCATGGTGCCTCCACACGCGAGACGATTCTGCGGTCCTGCCCTGCGGTCAGAGCACGACCGCGATGTGAGGATGCTAGCCGTCCGAGCCACGAGGACAAAGCCGAATCGACGAATGAGGGGCGGAGCGGCCCGAGCGGTCGGGCGCGGGTCGCAGACGGCGCGAACTGCCCGGGAATCGTCAAGACAAGCGGCGTGCGCGGAGCGGGACCGCGATCCCTAGGGCGTCCCCGCCGCGGTGGTCTTGGTGCTCGACTTCGTGCCCGCGGGCTTCGCCGTCGTGCCCTTCGTGGTCTTCGGCTTCGCCGCTGCCTTCTCGGCCGCGACCTGCTCGGCGATCGTGTGGCGCAGTCGCTCCGGCACGAGGCGGGCCGTGAGGCCGTGGCCGAACTCGATCATGCGCGCCGATCCCAGACCGCGATCGCGGATCGCCAGCGGCGTGGCGTCTCCTGAGCGGCCGATCTGCCAGCTCTTGCGGGCGTTGATCGACTCGATATCCTCGCGTGCGAGGTGCGTGATCGGCACCTCGCGCGTGTAAAAGCTGGTGCGGTTCTCGCGCACCTCGCTGTAGACCGAGCTGTCGCCCACGGCCTGCGTGGCGCCGGTGCCCTGCTGCATCCGCACCTTGAGCGTCTTGAACGTGCCCTTCGGCGTCTGCACGGTGTCCGTGCCCAGCGTGTCGAGCGAGTAGCGGACCGGGTTCATGACCTCGCGGCGCGCCTTGAGCGTGCTCGCCGCCGGCTTGTTGATGTCCATCTTCGGCGAGCCGTCCTCGTTCAGCATGTTGATCATCTTGCGCGTATAGAGCAGCAGCCGCTGCGTCGCCACGCTGTCACCGAAGATCTCGTACGAAACGAGCGAGGCGCTCGTCTGGGCCGGCATGCCCGGAATCTCGACCCAGGTCTCGACCCAGAAGCCGGGATCGCCCCAGAAGTCCTCTTCGCCGGCGACGAGCAGCGTCAGCTGGTAGTCGTCGCTCGCGCCCAGCTCGCTGCGGCTCTTCATGTGGTAGCGCACCCAGTCGCCGATCTTGAAATCCGGCTTGTGCCGGTAGTCGACGAGCCCGATGCCGTTCATGACCGTGATCGTCTCCGCACGCGTGCGGGGTGCGTCGAGCGCGGCGAGCGCGAGGAGCAGGGCGAGGGCGGCGATGGCACGGCGCATGCTGGTTCTCACTCCGGGTCGAACGGCCCCGCGGGGTACCCGTGCGGAGCATGGGTCGCGGGGCGAGGCGAAGCTCCATGATGCCAGCTTCGCGCTGAGCACGAAACCCGCACGCCGCCCCTGTGGAGGAACTGTCATGGAGGTGGACGAGGCGACGCCGGCGGAGCAACAGCCCCCGGCGCGCAGTGCGCTGCGGCCGCGCGAGCGACTGCACGAGCAGGGCGCGGTGGCGCTTTCCGACGCCGAGCTGCTGGCCCTGGTCCTGGGCTCGGGTGTGCCCGGCCGCAGCGCGCGCACCGTCGGCCGGCATCTGGCCCGGCGGCATCCGTCGGAGCTCGCGAGCTGGCCGCTCGCGCGCTGGCTCGCGGTCGCGGGCGTGGGGCCCGCACGCGCTTCGGCGCTCGTCGCCGCGTTCGAGCTCGGCCGCCGCGCGCTCGAGCAGCCGACGTGCCGCGCGCCGATCCGCGGTCCCGAGGACGTGCTGCCGCACGTGCGCGACCTGCCCCGCGCACGGCGCGAACACTTCGTGGTGCTGCTGCTCAACGCCCGGCACGAGCTCGAGCGGCGCGAGACCGTGAGCATCGGCAGCTTGAACGCCAGCATCGTCCACCCGCGCGAGGTGTTCCTTCCCGCGATCCTCCACTCGGCGGCGAGCGTGGTGCTGGTGCACAACCACCCGAGCGGCGACCCGGAGCCGAGCGAGGAGGATCTCTCGATCACGCGGCGGCTGCTCGAGGTGGGGGAGCTGGTGGGGATCGGCGTGCTGGACCACGTCATCGTGGCCGCGCGCGGCACGGTGAGCTTCCGGGCGCGGCAGCTGCTCTGAGGCCCTGGCGGCTGGCAACCGCGGCGGCGATGCGGCATCTTTCCCCGCTCATTCACGGCGAGGGAGCGCGCAGCCCGGAGGCCGCATGCCGAGAAAAGACGCCCGTATCGACGCCTACATCGCGAAGGCCCAGCCGTTCGCGCGCCCGATCCTCAAACACATCCGCGCCACTGTGATGAGCGCATCGCCGGACCTGGAAGAGACGCTCAAGTGGGGTCACCCATCGTTCGCCTACCACGGCATCGTCTGCGGCATGGCGGCGTTCAAGCAGCACGTCGGGTTCGGGTTCTGGAAGAGCAAGCTGATCCTGGACACAAAGGGCATGCCGGTCGATGAGGCGATGGGCCAGTTCGGGCGCATCACCAGCGTCTCCGAGCTGCCGTCGAAGCGTGAGCTCGTCGGCTACGTGAAGAAGGCGATGAAGCTGAACGAGGACGGCGTGGTGGTGAAGCGTGCGACGAAGCCGCGCGCGCCGATCCCGATGCCGCCGGTGTTCAAGGCCGCGCTCGCGAAGGCCGCGAAGGCCAGGGCGTTCTTCGCCTCGCTACCGCCCGGGCATCAGCGCGAGTATCTCGAGTGGGTGACCGAGGCGAAGACCGACGCCACGCGCGACAAGCGCATCGCCACCACGATCGAGTGGCTGACCGAGGGCAAGCGGCGCAACTGGAAGTACGACCGCAAGTGAGGCTCGATCCGTCGTCACCCGCGGCGCAGGCCGCGCTGCTCGACTCGCTGCGAGCCGCGAACCTCGGATTCGTGGCGCTCCATCCCGGCGATCCGCCGCGGCGCCAGCCGGTGCACGTCGTCTACGGCGGCGGTCACCTGTTCCGCGCCGACACCGCGGCGAAGTTGGGCGAGGTGGCGCGGCGCGCGCTTGACGAGTACGCGCCCGACCCCGGCGCCTTGGACGAGGCCCTGGGACTTGGCACGTTGGCCGAAGCTGTCCATGCGGCTGTGAAAGACAAGCTCGCGCGCGAGCCGGTCGAGGACTTCCGCATCGACTTCGAGGACGGCTATGGCACGCGGCCCGATGCGGACGAGGATCGCGACGTGGCGAATGCGGCGCGCGAGGTGGCGAAGGGGCACAAGGCCGGCACGCTCCCCGAGTTCATCGGCATCCGCATCAAGCCGCTCACCGAGGAGCTGCGCGTGCGCAGCGTGCGCACTCTGCGCATCTTCCTTGGGCACCTGCTCGATGCCGCGGGCGAGCTGCCCGCGAATCTGGTGCTGACGCTGCCCAAGGTGACGATCCCCGAGCAGGTGAGCGTCTTCGCGGGGCTGCTCGAGGGCCTCGAGTACGAGCTGGGGCTGGACGCGGGCGTGCTGCGGTTCGAGGTCATGGTGGAGACGCCGCAACTGGTGATGGACGCGCAGGGCCGCTCGGCGCTGCCGGCGTTGATCCCCGCGGCGAAAGGCCGCCTGCAGGCCGCGCACTTCGGCACGTACGACTACACCGCGTCCATGGGCATCACCGCCGCGCACCAGCGCATGCGTCATCCCGTCTGCGAGCACGCGAAGCTGATCATGCAGGCCGCGTTCGCCGGCACGGGCGTGTGGCTCTCGGACGGCTCGACCGCGATCCTGCCGGTGCCCGTGCACGCCGCGCGCGACGGCGCGGCGCTCACCGCGGCGCAGCGCGCCGAGAACCGCGCCGGCGTTCACGCGGCGTGGCGGCTGCATGCCGACGACGTGCGTCACTCGCTGGCGGGCGGTTTCTACCAGGGCTGGGACCTCCACCCGGCGCAGCTCGTCTCGCGCTACGCGGCGCTGTTCGAGTTCTTCCTCCAGGGTCTGGACGCGGCCGGCGAGCGGCTGCGGAACTTCGTCGCCAAGGCCGCGCAGGCGACGCTCGTGGGCGACGTGTTCGACGATGCCGCCACCGGGCAGGGGCTCCTGAACTACTTCCTGCGCGCGGTCCAGACCGGCGCCGTGACCGAGGCGCGTGCGGTCGAGATGTCGAGCCTCAGCGTGGACGAGATCCGCGGGCGGAGCTTCGTCGCCATCTTGAAGAACCGCGGACGCGTCTAGCGGCCGCGGCGGGCGGGCTCAGCTGCCGCGGTACGTCGAGTAGCCAAACGGCGACAGCAGCAGCGGAACGTGGTGGTGTGCGCTGTCGTCGCGGACCTCGAACACCACCGTCACCTCGGGGTGGAAGCAGGCGACGTTGCGCGCCGCGAAGTACGCGCCGGTCGCGAACACCAGGCGGTAGCGACCGGGGCCGTGGAGCTTCGTGAACGCGTCCTTCACCCGACCGTCGGCATCCGTGGTCGCGCGGGCGACGGCATGCCAGCCCTTCTTGTCGTCGATGTGCTCGAGCACGATCTCCACGCCCGCCGCGGGCTTCCCGCTCGTGAGATCCAGCACGTGTGACGTGATCGCCATGCGTCCTCCGGGCTCAGGCCTGCGCCAGCAGTTTCTCGAGGCGCAGGCGGGTGATCTTGTGCAGCTCGCGGGCGGTGATCGCGCGCTCGGTCCGCTCGTCGTTCGCGAGCCGCTCGCGCAGCGCCGCGAGCATCTGTGCCGGCCCCAGGCCGGTGGCGCAGAGGATGAACGTGTGACCGAAGCGCCGCTCGTAGTCCTCGTTGCCCTGCACCAGCGCGGCGCGCGCGGCGTCGTCCGCGGCGCCGACGCCGGATTGCTCGCCTGCGGACCACGCCTGCTCGCGCGCGGACAGCGCCGCCTTCGCGCGCGACTCGCCGAGGCGCGGATGGCGCGCGATCGCGGCCTCGAGTTGCGCCTCCGTGAGCGCCTTCCACGCGCGGTCTGCACTCGTGAAAAGTGTCTCGCGATCGCCGAACGGCCGCGCGACGAGCATGGCATCGACCCAAGGCGCGGCGCCGCAGCACGCGGTGAGCAGCTCGCGCGCCTGTTCCAGCGTGGCCGCATCCAGGTCGCGCACGTTCATGCGACCGCGCCGAACACGCGCAGCCGCGCCACGCCGCCGTCCGGGTAGATGTTGAGCCGCACGTGCGTCGCAGGCGGCGTGGTCACGTCCCATGCATGGCGGGCGTGCGGCTGGAGCGGCGTCTCGGCGAGAAGGGGCTGCCACTTCGCACTCGACTGGAGCGCGGCCGAGTCGGCGCCGGGTGCGTCGCACCACTCGAGCATGCAGCGGCCGGGCGCATTGCCCTTGAAGTGATCGGTGTCCAGCTCGAGCCGCTGCACGCTGCCACGCGCGGCGAGCCGCACGATCGTCCAGTCGTGGCCAGGCCCGCGCCGGCGGCGCGTCTCCCAGCCGTCGCCCATGTGCGTCGAACGACCGGGCAGGATCAGGTTCTGGCGGTGGCCGAAGAACATGTCGCTGCACACCACGACGTAGCCGCCATTCTCCATCGCCGCCAGGTCCAGCACCTGGCCGCGCGCGAGGCGCGCGGGATCGGACCGCGCTTCGCCGTGCACGCGCAGCCGCGCCACGCCGCCGTCGGGGTAGATGTGGAAGCGCAGGTGGGTCAGGCGCTCCCCGGATGCGATCGTGAACGCGTTCTTCGAGTCGCCGGCAAGCGGCGAGCGGGGGAGGATCTCCGTCCACCGCACGCTGCCTTCACCCGCGAGCTCCTGCGGATCCGGAACGCCGGCCACGGCCGCGCCCTCGAGCGAGCACTGCTCGGGGTAGTTGCCGCGGAAGAATGCCGTGTCCACGACCACCCCGCGCACGACGCCGGGAAGGCCGAGGCGGACGATGCACCAATCGTGACCGGGCGTGCGGCGACGGCGCGTCTCCCAGCCATCCATCCACTTGCCGCGGTCGGTGTACTCGCCCTCCTTCCACACCGCGGCCGCCGCGTGGAGCAGCGACTCCTTGGGGGCGAAGAACTCGTCGTTCGCGAGCAACACCGCGCCGCCCAGGCGCTCGGCGGCGAGGTCGATCAGGTCGGTGAACGCGGCCTCGGTCATGTGTGCACGATCTCCCGGGTGATGAGCTGGCCCTGAACGCTTCTCACGCCGTGCGTGAGATCGTAGATGCATTCGCCGCGGATGAACGTCGAGTGGACGACGCCGGCGAGCCGGGCGCCGGCGTAGGGCGTGAGCGCGTGGCGATGGAGCAGCCGTTCGGGGCGCACCGTGAACTCCTCGTCGGGCATCCAGCCGATCAGGTCGGCGTCGTGGCCGGGTGCGATCGCGCCCTTGCGCGCCGAGAGCCCGAGCAGCCGCGCGGGCGCGGCGCACATCCACGTGGCGAGGCGCTCGAGCGGTATCCGGCGCGCGCGCATGCCGGTCCACACCACGGAGAGCCCGAGCTGGAGCGACGCGATGCCGCCCCAGGCGGCCATGAAGTCTCCTGCCTCCCGTCGCTTCATCGCCGGCGGGCACGGCGAGTGGTCGCTCACGACCGCGTCCAGCGTGCCGTCGAGCAATCCCTGCCACAGCGCATCGCGATCCGCCGCACTGCGGATCGGAGGCGCGCACTTGTACTCGGTGGCGCCATCCGGGACCAGGTCCGCGGTGAAATGGAGGTAGTGCGGGCAGGTCTCCGCGGTCACCGCGACGCCGCGCGCGCGGGCGGCGGCGACCAACGGCAGCGTCTCCCCGGCCGAGACGTGCACGACGTGCACGCGGGCACGGTGCCTGTCGGCCAGCTCGAGCAACAGCCCCACCGCGGCGGTCTCGGCGGCCGCTGGCCGGCTCGCGGCGTACGCCGAATACGAGCGCGTCCCCGTGGGGCCGGGCGGCAGCTCGCGCGGCAGCTCGCAGTGTGCCATCAGCACCGCGCCGAGCGGCGCGAGCACCGCGAGCGCGGCGTCGAGATCGGCCGCCGCGCACGCCGGGAACTCGTCCACGCCTGAATGGACGAGGAAGCACTTGAAACCCAGCACGCCCGCCTCGTGGAGCGCGCGCAACTCGCCCGCGTTACCGGGGATCACGCCACCGAGGAAGCCCGTGTCGACCGCGCACTTCCCGCGCGCCGCCGCGCGCTTGGCCTCGAGCGCGCGCACGTGGGTCGTGGCCGGGATGCTGTTGAGCGGCATGTCGGCGAGCGTCGTCACGCCGCCCGCTGCAGCGGCGCGCGTCGCGGTCTCGAAGCCCTCCCACTCGCTGCGGCCGGGCTCGTTCACGTGCACGTGGCTGTCCACGAGCGCCGGGAGGATGACGCCGCCCAGGCCGTCGCGCACCGGGGCACCGCCCGTGTCGTGATCGTGCGCATGCACGGCCGCGATCACGCCGTTCCGCACCTCGATCGTCGCCGGCCGCACGCCCTCGGGAGTCACGACGCGCTGCGAGCGGAAGTACTGCACACTCACGCCGTGGCACTCCAGAACTGGCGCACGAGATTTGCAGCGACGCCGCGGCGGTAGGCAGCGGTCGAGCGCAGGTCGTCGATGGGCTGGATCTCGTCCGCGAGCGCGCGCAACGCCTCGTCGATCGAGCCGCCGCCGTTCAGCACCATCTCGGTGTTCGGGAGACGCACGACGGTCGGCGCCACGCTGCCGAGTGCCAACCGGGTCTCGAGGCCGCGCACGCCGGCGAACACCACCTTGGAGATGGCTTGCGCCGCGCGCGTGCCCACCTTGCGAAACCACTGCTTGCCGATCACCGGGGGCACCTCGACCGCGACGATCAGCTCGTCGGGTCTGCGCACGCTCTTGCGATAGCCGGTGTAGAACGCGTTGAAGGGCACGCGCCGCTCGCCGTCGGGCCCGGCCAGCACCACGTCGGCATCGGCCACCGCGAACACCGGCAGCGTGTCGCCGGCCGGCGAGCCGTTCGCGAGGTTGCCGCCCACCGTGCCCATGTTCTGGATCTGCACGCCGCCCACGAGCCGGGCCGCCTCGACGAGCATGGGCAGTCGCGCGCGCACGAAGCGCGACTTCTGCAGCTCGGTGTACGTGGCGAGCGCACCGATCACCAGCTTCTCGCCGCTCGTGGTGATGCGCTTCAACGCCGAGAGCCGTGTGAGGTCGAGGTAGCGACTACCCGGCGTGCCGCCGAACTCGAGCGCGACGTAGACGTCCGTGCAGCCGGCGAGCGGCACCGTGCCGGGCTCCTCGCGCAGGATCTTGAGCGCCGCATCGAGCGTGCGCGCGCGACGAAGCGTGAACGGGGCGGTGGCGGTTCTCATGCCCCAGCTTCCTCAGCGGGCACCGGCGCCGCGGACTTCGCGGACGGGCCGTGCAACTCCGCATGCGCCGAGAGCACCGCGCGGTGGATGGCCTCGTAGCCGGTGCACCGGCACAGGTTCCCGGCGAGCGCCTCGCGCACGCGCTCGAGCGTGGGCCTGCGCGCGGCCTCGACCAGCCCGCGCGCGGCGAGGATCACACCCGGCGTGCAGATGCCGCACTGGGCGCCCACCTCGCGCATCATCGCGAGCTGGAGCGGGTGATTCCCGGCGAGCCCCTCGATCGTGATGACGTCGCAGCCTTCCGCCTGCGCGCACGGCATCAGGCAGGACACCACCGGCTCGCCGTCCACGAGCACGGTGCAGGCGCCGCACTCGCCCTCGCCGCAGCCCTCCTTGGTACCGGTGAGCCCGCAGTCTTCGCGCAGCACGTCGAGCAGCCGCTTCAACGGGTGCGCATCCAGCTCGCGCGGCGCGCCGTTCAGCGTGAACTTCACGCGGCGTCCCCGGACCGGGAGGGCGCGAGTCTCGGCGCGGCGGCAAGCGCCTCCGGCGTGGCCGGGATCGCGCGCACGTCCAGCCCCGCATGGCGGAGCGCGTTCACCACCGCCGGCGCGGGTCCGTCGATCGGCAACTCGCCCACGCCCTTGGCGCCGAACGGCCCGCCCGGAAAATGATTCTCGAGCATGACGACGTCCATCGGCGGCGTGTCGAGCGTGGTGGGGATGACGTAGTTCGTGAGCTGCGCGTTCGCCATCGCGCCGTCGCGCATGACGACGTGCTCGAGCAGTGCCCAGCCGATGCCCTGTCCCGAGCCGCCCTCGATCTGGCCCTGCGCCATCGCCGGGTGGATCGGGCGGCCGAATTCCTGCACGGCGGTGAACTTCGCGACGCTCACCTCGTGCGTGACCGGATCGACGGCCAGTTCGGCCACGTCGCAGCCCCAGGCGTACGTGGCGTAGGCGTCGCCGCGGTACGTCTTGTCGTTCCACTCGCGGCCCGGCGGCGCCTCGTACTGGGTCTCGACGTGCAGCCGGCCGTGACGCGCGTGGTGCTCGGCGGGGGAGACTCCTTTCAGCTGTTCGCGCATCTGCTTCGCGCAGCGCTCGAGCAGCCCGCCCACGACCATGCACGTGCGCGATGCCACCGTGGGGCCGCTGTCGGGCACCACCGACGTGTCGGCCTGCGCGATGTCGACGTTCTCATATGCAACGCCCATGACGTCGGCAACAATCTGCGACAGCATGGTCCTCGTTCCCTGGCCGATCTCCGTGTTCGCGACCAGGATGCGCACACCGTTCGGCGTGGTCTCGAGCCCGGCGCGCGAGCCCAGCATCACCTCGCCGCTGCCGGTGAAGCCGGCGCCGTGATAGAACAGCGCCAGCCCGATGCCGCGGCCGCTGCCGGCGAGCTTCGCGCGCTTGCGCTTGAACGACGTGCGCCGCACCGCCTCCTTCAGCACCTCGACCGCGCTCGTGTCGGGTCCCAGCTTCTGCCCGGTCGCGGTGGTGTCGCCGGGCTTCAACGCGTTCCGGAGTCGCAGCGTCACTGGATCGATCCCCAGCGTCTCGGAGATGCGGTCCATGTGGACTTCCATGGCGAACTGCGTCTGCGGCGCACCGAAGCCCCGGAACGCGCCGTTCGGCGGGGTGTTCGTCATCACCACGCGGCCCTCGATGCGCGTGTTCGCACAGCGGTAGGGCCCGGCGGCGTGGATGACCCCGCGCGACAGCACGACGGGGGAGAGCGTGCAGTAGGCGCCGCCGTCCATGAGCACGTCCACCTGCATCGCGGTCAGCTTGCCGTCGCGCGTGAGGCCGGTCTTGTGGCGCACGATCGACGGGTGGCGCTTCGTCGTCGCCACCATGTCCTCGCCACGGTCGTAGAGGATCTTGACCGGCCGCCCGCTCTTCAACGCCAGCAGGCAGGCGTGCGCGGCGATCACGCTCGGGTACTCCTCCTTGCCGCCGAAGCCGCCGCCCGTTTCTGTTTGCACGACCCTGATGTCCTTCACGGCAGCGCCCAGCAGCGCCTTGAGCGCCTTTAGAACGTAGTAGGGGCACTGGAGCGAGCCGTAGAGCGCCATGCCGCCGCGCTCCGGCACGGCGATGACGCCGTTCGTCTCGATGTAGACGTGTTCCTGCGCGCCGGTCGTGTACGTGCCCTCGACCACCACCTCGGCGCGCGCGAAACCGCGATCGAGGCTCCCTTTCTCGATCAGGATGTGTTTGAACACCTGCTGCGAGCGCTCGGGGTCGAACAGCGGCTCCTCGCGCTCGTAGTCGATCCTGACGTTCGCTCCGATCAGGGCATCGCGACTTTCGTGCGCCAGCAGGAGGATCGGCTCGGCCGCGTGCCGGACGACGCCGTTCACGAGGCAGGGCTGGTCCTTCTCGATCAACGCGATCGTGTTCTCGCCCGGGATGTCGCGGTGGTCGACCACGGTGAAGCCCGCAGGGTCGAAGTCGAGCGTGACCCCGGTGACCCGGCCGCGCGCGATCGTCGAGCGGACCGTGCGGCCCACGAGCATGCCGGGGAAGCGCAGGTCGTCCGCGTACTTCGCGGCCCCGGTGGCCCGGTCCATGCCATCCTTGCGTGCGACGTTCGTGCCCACGCTGGTCATCCCGGCACTATAACGCGAGACCGCGGCGCTTGTCCGGTTCGAACCCCATTGACGGCCAGCCACCGCGCGCGCCATGTTCGCGCGGCTCGCCGCCCGTCATCCCCGGGGCGACGGCGACACGACTTTTCAGGAGAGGGAGTCCAGCCATGAAGAAGTCCACGCTGGTCGTCATGTGGGACATGGTGCGCATGCGCCACGGCGTCGGCCTGCGCTGCGTCGAGGCGCTGCCCGCCGACAAGCTCGACGCGCACCCGGTGAAGGACATGCGCACGCCGAAGGAGCTGGTGGTGCACATGTACCTGTACCTGCGCGCGGCACCCGAGAGCATCTTGAGCGGCACGCTCGAGTACGACGAGCAGAAGGAGCTCGCGGCGATCCGCACGAAGCAGGACCTGGTGAAGTTCACCGAGCGGTGCTGGCAGGCCGCGGACGCCGTCGTGGCCAAGCTCACGGACGCGCAGCTCGCGTCGATGGTGAAGACGCCGTGGGGGGAGATGAACGCCGGGGTCATGATCGGGTCGGTGCAGGAGGAGTACCTGCACCACCGCGGCCAGCTTTACGTGTTCCTGCGCCTGTTCGGCGTCGAGCCGCCGGTGAGCTACGACTTCGATGCCAGCGCACCCGAGTTCCGACCGAAGCAGCACTCCTGATCGCTGCGGCTGAACGACCGAGGCCGGACCGCCGAGAGCGCGCCGGCCTCGATCTGTTCATGCGCGGGCGCTCACGGGTCGTCCGCGAACATCGCGCGCGCGCCGGCCGCCACCGGGTCGAAGCCGGCGACCTGGATCACGCGCTCGCGCGCCGCCGGCAGCAGCAGCACGTCCCGCCCCCGCGCGAGCATCGACTTGAGGTCTGGCTCCGAGACATAGTCCGTGTACCAGCGTTCGGAGTGTCCCAGCGGGAGCCGGATCTCCAGCTCCGCATTGAGCACGCCCGCGAGCAGGAACGCGCCCGGGGGCAGTGTCGCGCGTGCGGCGATGACGCGGTCCACGATCGCGCGCGCGCGCACGCGCTTCGCGTGATCGAGGAGCAGCGGACCGCGAAGCGGCTCGAGCACGATCGGGTGAGCACCCACGGGCCAGGTGATCGCGAGGGCGGACCTCGTGAGCGGCGGCACACCCTTCTTGGGCGGGTCCACGTCCACGCCGAGGATGAATGGCGACACGATCGCGGCCGCGCACACGGCGCGGAACCAGCCCCGCGGCAGCCGGGCCGCGGCGATCAGCAACGTGAACGGCACCGCGGGGAGCAGGTAGCCTTCATCATGCGGCAGGCGAAGGTAGAGGAGCAGCTCGAGCGCGATCGCCAACGCGGCCGCGAGCTGCACACGTGCCGGGACCGCGGCGTGGAGCTGTACCGCGCGGCGCGTCATGAGCGCTCGAACACACGCCGCGACGAGCAGCACGGTTCCCGGTACGCCCCAGAGCAGCACGGTCGCCTGACCCAGGATCAGCGCGGGCGGGATCGGCATCTGCCCGATGTGGGCGAAGCCGGTGAGGAAATCGAGCGGTGTGCTCCCGGTGCGCAGCGGATCGGTGAACTTGAGGAAGCCCCAGCCGTAGCGCGCGTACGCCGGGACGTAGCATGCGACGCCGATCAGCGCGCTCGGGAGGAGCAGCGCCAGTGTGCGACGCGCGAACCGAGGCGAAGGCCCGCCCTCCACGCGGGGGAGGAGCACCACGGCCGGTAGCAACACGAGCGACGTGAGGCGCGAGCCGATCGCGAGGCCGAGCCAGAGGCCCGCGACGACCGCCCGGCCGCGGAGCATGGCGTCACAGGCGGCGAGCAGGAACGCGACCGCGAACAGGTAGTCCATGCACGAGACGCTGGCTACGTACGCGGCGGGTATGGACACGAGCGCGAGCGCCGAAAGCCACGCGTCGCGCACGCCGAGCCGCCCCAGCACGCGCGCGAACGCGACCGCGCACGCCGTGGCCGCGAGCGCGCTCAGCACGTTCATCGCCACCGCTCCGCCGCCCGCGCGCGCGATCAGCGAGCACAGCCATTCCTGCACCGGGTAGCCGGGGAAGCGCGAGCGCGTGTAGCGGCCGGTCGCCACCATCTCGCGCGCGGCGCCCACGAGGTACCAGCCATCGGTGTCCGTACCGGCGCCGGGACCGAGGAACGGGATGCGCGACAGGAACACCGCGCCCGCGAGTGCCAGGTCGGGGACGAGTCGGCGGCCGCCGGAGGGCATGGGGGCGGCAGTCTACACGACCGCGGAGCGAAGATTCGTCGCCCATCCGGCACTCGCCGGGCGACTCCCGTCCGGTCGCTCGTCTCGGTTAGGATGCGTGGCGCCGAGCGCTCGCTGCCATCACGCCGATCGTCGAGGGAAACCGCATGCGCACGCCATCCGAGCTCGCACTCAACGCCGCCGCAGTGGATGACGCATCGCTCTCGACGCTGGCGCGCGGGATGGTCGGCTCCGAAGTCCTGCGCATCGCGGCCGAGGTGCGCGCGGCGATCGCTGCCGGGCGCGAGGTGTGCAACCTCACGGTGGGAGACTTCGACCCGCGCGAGTTCCCGCTGCCGCGCAAGCTCGCCGACGGGATCCGCGCCGCGCTCGAGGCCGGTCACACGAACTACCCGCCGTCGAACGGCGTGCCCGAGCTGCGCAAGGCCATCATCGAGTTCTACCGCCGTGAGATGTCGCTCGACTACCCGCTCGAGTCGGTCACGGTGGCCGGCGGCGCGCGGCCGCTGATCTACGCCACGTATCGCGCGCTCGTGGACCCGGGCGAGGCGGTGGTGTTCCCGGTGCCGTCGTGGAACAACAACCACTATGCGTACCTCACGGGAGCGCGCGCGATCCCGCTCGAGGTGCGGCGCGAGGACCGCTTCCATCCGACCGTCGAGCAGGTGGCGGCGACGCTCCCCGAGGCCCGGCTCGTCGCGCTCTGCTCCCCGCTGAACCCCACCGGCTCCGGCATCGATCCCAACGTGCTTGCGGGCATCTGCCGCGCGATCGTGAACGAGAACCGGCGGCGCGAGGGCACGGGAAAGCGGCCGGTGTTCCTCATGTACGACCAGGTCTACTGGGCGACGACGCTCGAGCGGCAGCCGGTCGTGACCCCGCCCGCGCTCGTGCCCGAGGTGGCGCCGTGGACGGTGCTGATCGATGCCATCTCCAAATCACTCGCCGCGACCGGGCTGCGCGTGGGCTGGGCACTGGCCCACCCGGTGGTGACGGCGCGGTTGAGCGATCTCCTCGG
>DATNFC010000360.1:0-4375 GCA_035606545.1 Candidatus Methylomirabilota bacterium
CTCGGGTCCTGCTCGGGGTTGAGGAACGTCTCGATGCGCCGCTTCTGGTAGTCGTGCAGGTGATTCCACAGCTTCGGCAGCGTCACCGCCACGGCGCCGTTCAGCGCCAGCATCGCCAGCAGCACGACGACGCGAGGCCGCGCCCAGGCCAGCAGTCCGACGAACAGCGCCACGAACCACCACACGCTGCCGGTGAGGAAGAACAGCGCCACGTTGAAGATCGGCGACAGCCCGAGCAGGAGCTGGCTCGCCGGCATGCCGGCCCAGAAGAACATCGCCACCAGCATGGCCGGGAAGCTGGACGCGGTGCCGAGATCCGGCTCCTTGGCCACCAGCACGAACGGAACGAGCGCGATGAACACCGGCGGCATCCACCACCGCATCTTCCGCAGGTCGAGCCGCGCGTGGTCGAAGAAGCGCGCGAGCACGAACGTGGTCGCGAGCTTCGCCACCTCCGACGGCTGGAACTGGAGCGGCCCGAGCTCGATCCAGCGCTTCGCCCCCATGCGCTCGACGCCGATCACGAACACGGCCACGAGTGCGACGAGCGAGGCGGCGTAGAGCGGCCACGAGATCGAGTCGTAGAGGCGATAGTGCACCGCGGCGATGATCCAGGCGAAGCCCACCGCGACGACGAACCACAGGAACTGCTTCGCCCACAGCCCCTGGTGCGCGCCGGGCACGCTCGTGGCGCTGTAGACCGTGGCCAATCCGATGCCGATCAGGCCCAGCGTCGCGAACGCGAGCGGCCAGTCGAGCGGTGGCAGTCGGAATTTCATCAGTCGGCCGCCGAGTCGACAGGCGCCACGACGGCGTGCAGCGTCCGTTCCTGGACGCTGCCGGTGTCGGGCAGGAAGATCTGGCGAAACAGCGAGCCCGCGACCGGGGCCGCCCACTCGCTGCCGTGGCCGCTGTTCTCGGCCACGACCGCGAGCGCGATCGTCGGCGTCTCCATCGGTGCGAAGCACACGAACAGCGCGTGGTCGTTGCCGTGCGGGTTCTGCGCCGTGCCCGTCTTGCCGGCCACGTTCATGCCCGGCACGGTGCGCGAGGCGTTCGCGGTGCCGCCGGGGATCGTCACCTTGTGCATCGCCAGGTGCACCGCATCCCAGATCGCGCTGCTCGCGACCACGCCGGGCTCGAGCGGCTTCGGCACCTTGAACGCGTCCTGCCCCTGCACCTGCCGAACCACGTGCGGGCGCACGGCGTGACCGCCGTTCGCGACGATCGCGGTCATGGTCGCGAGCTGGAGCGGCGTCGTGAGCAGCTCGCCCTGGCCGATGCCGAGGTTCAGCAGCACGCCCTTCGGCCACCTCCCGGTGTGGAAGTGGTCGTTGTAGTACTGCGACGAGGGCACGAGCCCGCGGGCCTCGGCCGGCAGGTCGATGCCCGTGCGCTCGCCCAGGCCCAGCGCGCGCGCCATCTGCT
Source organism: Candidatus Methylomirabilota bacterium (assembly GCA_035606545.1). Classification (GTDB taxonomy): domain Bacteria; phylum Eisenbacteria; class RBG-16-71-46; order RBG-16-71-46; family RBG-16-71-46; genus JAIOPA01. Next base: position 1,429 of record DATNFC010000360.1, read on the forward strand.
CGATCGGGTCGATGCCCAGGCGCAACCCGAGCTGGTAGAAGTAGACGTCGCACGAGTGCTGGAGCGCATCGACCAGGTTCAGGCTGCCGTGGCCGCCGTGTTCCCAGCAGCCGAAACGGCGGCCGCCGAAGTAGTAGGCGCCGCTGCACGACGTGGGCATGTGCGATTCGGGATCGACCTGCCCGAGCTTGAGCCCGGCGAGCATGCACACCACCTTGAACGTGGAGCCGGGCGGGTAGGCGCTCTGCGTGGCGCGGTTCAGGAGCGGGAACGCGCCGTTCGAGTTCAGCTCCTTCCAGCGGTCGAACGAGATGCCGCGCGAGAACTCGTTCGGGTCGTACACGGGCTTCGACACCATGGCGAGCACGCTGCCGTCGCGCGGGTCCAGCACCACCGCGGCGCCGCGCTCGATCTTGCCCATCGCGACCTCGAGCGCGCGCTGGATGTCGAGGTCGATCGTGAGCGTGACGTCGCGGCCGGAGATCGGCAGCTTCGGCGGGCCCTCCTCGAGCGTGGTCACGCGCTTGCCCATGGCGTTCACGACCACGAACTCGGCACCGTCCTCGCCCCGGAGCACGTCCTCGTAGCGGCGCTCCACGCCCGTCTTGCCGATCAGGTCGCCGAGGCCGTAGCCCTTGTCGGCACGCTCCTCCAGCTCGCGGTCGTTGATCTCGCCGGCGTAGCCGAGGAGCTGCGCCGCGAGCGTGCCCGAGGGATAGCGCCGGATCGGCGCCACCTGGACGTCGATGCCGGCCAGCTCCGAGCGCGACTCCTCGACCGCGGCCATCACTGAGTAGGGCGCGGCGCGGCGCAGCACCGCGGTCTGCCCGGTGCGGTTCGCCTCCTGCACCTTGCGCTTGACGTCGGCCGAGTCGCCGACGATGACGCCGGAGACGCGCGCGAGCCAGTCCGGGGCGATCGCCGCGCGCACGCGCAACGTGCTCTCGATCGGCGCCGGCCGGAACACGATGTCGAAGCTCGGCTGGTTGTCGGCGAGGATGCGCCCGGCGCGGTCGCGGATCGCGCCGCGCGGCGCGCGGATGACGTCCAGCCGCACCCGGTTCTGGTCCGAGAGCCGCGCCAGCTGGTCGTGCTCCAGCACCTGGAGTCGGAGCAACCCCAGCACGACCAGGCCGAAGCTCGCGACCGCGAGCGCGGCGAGGATGCCGAACCGGGTGTCCTTATCCCGCTGCGGAAGTCCCTGGGGCATTCCTGTATCCGTCGCGGCGCCGGAGGAGCCGCGTCAAGAGCAACAGCAATACGCCGATCGGCGCGGTGGTGACGGTGGCGAGCAGCACGCGGCCGGCAAACCACGGCAGCTGCTGCACGCCGGCCGTGGCGTCGAACGCGGTGACCCAGATCTGATGGAGCGCGGTGGCCAGTGCGATCAGCACGAGCTGGGTCAGGGGACTGTCGCGCACGAGCGTGTTCGACAGCCGGCCCACGCCGTAGCCGAGCAGCGTCAGCGCCAGCGCGTGACGGCCGAGCCAGTGCGAGGCGTCGATGTCCGCGGCCAGGCCGAGCATGAAGCCGAACGTGGCGCCCCACGCGTCGCGCTGGCGCAGCGACCACGTCACGGTGGCGAGCACGAGCACGTCGATGACGATGCCGCGCGCGGCCAACTGGGCGAGCACGGTGCTGCGCAGCAACAGCGCCACCACGGACGCGAACAGGAACATGCCGATCGCCTTCATCGCAGTCTCCCCGTGAGCGTGTCTCGCCCCGCGGGCGGGCGGGCGCCGGACAGCGGATCGGGCTCGTACTCGAGCTTCGGCCTCGGGACGCCGTCGGCGGGCGGCCGCGGCCCGGGCGCAATGAACGCATGGCGCAGGCGGGCGAGCCGGGCGGCGGGCGTGATCTCGATCTCCTGCATCAGGCCGGTCGGGTCGTGGTCCACGCGCGTCACCATGCCCACCGGGATGCCGCGCGGGAATCGGAGCGAGAGGTCGCTCGTCACCACGCGCTCACCCACGCGCACCGTGTCGGCGATCGCCACCGCGGAGAGGATGAGCCGCGGCCGCGGCGCCGGCACGAAGCGCAGGATGCCGTTGACGCCGGTCGTCTCCACCTCGCAGGCGATGGCCTGGTTCGCGTCGGTCAGGAGCGTGGCGCGTGACAGCGTCGGCCAGCACTCGGTGACGCGGCCCACGAGCCCGTCGCTCGTCATCACCGCGTCGCCCACTTCCACACCGTCGTTCTTCCCAGCCGACAACGTCGCCGCGTCCGGCAATGGCTCTCCCCCACCCAGCGCGAGGATTTCGACGGCCCGCAACGGCAGCCCGCGCCACGCCGTGAGCCCGAGCAACTCGCGCAGGTGCGGGTTCTCGGCGGCCATGAGACGGAGGCGGGCGTTGTCGGCCTCGAGCCGCGCCACGCGCTCGTGCAGCCGCTCGTTCTCCTGCCACGAGTTGAACAACCGGTCGGCGGCGCCGGCGATGCGATCGAACGGGGCGAACACCGCCGCGCCGGCGCCGCGCAGGCCCGCCGCCGGGATGCGCTCACCGACCACGAGCAGGATGAGCGAAAGCGCCGCGTACGCCGTGACCAGCACGACGCTGCGGCGCTCGGCCGGGGGCAGTATGGAAGCCACGACGAGGACCTAGTCCCTGTGGCCGCTCAGGATCACCTTCTCGTAGTCCTCGAGCTTCTCGAGGATCTTGCCCGCTCCGCGCACGACGCAGGTGAGCGGATCCTGCGCGACGCGGATGTTCAGGTTCGTGACCTCGCGCATGAGCAGGTCGAGGCCGCGCAGCAGCGCGCCGCCGCCGGTCATGTAGATGCCGCGGTCGACGATGTCGGCCGCCAGCTCGGGCGGGGTGCGCTCCAGCGACTCGCGCAGAGCGTTCACGATCTGGCCCACGGGCTCCTGCAGCGCCTCGCGGATCTCGACCGAGGACACGCGCAGCGTGCGCGGGATGCCGCGCACGAGGTCGCGGCCCTTGATCTC
>DATNFC010000361.1:0-11670 GCA_035606545.1 Candidatus Methylomirabilota bacterium
CTCGTGCTTGGCGGTCTGTGGGCTGATCCCCCTATCGCGAGCGAAGGAGTCTTACGGACATGCACACGGTTGGTATGGGGAGCATTCAGTAGGGCCCTGGAACTGGCGGCGCCATAGCCTCCGCGCTCGACTCGCGCGTCCGCACACCGGGGCCCATGATCGGGCCGCACCGATACCGCCTCCGCGCCCAGCCGCGCGGGGGCGGTTCGCTTTTCAGCGGCCTTCGCCGCGCCCGGCGCGGCCGAAAGTGCGCGCCGGCGTTGACCGGGAGCCGCGCGCAGAGGTAGCTTGCGCGGGCGCCGCATGCGCGTATCCCGCGCGTCCGCGACGCTGGACGCAACTGGAGGCGCATGGACCCCCGCCCGTCGGGACGCTCGCTGGGACTGGTCGAGACACACGGATTCACCGCCGCAGTCGAGGCGGCGGACGCCATGACCAAGTCCGCCCGGGTCACGATCACCCGCTACGAGGTCACGCGAGGCGCGCTGGTCACGATCCTCGTCCGCGGCGAGCTGGCCGAGGTCGAGGCCGCCGTGGCTGCGGGTTCCGCCGCCGCCGCCGCGATCGGCGACCTGCGGCACGGGCACGTCATCCCCGCGCCGGCGCAGGAGCTCGAATCCGTGATCCTCGGGCGCCGCACCTCGGCGCCCTGAAGCGTTTTTCCGTGATCCACACCCCACGGCAGCACCGTCTGCGGAGGATGCGATGGAAGAAGCACTGGGCTTGATCGAGACGCGCGGCTTCGTCGCCATGGTCGAGGCATCGGACGCCATGGTGAAGGCGGCGCGCGTGACGCTGGTTCACTATGAGAAGATCGGCGGCGGCTACGTGACCACGGTGGTGCGCGGCGACGTCGCGGCCGTGCGCGCGGCCACCGAAGCCGGTGCCGCCGCGGCCGCGAAGGTCGGCGAGGTGGTGTCGGTGCACGTCATCCCGCGTCCGCACGGCCAGCTCGAGGACGCGCTGCCGATCCGGCGCCCCGAGCCCGCAGCGAACAAGCGCTAAGCGGGCGGTCAGTCCCCTATGATTCTGGCCAAGGTCTTGGGCACCGTGGTGAGCACACGCAAGGACGCGGGGCTCTCCGGCCTCAAGCTGCTGCTTGCGCGCGAGGTGGACGGCTCGTTCCAGCCGGCCGGCAACCAGGTCGTGGCCGTGGACGCGGTGGGCGCGGGGGAGGGCGAGATCGTCCTCATCGCCGCCGGCTCCTCCGCGCGGCTGACCGAGGTCACGAAGGACCGGCCGGTGGACCACGTCATCTGCGGCATCGTCGACGCCGTGGAGCAGGACGGACGCGACGTCTACCTGAAGAGCGTGGGCGTCGAGCGATGAGCCGGCCATGAGCCTCGACGCCGCGCGCATCGGCGCCATCGTCGCGGAGGTGCTGGACAAGCTCGAGCGCGACCCGGCCGATCCCGCCTCGGCGAGACCGCTGGGCATCCATGCCTCGCTGGACGACGCGGTCGCCGGCGCGCGCCGCGCGTTCGCGGCCTGGCGAGACACGTCGCTCGAGGTGCGCGGCCGCGTCATCGCCTCGATCCGCGACACGCTGATCGCGAGCTTGAAGCCGCTCTCCGATCTCGCGGTCGAGGAGACGGGACTCGGGCGCGCCGACGACAAGATGCTCAAGAACCGGCTCGTCACCGAGCGCACGCCGGGGATCGAAGACCTGGAGCCGATCGCGTGGACGGGCGATCACGGGCTCACGCTGCTCGAGCGCGCGCCGTACGGCGTCATCGCCGTGATCACGCCGGTGACGAACCCGAGCGAGACCATCATCAACAACGGCATCTCGATGATCGCCGGCGGCAACACCTGCGTGTTCTGCCCGCACCCGAACGCGAAGAAGGTGAGCTCGCTGACGATCGACCTCATCAACCGCGCCGCCCGCCGCGCCGGCTCGCCCGAGCCGCTGCTCCACTCGGTCGCCGAGCCGTCGCTCGACGTGGCCAAGGCGATGCTGCGCTATCCGGGCATCCGGCTGAACGTGGTCACGGGCGGTCCCGGTCCGGTGAAGGAGGCGCTCGACGCCGGCAAGAAGGCGATCACGGCCGGCCCCGGCAACCCGCCGTCGGTCGTGGACGAGACCGCCGACCTCGAGCGCGCCGCGCGCGACCTGGTGATGGGCGCCTCGCTCGACAACAACATCATCTGCACCGACGAGAAGGAGATCATCTGCGTCTCGGTCGTCGCCGACCGGCTCAAGGAGAACATGAGCCGCTGCGGCGCCATCGTGCTCGGCGCCCACCAGATCGAGCAGCTGAAAAAGCTCATCATCGAGACCGACAAGGGTCCGCGAAAGCACGGCTACATCAACCGCAAGTACGTGGGCAAGAACGTGTCCGTGATCCTGGCCGATGCCGGCATCGCGTGCCCGCCGGACAAGCGCATCGCGCTCTGCGAGGTGGACAGCGACCATGCGTTCCTTTGGACTGAGCTCATGATGCCTGTTCTCCCTCTCGTTCGCGTTCGGCATGTCGATGAGGCCATCGATTTCGCGGTTGAGGTCGAGTGGGGCTACCGGCACACGGCGAGCATGCACTCGCGGAACATCGACAAGCTGCATGCGATGGCGCGCGCGTGCGACTGCTCGATCTTCGTGAAGAACGGACCGAACGCCGCGGGCCTGGGCTGGAACGGGGAAGGCCCCACGAGCTTCACGATCGCGAGCCCCACCGGCGAGGGCATGACCACGGCGAGGAGCTTCACCCGCATCCGCCGCTGCACGCTCGTCGACCGGTTCCGCATCGTATGACGCCTACGCCTCGCGGCGGCGACGCAGCACCGTCGTCGCCCCCGAACGCCGGCGGAGCCGAAGGCACCGCGCGTTCCAAGACAGGCGTTTCAGCCGCGGCGATCGCCGCGGTCGAAACCTCGAGCATCGCGCAGGGCATCGTCGCCGCGGACGCGATGGTGAAGCGAGCCGAGGTCGAGCTGCTGCAGGTGAGCGTGCTGTCGCCCGGGCGCTACTGGATCCTGATCGGCGGTCGCGTCGCCGACGTGCGCTCGTCGCATGCGCGCGGCATCGAGGTGGCCGCCGACGCGCTCCTGGACCAGCTCTTCATCCCGCAGCTCCACGACGGCGTCATGCCGGCGCTGCGCGGGCTGGTGGCGCCGAGCGACGCCGACGCCGTGGGTGTGCTGGAGACGCTCACCGCGGCCTCCGCGATCGTCGCGGCGGACGCGGCGGCCAAGGCGGCGGGGATCGTGGTCGCCGACCTGCGGCTTGCGAACGGCATCGGCGGCAAGGGCGTGGTCACGGTCACCGGCTCGCTCCCGGACGTCGAGGCCGCCGTCGCCGCCGGCCGCGCCGACGCCCAGAAGCGCGGCCTGCTCGCGCGCGCCGTCGTCATCCCGCGCATGCACCCCGTGCTGCGCGAACACCTCGTCTGATGCTGTTCGGGCGCGTCGTGGGCACGGTCGTCTGCACCGAGAAGGTGCCGTCCTGGCGTGGCCAGCGGCTGCTGCTCGTGGACACGACCGATCCCTCCGGCACCTCCACGGGCGCGCGCGTGTTCGCGGCCATCGACCTCGTCTCCGCTGCGCCCGGCCAGCGCGTGTTCGTGGTGCGCGGGCGCGAGGCCGCGGTGGCGCTCTCGAACCCCGAGAATCCCGCCGACGCCGCGATCGTGGGACTCATCGACTCGGTTCACGAGCCGGGTGAGGGAGCGCCGGCCTGATGTTCCTTGCGCGCGTCACCGGCACGGTCGTGGCCACGATCAAGCACCCGCACCTCCACGGACGGAAGCTACTGTTGGTGCGCCCGGAGCCAACGCCTGGCCGGCCGCAGCCACCGTCGGTGATCGCCGTGGACTCGGTGGACGCGGGCCTCGGCGACCACGTGCTCGTGGCGGACGAGGGCAACACTGCGGCACAGGTGCTGGGCATGCCGCGCGGGCCGGTGCGCACGATCATCGTCGGCGTCGTCGACGAGGTCACGCGCGAGGGCACGCCGGCCGGCGCCGGGGCAGGGGGTAAGCCGGGGGCTTGAGCCAAACGGGCCATGCGCTTATGGTCAGTGGGCCCACGCCACCGGAGGACCCTTGCCGCTTTACGAGTACCGCTGTCCGTCCTGCCGTCACGCGTGGGAAACGCTTCAGGACCGCTGGGATTCGCCCGCTCCTCCCTGCCCGCGCTGCAACGCGGCGCGCTCCGAGCGTCGACTCAGCACTTTTGCCGTCGTCGCAACGCCCGCCTCCGGCGCACGTAGCCAGCCCGGGCCCTGTGGCTCGGACGACTGTGCCTGCCGGAGGCCGCCAGACTGAAGGATCAGGGGACGCTCAACCGGGAGGACGCACGATGACGAAAGCGGACCTGGTGGAAGAGATCGCCACCACCACCGGCGTGTCACGCAATCACACGGCCGTGATCATCGACGGGATGCTGGATGCCGTCTGCCGCGCCCTCAGCGAGGGCAAGCACCTGGAGATCCGCGGCTTCGGGACGTTCAAGGTGCGCGAGCGCCGCGCTCGTCGCGCCCGCAACCCGCGCAGCGGGACCGAAGTGCAGGTGCCGGCGAAGCTGGTGCCCGTGTTCAAGCCCAGCAAGGAACTCAAGGCCCAGGTCCTCGAGGCCCCGGCCAGTACGACCGCATAACCAGGAGGACGAATGGGTTCGGGGAAGAAGCGGAAGCGCAAGAAGATCGCCACGCACAAGCGAAAGAAACGCCTGCGGAAGAATCGTCATAAGAAGCGCATCCGCTGATCGTCCCGCACGGGACCCCGAAGCACTGCGTCGAGTCCTCGGCCGCGCGCACTTCGCGCGCGGCCGTTGGACGTTCGACCCCGCCCGCCGCGGTCCAGGCGTACGCGAGTTGCGCTGGAAGGGCGCACACGCTCCCGAGGACGGCGACTGGATCATCGCCGAGATCCCCTGGCACGGCCCCGCGCACCTGGTCGAGGTGCTGGGCGCCGACGATCGCCCGGCATGGGACGACGCCGCGGTGGCGTCGCAGTACCGGCTGCGGGTGACGTTCCCGTCCCCGGCGCTCGCCGAGGCCGCCGCCTGGCACGAACCCACGGCACGAGAGCTCAAGGGACGTGAGGACCATCGTGACGATACGGTCGTCACGATCGATCCCAAGGACGCCAGGGACCACGACGACGCGCTCGGCGTGCGCGCGCTGGGCGGCGGCCACCACGAGGTGGGCGTGCACATCGCCGACGTGAGCTGGTATGTGCGGCCCGGGAGCGCGCTCGACGCTGAGGCACGCGCGCGCGGCACCAGCTGCTACCTCCCGGGGGGCGTTGTGCCGATGCTGCCCGAGCGGCTCTCCGGCGATCTCTGCTCGCTGCGTGAGGGCGCCGACCGGCTGGCGCTCTCCGTGTTCGCGACGCTGGACGAGTCCGGCCGGCTCCACGGCTATCGCTTCGCCGCCACCGTGATCCGCAGCCGCGCCAAGCTCTCGTACGAGCAGGTGCAGGCCGAACTCGACGGTGACGAACCGTTGGCGCCCGCGCTACAGGAACCGCTCGCGACGCTGATGAAACTCGCCCGCCAACTGCGTGCCCGGCGGCTCGCCGTGGGCGCGCTCCAGCTCGAATCGGTGGAGGTGAAGGCGGTCGTCGACGAGAAGGGCGAGACACTCCGGCTCGAGCGCCGCCCGCACCTCGAGAGCCACGAGCTGGTGGAGGAGTTCATGCTGCTCGCGAACCGCTGCGTGGGCGAGGCGGCGGCTCTGCGCGGCAGCGGCGTGCTGTGGCGCGTCCACGAGCCGCCCCCGGGCCGGAAGCTCGCCGACCTGGACGAGACGCTGCGCGTGCTCGGCCTGCCGCGGCTCCCGCGCCACGTCGAGGATGCGCATCGCGCGCTCCAGGCGCTGCTCGAGGTCCCGCTCGACCCGCCGAAGCGGCGGCTCGTCCACCGCATGGTGCTGCGCTCGCTCGCGCGCGCGCGCTACCTCGAGCGCGACCTCGGCCACTTCGGGCTTTCGACGCGCGAGTACCTGCACTTCACCTCGCCGATCCGCCGCTACCCCGATCTCCACAACCACCGCCGCGTGCGCGAATGGATCGGGCGCGCCCGCGACGAGGCGTGGGACCCGCACGAGACAGCAGCACTCGCCGCCGAGTGCAGCGGCCGCGAGCAGGACGCCACCGACGCCGAGCGCGAGGCCACGAAGGTCAAGGGCTTGCGGTTGCTGGCGGGGAGACTCGGGGAGCGCGTATCGGGTACTATCTCGGGGCTCGTGCCCAGGGGATGTTTCGTGGAGTTGGACGACCCACCGGTCGATGGTTTCATGGCGGTGGGCGACCAACTGGACGATCGCTTCGAGCTGGATGCCGCGGGGGTGCGACTGGTGGGGCAGCGAACGCGCCGCCGGTTCACGCTCGGGGATACCGTCCAGGTCACGATCGCCCGTGTGGACGTTCCGGCGCGCGAGTGCGATTTGGCGCTCGAGCAGGACGATACGCGACGGGGCCGGCACGGAAAGCCGGCACGCCGATCAGCGAGGAGGCAAGGATGGCACTGAAGCGATTGGCCCTGAGGAAGGGCCGCGAGCGGCGCGGCAGCGAGCGCGCCGATGCGCGCCTGAGCATGCGCGTCGAGGCGGGCGCCACGGCAGGCGCGGCCCGCATCGTCACCGAGAGCCAGAACATCTCCGCGAGCGGCGTCTACTGCCATGCCTCGCACTACCTGGCGCCCCTGTCGAAGGTCCAGCTCACGTTCATCCTGCCGCGCGTGCCTGGCGGGCCGGCGAACGTGCAGGAGCTCTTGAAGTGCGACGGCATCGTCGTGCGCTGCGACCAGCGCGCGAACGAACGCGGCGGCACGCCGTACGAGCTGGCGTGCATGTTCACCGCGCTCGAGCCATCGGCCCGTCAGCGGCTCGAAGAGTTCGTGACCTGGCGGAACCTGCAGGCGCTGCGCGCCGCGCTCGCGGCGACGCCGGCGGGCCGCGCGAGCGTGCGGCGGGCGACGAACGGAGGCGAGCGCGACAGCACCCGCGCCGCGCTCAAGCCATCCACGAACGGTCGCAAGCCTGCCACGGCCGCGAAGAGCGTCCGCGCGACCGCGCGCACGAGCGCCCGAACGGGCGCCGGACGGGCGCGCGGCTGAGCCCGCAGCCGGGCACGGCGCCCCGCGTCGGGGTGCGACGCGGACGCGCGCTGTCCGGGAGCTTCGCGCCACCGGGCGACAAGTCGATCACGCACCGTGCGCTGCTGTTCGGCGCGCTCGCGGCCGGCGTCACGCAGGTCAGCGGCGCGAACCCCGGTGAGGACTGCGCCCGTACCGCCGCCGCCGTGGCCGCGCTGGGCGCGACCGTCGTCCCCACGCCCGAGGGCTGGCGTGTCACCGGCACGGCCGGGGCGCTGCGCGCGCCGGAGACGGACGTGGATTGCGGGAACTCCGGCACCACGCTGCGGCTCGTGGCGGGCCCGGTCGCCGCACGACCGCTCGACGTACGCTTCACCGGCGACGCCTCGCTGTCGCGCCGCCCGATGCGCCGGATCGCCGAACCGCTGACCGCGATGGGCGCCACGGTCGAGGGCCAGGGCGAGGCCTGCACGCCGCCGCTGCGCGTGCGCGGCACCCAGCTGCGAGCGATCGACTACGTGCTGCCCATGGCGAGCGCCCAGGTGGCGGGCTGCACGCTGCTCGCGGGGTTGGCCGCGGACGGCGTCACGCGGGTGACGCTGCCGGGCCCGGCGCGCGACCACACCGAGCGCATGCTGCCCGCATTCGGCGTCGCGCTCGAGTGCGAGACACTCGAGCACGGGAAGCGCCGCGTGAGCGTGCGCGGCGGCCAGACGCTGCGCGCCGTTCCCGTGCGCGTGGCGGGGGATTTCTCGGCGGCGGCGTTCCTGCTCGCGGCGGCCGCGTGCGAGCCCGGGAGCGTGGTCACGGCGCGCGACGTGAACCTGAACCCGACGCGCACCGCGTTCCTCGAGGTGCTGGCCGCGATGGGCGCCGACGTGAAGCTGGAGCGCCAGCGCGTGGAGACCGGCGAGCCCGTGGGCGACGTGACCGTGCGCGGCCCCGAGTCCCTGCGCGCGTTCGACGTGCCCGCGGCGTGGCTGCCGCGCATGATCGATGAGGCCCCGGCGTGGGCGATCGTGGCCGCGGCGGCGCGCGGCACGTCGCGGCTCTCGGGGGCGCAGGAGCTGCGCGTCAAGGAGAGCGACCGTATCGCCACGCTCGCGGTCGGGCTGGCCGTCGTCGGCATCGAAGCAGAGGAGCGGGCCGACGGCCTCGCGATCACCGGCGGCCGGGCGCGCGGCGGGGGCCGCATCGAGACGCGGCACGACCATCGCGTGGCGATGGCGTTCGCAGCGCTGGGCGCGCGGCTCGACCAGCCGCTCGCGTTCGACGACATCGCCAGCGTACCCACGTCGTACCCGGCGTTCTTCGACACGCTGGCCGCGCTCGGCGCCGAGGTCGTGCCCGTCAAGGAGGCCGGCGCGTGAGCTTCGTGGTCACGATCGACGGCCCGGCCGCGGCGGGGAAGAGCACCACCGCGCGCGCGATCGCCCAGCGGTTGGGCTGGCGCTACCTCGACACCGGGGCGTTCTATCGCGCGCTGGGATTGAAGGCGCTGCGCACGGGAACCACGCTCACGGCCGCGAACGCCCGGGGTTTTGCGCAGGCGACCGCGATCGACTTCAGCGGCGATCCGCTGAGCCCGCGCGTCCAGCTGGACGGCGAGGACGTGACGGATGACATTCGCACGCCGGAGGTGAGCGACGCGGCCTCGCGTGCGGCGGCCCTGCCGGACATCCGCCGCCTGCTCGTCGAGTGGCAGCGCGCGCTTCGGGAGCGCGAGCCGCTCGTGGGCGAGGGCCGCGACCTCGGCACGGTCGTGTTCCCGGACGCCGAGGTGAAGCTCTATCTCGACGCCGACCTGGACACGCGCGCCGAGCGACGGCTGCGCGAACTGCGCTTCCAGGGCGTGGACGCCGCGCTGGATGACGTGCGCGAGGACATGCGCCTGCGCGATGAGCGCGACCGCTCGCGCGCGGACAGCCCGCTCCGGGCCGCGGCCGACGCCACCCACCTCGACACCAGCGGCATGGACCTCGAGCACCAGGTCGAGGCCGCGCTTGCGATCGTCCGCGCGCACCCGGCGTTCCCGGGAAAGGTCGCGGGGACCCGGGAGCGGGGGCGTCGATGATCGCGTTCGCCGCCCGGGCGGGCGACTTGGAGTCGCGGTGAGCCTGCACTATAGTGCCTCCCGCTTCCTGCTCGGGGGTTTCGTGGGTGCCCTGAGCGGCTGGGAGGTTCACGGGCGGGAAAACGTGCCGAAGTCGGGCGCTGTGATCCTCGCCTCGAACCACATCTCGTTCTGGGACCCGCTGCTCGTTGGCACCGCGGCGATCCGCGAACAGCACTTCCTCGCAAAAGGGGAGCTGTTCCGGCCGCCGCTCGGCTGGCTCATTCGCGCGTACAACGCCATTCCCATCCGGCGTGGCGTCGCCGACCTGAGCGGCCTCGCGAAGGCCATGGATGTACTCCGGGCCGGGCGCTCGCTGATCCTGTTCCCGGAGGGGACACGCGCGCGCGGAGGCGACCTGCGGCCAGCCCGGCCAGGGCTGGGCATGCTTGCAGTGTCGAGCGACGCGCTGCTGGTTCCCACGTGCATCATGGGCAGCGATCATCCTGGGAAGTGGCTGTTCCGCCAGTCGAAGCTGCGGGTCGATTTCGCCCCGCCGCGGACCTGGCGGGAACTGCCGGGCACGGCGGGTCTCGAGCCGGGGCGTGCGCTCTACGAGAGCGTGGGCGCCGGTGTGATGCGCGAGATCGCGGTCCTCAAGGCCCGGCAGCTGAACTTGGCGGTTCGCGGCACGGCGACCCCGTAGCCGCATATTCCATATCCAGGAGGTAACGGTTTCATGCCAGATGTCGAGACCCTCAACCCCGTGAGCAACAAGCGGGCACCCGCGTTGCCGCTCGTCCCCCTCAACTACGAGGAGGAGGAGGAGCTCACCCCCGAACAACGCGAAGCGATGTTCGGTGCGTATGAAGAGTCGATGCGCTCCATCGGCGAAGGCGAGATCGTGCGCGGCACGGTCCTCTCCATCGACGACAAGGACGTGCTCGTCGACGTGGGATTCAAGAGCGAAGGCATCATCCCGCTGGTCGAGTTCTCGGACCCCAGCAGCATCAAGGTCGGGGACGTGCTCGAGGTGTTCCTCGAGAAGATGGAGAACCAGGACGGCCTGGTCGTGCTGTCGAAGCAGCGCGCCGACTTCGTGCGCGTGTGGGACCGCGTCAAGGAAGCGCACGACTCGGGCCAGGTCGTGGAAGGCCGGCTGATCCGCAAGATCAAGGGCGGCGTCGTGGTGGATCTCTACGGCGTCGAGGCGTTCCTGCCCGGCTCGCAGATCGCCCTGCGGCAGGTGCAGAACGTTGATGCGCTGCTCGGTCAGAGCGTCTCGGTCAAGATCATCAAGCTCAACAAGCGCCGCCGGAACATCGTCGTCTCGCGTCGGGCCGTGCTGGAAGAGGAGCGCGACCGGATGAAGGCCACGATCCTCAAGGACCTGGCGAAGGACCAGATCCGCGAGGGCGTCGTCAAGAACATCACCGACTTCGGTGCGTTCGTGGACCTCGGTGGCATCGACGGCCTGCTGCACATCACCGACATGTCGTGGGGCCGCGTCGCGCATCCCTCGGAGATGGTCAAGATCGGCGACAAGCTGCGGGTCAAGGTGCTGAACTTCGACCCGGAAAAGGAGCGCATCTCGCTCGGCTTGAAGCAGCTCGATGCCTACCCGTGGGAAGGGGTCGAGGAGAAGTACAAGGTCGCCGACCGCATCAAGGGTCGCGTGGTCTCGATCACCGACTACGGCGCATTCGTCGAGCTGGAGAAGGGCATCGAAGGCCTGATCCACGTCTCCGAGATGTCGTGGACGCGCCACGTGCGGCACCCGTCCAAGATCGTGAACATCGGCGACACGATCGAGGCGGTGGTGCTGAAGGTCGACAAGGCGAACGAGAAGATCTCGCTCGGCCTGAAGCAGGTGGAGCCGGATCCGTGGCTCACGCTCGACCACAAGTACCCGCCGGGCATGAAGGTCAAGGGCAAGGTGCGCAACCTCACGAACTTCGGCGCGTTCGTCGAGCTCGAGGAGGGCATCGACGGCCTCGTGCACGTGAGCGACATGTCGTGGACGAAGCGCGTCGCGCACCCGAGCGAGGTGCTGAAGAAGGGCGACTCGATCGAGGTCGTGGTGCTGTCGATCGACAAGGAGCACCGTCGCATCAGCCTGGGGTTGAAGCAGGTCTCCGAGGACCCGTGGCCGTCGCTGGCGGAGAAGTTCCCGTCCGGCATGGGGCTCTCGGGCACAATCAACCGGCTGTTCGACCGCGGCGCGATCGTGGACCTGGGCGAAGGCATCGAGGGCTTCATCCCCCTCTCGCAGCTCGGGATCGACGACCTCAAGCGCCCGAACGACGCGTTCGAGGTGGGCGAACCGCTGACCATGAAGGTGACGCGCGTGGACGTGCCGAACCACCGGCTCATCCTCAGCGTCAAGGCATGGCTCGGCGACCAGGACGACATCGCGCTCGCGGAGTGGACGTCCAAGCGGAACCAGGTTCGCGCGCGCATCGCGGCGAACCCGCCCGCCGAGGAACCCGTGGCGTCCAAGGTGCGCGAGGACGTGCCCGACGAGGAGTAGACTCGCAGGCCAGCCGTGCGAGGGGCCGGTCCGCCGCGACGCGGACCGGCCT
>DATNFC010000362.1:0-4426 GCA_035606545.1 Candidatus Methylomirabilota bacterium
TACAACAAGGGCTACACGGTCGCGCTGGCGACGCTCGGCGGCGGCCGTATCGGCATCGCGGCGCAGGCGCTGGGGATCGCGCAGGCCGCGGTGGAAGCGGCGGTCAAGTACGCGAACGAGCGCTCGCAGTTCGACCGGAAGATCGGCGAGTTCGACGCGGTGCGCGCCATGCTCGCCGACAGCGCGCTGGAGCTGGAGACGGCGCGGCTGCTCGTCTACCAGGCCGCGTGGCTGCGCGACCAGGATCGGCCGCACGTGAAGGAGGCGTCGCTCGCCAAGTGGCACGCGTCCGAGGCGGCGACGAAGTGCGCGAACCTCGCGATCCAGGTCCACGGCGGCTACGGTTACATGAGCGAGTTTCACGTCGAGCGCTATTGGCGCGACGCGCGCATCTGCGAGATCTACGAGGGCACGACCGAGGTGCAGAAGATGGTCGTGGCCGGACAGGTGTTGAAGGAACACGCGATCGGTACCTAGGGAGGAGTCGTCCATGAAGCGACCCGTTCGACCCGTGGCACTGGTGATCCTGACGCTGTGTGCGCTGTATCCCGGGCTCACGTCCGTGTTCCAGGGGCTGTATCCCTGGGTCACGGGCCAGGAGTTCGCGCTCATCAGCCAGCAGGGCGTGTTCGTGGACCTGTGCGTGAAGCTGGGGCTCCCGATCTGGGCGCCGAACCTGTTGAAGGCCGCGATCGGCGGCGCCTACCTGGCCGGCGTGCCGGGGCTGTGGGCCGGCGACTGGCGCGCGTGGCCGCTGGTCATGCTGGGCGCCCTGGGCTCGCTGCTGCTGGGCCCGGGCCCGGGCGTCATGGGCATCGTCGCCATCATCTGCCTGACCGTGTTCCGCGAGACGAGCGCGCACCAGCCCGCATGAGCGAGCTTTCCAGGACGTCATGAACCTCGACCTCACCGAAGACCAGACCCAGATCCGCGACGCGGTGCGCGAGCTGTGCCGCGGCGAGTTCGCGTCGCAGGCGGCGAAGTGGGACAGCGACGACGCCATCCCGGCTTCCGCGATCGCCAAGCTCGCCGACATCGGGCTCCTGGGCATGAACGTCCCCGAAGAGTGGGGCGGGTTGGGCTACGACTCGCGCACGGTCTCGATGGTGATCGAGGAGATCGCGCGCGTCTCCGCGTCACTCGCGATCATGGTCTCCGTGCATAACTCGGTGGGCGCCTATCCCATCTACGCGTTCGGCACGGACGAGCAGCGGCGGAGGTACCTGCCGCGGCTCACCACGGGCGCTGTCGGCGCGTTCTCGCTCTCCGAGTCGGACTCGGGAAGCGATGCTTCGGCGCTCACCACCACGGCGCGTCGGGTACCGGCCGAAGGCGGGTCCGGGGATCACTACGTCCTCACCGGCGAGAAGAACTGGGTCACGAACGGCCACCACACGTGGACGTTCCTGGTGATGGCGCGCACAGGCGAAGCGGGTCCAAATGGCATCAGCGCGTTCATCATCGAGAACGACCAGAAGGGCCTCACGATCGGCAAGTCGGAGGACAAGATGGGGCTCCGCGGCTCCGACACGGTGACGCTGGCGTTCGACGGCGCGCGGGTGCCCGTTTCGCAGCGGCTCGGGGGCGAGGGTGAGGGCTTCAAGATCGCACTCAAGAGCCTCGATGCAGGCCGGATCGGCGTCGCGTCGCAGGCGCTCGGCGTGATGACCGCCGCGTTCCACGCCGCCGCACGCTACGCGCAGCAGCGCAAGGCCTGGGGCGGTCCGATCGCGAAGCTCCAGGCGATCCAGTTCAAGCTCGCCGAGATGGAGCGGCGCGTACAGGCAGCGAGGCTGCTCATCCAGAAGGCCGCATGGCTCAAGGACACCGGCCGCGACTTCATCCGCGCCGCGAGCATGGCGAAGCTCTACGCCACCGAGGCGGCCACGTGGGTCACGCACCAGGCGATCCAGGTTCACGGCGGCTACGGCTACGTGAAGGAGTACGCGGTCGAGCGCTACTACCGCGACGCGCGCGTGATGGAGATCTACGAGGGCACGTCGGAGATCCAGCGGCTGGTGATCGCGCGGAGTCTCCTCCGGGACGGCGTGAGGCTCTGAGCCGCGAATGAACCTCGCGTTCCGCCACGCCATCGTCGTGGGCGCCAGCTCCGGCATCGGCGCCGAGATCGCACGCCAATTGGCTGCCGACGGTTGCGCCGTCGCGCTCCTCGGCCGCAGGGCCGAGGAGCTGGAAAAACTCCGTGGCGAGATCGCGGGTCGCGGCCGCGGCAGCGCGATCACCGCGGTGCACGACGTGACGGCCTACGACACGGTCCCGGCGCTGCTCGATCGGCTCATCAAGGAGCTGGGCGGTCTCGACTTGCTCGTCTACTCCGCCGGCACGATGTACAAGCCGGCCGAGAGCGAATACGACTTCGCGCGGGACCGTGCCGAGATCGAGGTGAACCTCCTCGGCGCGATGGCGTGGACCACGCCGGTCGCAGCCATGTTCGAGGCGCGGCGCGCGGGCACGATCCTTGGCCTCTCGAGCATCGCCGGCGAGCGCGGCCGGCGTACATTCCCGGCCTACTCGACGAGCAAGGCGGGGCTCACGACGTGGTTCGAGGCGCTGCGCAATCGCGTCTCACGCCACGGCGTGAACGTGGTCACGGTAAAGCCCGGGTTCGTGGACACGCCGATGACCGCGGCGCTGGAGCAGAAGCCCATGGTCATCCCCGCGCAGAAGGCGGCGTCGCTGATCCTCGCCGCGGCGAGGAGCGGCGGGAGTACGAGCGTGTTCATCCCGTGGACGTGGTGGCTGGTGGCGATGGTGCTGCGTCACATGCCGTCGCGGATCTTCCGCCGCCTCGATATCTAGCGATGGCCGCCGCGCCCCTGAAGACCCGCGCCGCCTGGCGCGTGCTCGACGGCTTCGGCGGCTCGATGCGCTCGCTGTCACGTTCCGTTGCGCCCACCACCGTCGACGAGATGGCCGCCGTGTTCGCCGAAGCGCGCGCCGAAGGCCTGAGCGTCTCGTTCCGCGGCGCCGGCCGCAGCTACGGCGACGCCTCGCTCAACACCGGCGGGCTCTCGGTGGATGGACGTGCGATGCGACGCATCCTGTCGTTCGACCGCGAGCGCGGCGTCATCGAGACCGAGGGCGGCGCGAGCATCGCCGACGTCTGGCGTCACACGCTGCCGCAGGGCTGGTGGCCCGCGGTCGTGCCGGGGACGATGTTTCCGACGCTCGCCGGCTGTGTCGGCATGAATATTCATGGAAAGAATTGCTTCAAGGTGGGCCCGATCGGCGACCACATTCTGGAGCTCGACCTGCTCACTGCGGCGGGCGAGCGCCGCACGCTCACGCGCGAGGGCGATCCCGAGCTGTTCCGTGCGGTGATCGCGGGCCTCGGGCTCCTGGGCGCGGTCACGCGGGTGAAGATGAAGCTCAAGCACGTGGACTCGGGCCAGATGCGCGTGCGACCGCTGGCGGTGAGGTCGCTGGCGCACATGTTCGAGACGTTCGTCGAGCGCATTCCGGATTCCGACTACCTCGTCGGCTGGTTGGACTGCTTCGCGACCGGCCCGGTGATGGGCCGCGGGCTCGTCCACCAGGCGCACCATCTCTCGCTCGCCGAGGATCCGAAGGGCGCCGAGACGCTGGCGCTCGCGAGACAGGACCTGCCGGGCTCGATCATGGGTGTGCCCAAGTCACTGCTGTGGATGTTCATGAAGCCGTTGGCGAACGACACGGGCACGAAGTTCGTGAACAGCGTGAAGTACGCGCTGCCCGAGTCGGCCGGGAAAGACGGCACGTATCGCGACTCGCACGCTGGCTTCGCGTTTCTCCTCGACTACGTCCCGAACTGGCGGCTCGTGTACGGGGAAGACGGCTTCATCCAGGTGCAGCTGTTCGTGCCGGACGCGAACGCCCGCGAGGCGTTCGCCGATGCGCTCAGGCTCTGCCAGCGGCGCGGCGTGATCTCGTACCTGGGTGTCTTCAAGCGACACCGCGCGGATGAGTACCTGCTCTCGCATGGATTGGACGGCTGGTCGCTGGCGCTCGATTTCAAGGTCCCGCGCGACGCGAAACGGCTGTGGGACACGGCCGCCGAGCTGACGAAGCTCGTGCTCGACGCGGGCGGCACGTACTACCCCGCGAAGGACCAGGTCGTGGACGCCGACTCGTTCGCACGCGCGTTCGGCGAGCGCTTCACGCGCTTCCGCGAGCTGAAGCGGCGCTTGGACCCCGACGGCCTGTTCGCGAACGACCAGGCGAGGCGGCTGGGGATCGTGTAGGGGTGCGAGGCCTGGGCTTGACGCCGATTTGATTTGACCGTTTTCGCGCCGCGCGAGCCCGAATCCACGACCCCGAATCTGCGTGCGCGTGTGAATTCCGCGCGTGCGCGTGCGCGGCGTCGTAGCGCACGGGCCACTGGAGTTGTTGTCGTCGACCTCGTCGTGCGACCACAGGGCATCTGTGG
>DATNFC010000363.1:0-4841 GCA_035606545.1 Candidatus Methylomirabilota bacterium
TCACAGATGCCCGGAGAGCTCGCCATCGCGCGCAGGACAGCTCTTTCGTGATCCGCGCGCTACGACGCCGCGCACGCGCACGCGCGGAATTCTCACGCGCGCGCAGATTCGGGGTCGTGGATCAGCGCTCGCGCGGCGCGAAAACGGGTCAAATCAAATCGACGTCAAGCCCGACTCGCGGAGCGCGTGCGCTGATTCAACGCACGACGACGACGCGCGCGTGCGCGGCGCGCGGCCAATCGGCCGAGCGAAGCCCTAGAGCACCGGCTTCACGTCCACGACCGGCGTGCCGTCGATCGCTTCGATCGGTCCGATCCGGAGCCTCGTGCCCACGATGCGGCGCACGGTCACGGGGTGGAGGCCGATCGGGTTCGGCCGGTCGGGCGAGCGCGTGGCGAACACGCCGTGGAGCCGGTGTCGGGGATCGTTGCGCGGGTAGACCTGGAACACGTTGCGCTTCCCCTGGTGGAGCCAGGTGAACACCAGCAGCTCGTCCCCCGCCGAGACGCGGAGCAGTGCTGCACGTGCCCACGGCTCCACCTCGAGCCAGGCGTCGGGGGCGCCCTCGGAGCCCTGTCGCGGCGCGCCCTTTCGTTCGCGGAGCGTGGAGCGGATGTAGCCCACGGGCCGCAGCGTGAACCGTTTCGCGGCCTTCGCGCCCGCCCTGCGCGCGCTCATGCGGGCGTCACCACCTTGAGCGCCTCCATCGCGAAGTACTCCGGGAGCCCCAGCCGGTCGACCCACTGTGCCGTCTGGCGGTTCCGCTCCTCGACGCGCTGCCAGAACTCGCGATCGTCGACGCCCGGGAACAGCGCGCGGTCCTTCTGGCTCTGGTGCTTGAAGATGGCGCTGATCTTGACCCGCAGCTCCTCCTCGGACATGGGCACCAGCACGTCGGCCTCGGCGATCGGCCACTCCTGCCAGGCGCCGCGGTACGACCACACCTCGGGTCGCGGCGGCTTCATGCGCGCGAGTGCCTGGTCGACCGCCTCCTTGCACATGCGGTGCGTGCCGTGCGGGTCGGAGAGGTCGCCGGCGACGAGGATCAGGTCGGGGCGCTCGGCCTCGAGCAGCTCGAGCACGATCTCCACGTCCTTCGGGCCGATCGGGTCCTTCCTCACCTTTCCGGTCTGGTAGAAGGGGAGGTTCAGGAACCGGGACTGCTTCGCGTCGAGCCCGATCGTCTCGATCGCCGAGATCGCCTCCACCTCGCGGATGCGCCGCTTGAGCATGAGCACCGCGTCGCGGTCCACCTCACCGGGGGACTTCTGCTGCAGGAACGCCTCGATCTCGTCGAGCCACGATTCGAGCCGGTCGTTCCCGAGCCGGAAGTCGTGCGCCGTGCGCCGCACGAAGTCGAGGTAGCGGCTCACCTCGTGGTCGAACACCGCGATATTGCCCGAGGTCTGGTAGGCGACGACGATCGCATTGCCGTTCTGGTGGAGCTTCCTCAGGATGCCGCCCGCCGAGATCACGTCGTCGTCGGGATGCGGCGAGAACACGATCACGCGCTTGCCGCTCGGCAGCTTGCTGCGGCCGCGGATGCGCGCGCTGAGCGTGTTGAAGACCGCGCCGTTCAACGCCCCCGACGAGCCGTGGCGCTGGAGCAGCGCGCTCAGGTGGTGCTCGCGGTAGTCCACGTCGTCGAGCTTCAGCACCGACTTACCGGTCGCACCACTCAGCCAGATGACCGCCTGCAGCTCCAGCTCGGCCGTCCACTCGATCTCACCCAGGAGCCACGGCGTCTTCACCCGCGTCAGCTCGGCCGCGGCCGCACTGTCCAGCACGACGGTGGCGTTGGGGTGGCGCTGGAGGTACGTCGCGGCAACGGCATGGTCGACGTCGCCCTCGATCGCGCGTTTCACGATCGCCGCCTTGTGCTCGCCGGTGGCGATCAGGACGATCTCGCGCGCCTCGAGGATCGTGCCCACGCCCATGGTGACGGCATCGTTGGGCACGTTCTCGGTGCCGAAGAAGTCGGCCGCGGCGGCGCGGCGCGTGATCGTGTCGAGCACGACGAGCCGCGTGCGCGAGGCCACGCTCGAGCCCGGCTCGTTGAAGCCGATGTGGCCGGTCTGGCCTATGCCCAGGATCTGCAGGTCGATGCCGCCGGCGGCGCGGATCGCGTCCTCGTAGGCGTCACAGTGGGCCTCGACCTCGTGCCGGGCGAGGTCGCCGCGCAGCAGGTGCACGCGGCGCGGGTCCACGTTCACGTGCTCGAACAGGTTCTCCCACATGAACCGGTGGAAGCTGTGCAGGCTCTTCGCCTCCATCGGGAAGTACTCATCCAGGTTGAACGTCTCGACGCGGGAGAAATCGAGGCGCTCCTCGCGGTGGAGCCGGATCAGCTCGCGGTAGACGCCGATCGGCGTCGAGCCGGTGGCGAGGCCCAGCACGGCGAAGCGCCCCTCGCGGTTGCGCTCGCGGATGACCTCGGCAACGCGCGCCGCGATGCGGCGCGCGATCTCGACGTGGTCGGCCTCGACGATCGCCGGGATGCGCTCGGGTCCGGTGCGCTGCGCGGGTGCGAGCGTCGGCATCTAGTGTTCCGTTTCCGAGATCATGTGCACATCTCTGCGGCCCTCGTGACCGCCTGCTGCGTTGCTCCTCCTCGACGTATCTCTTGGATACGACTTCGTCGTCGCGCCTTGCCTGCGGTCACGATTGCTCGCAGATCTGTACACATGACCTCGGAAACTGAACACTAATCCCGCCCGCCCGGGTAGCGCATGCCGCGCAGCTCGCGGTAGAGACGCACGGCGTAGTTGTCGGTCATGCCCGCGACGTGGTCGGTGATGCGCACGAGCTGCTCGTAGCGGCTGCCCGAGTCGTCGATCACCGCAGATCTCAACTTGCGCTGGTGCTCGCCGCGGAGCGAGCCGGGTTCGAGCAGCGCGCGGACGAAGCAGTCGAGCAGGCCTTGAATGGCCTCGGCGCCGGCCAGCTCCATCTTGAGCACGTCGCGCGCGCGGTAGCAGTACTCGAGGCAGGCCTTCTCGACCGCGTCGAGCGCCGCCGCGTGCGGGATGGTCTTCCGCAGCTCGGCGTCGAAGCTGCCGTCGAGGATCGCGCTGCCGCGGGCCACGAAGCTCTCGGCCAGCTCGCGGATCAGCGTGTCGATCGCTCCGGCCCGCAGCCAGCCGGCGCGGTCCAGCATCTCGTTGCGGTCGGTCGGCCGCTGTCCGCGGCGCTCGGCGGCATGCTCGAGCGCGCACAGCGGCTCGACGAGCCGCGTGTACTCGGACTCGGGAATCCGGCGCAGTCGCAGCCCGTCTTCGAGGTCCAGGAGCAGGTACGCCACGTCGTCGGCGGCCTCGGTCAAGAACGCGAGCGGGTGGCGCGGCCAGTGGTCCACCCCCGGCTTGCGGCGCTCGAGCCCCAGCTCCTTCGCGATCCGCTCCCACGTGGAGAGCTCCCCGGCCATGACCCCGTGCTTCTTGGCGCCGCGTCCCGGGGTGCGGGCTGCGGCCACCTCTGCGGTGCAGGGGTATTTCAGGAACGCGCCGATCGTGGCATGGGTGAGCGCCAGCCCGCCGCGCCGCCACGGGCGCTCGAGCCGGGTGAGGATCCTGAACGCCTGCGCGTTCCCCTCGAACCTCAGGAGATCCTGCCGCTCGCGCTCGCCGAGCCCGTCCATGAGGCCCGCAGGGGCCTGCTTCGCAAAGTACTCCTGGATCGCGGACTCGCCGATGTGGCCGAATGGGGGGTTGCCGAGGTCGTGCGCGAGACAGGCGGCCGCGACGCAGTCACCCAGGTCGCGCGCATCGCGACCCTCGGGGAGCGACACCCCCTGCGCAGTGAGCGTCCTGCCGACGAGCGTCCCGAGCGAGCGCCCGATCGTCGCCACCTCGAGGCTGTGCGTGAGCCGCGAGTGAACGTGGTCATCGAACGGCAGCGGGAACACCTGTGTCTTGTCCGCGAGCCGGCGGAAAGAACCACTGAACAGGATTCGGTCGTGGTCGCGCTGGAACGGCGAGCGCGCCGGTGACGGCGGTTCGGCCGCGGCCGCATCGCGGCCGTCCGGAAGCAGGTGCTGCCAGTCGAGCGTGCGCGGCAATCGGGGCTCCGGGTCGGGAGTTGGGAATCGCGTTCCAGCCGCGGCTGTTGCGGCTGCGCTGCACGACGTCTAAACTGTGACTATCAAGACTCTTGCGCGCCCGGACCTGCGCTTCGCGTGCGTACCCCCCGGGCGTCGCGCGCCGCTCCCACGATAGAGAAGTCCGACCGGAGATGCCATGAGCGCCAGCTCCAACAGTCCCATGAATCCCAAGCTGCAGGCGTGGGTCGAGGAGATGCGGGCGATGTGCCGGCCCGAGAACGTGGTGTGGTGCGACGGGTCCGCAGGCGAGTACGAGGAGATGCTGCGCCTCATGGTGCAGGGCGGCACCGCGATCCGGCTCGACGAGAAGAAGCGCCCGGGGAGCGTCTACGTGCGCTCCGACCCGGCGGACGTGGCCCGGGTCGAGGAGTTCACGTTCATCTGCTCGAAGTCGAAGGAGGACGCCGGCCCCACGAACCACTGGCGTGACCCCGAAGAGACCAAGACGATGCTTCGCGGCCTGTTCGACGGCGCCATGCAGGGCCGCGTCATGTACGTGATCCCGTACAGCATGGGCCCGATCGGCTCGCCGATCGCGAAGATCGGCGTCGAGATCACCGATTCGCCCTACGTCGTCGCGAACATGCACCTGATGGCGCGCGTCGGCGCGCCGGTCCTCGAAGTGCTCGGATCGGACGGGGAGTTCGTGCGCGGACTGCACTCGGTGGGGGCGCCGCTCGGTCCGCAGGCGCCGGACGTGCCGTGGCCGTGCAACGCCGCCACCAAGTACATCTGCCATTTC
>DATNFC010000364.1:0-11015 GCA_035606545.1 Candidatus Methylomirabilota bacterium
GAGAAGAATCTCGACGCCGGCAACGTGTTCCACGCCGGCGACGGGAATCTCCATCCGCACGTGTTGTTCGACGCGGACGATCCCAAGGGCCACGAGGCCGCACTCGAGGTGTCGCACCGGATCCTGCGCATGTGCATCGACTACGGCGGGACGATCTCCGGCGAGCATGGCGTGGGAATCGAGAAGCGCGCGATGATGAGCGAGCTGTTCGCCGACGACGATCTCGCGGTGATGGACCGCGTGCGCGGCGCGTTCGATCCCGACCGGCGGTTGAACCCCGGCAAGATCCTTCCCGGGGGTGCCGGTTGCGGCGAGGGTGCCGAAGCCATGAAGAAGCGCGGCTCGTTCGCGGCGATGCGCGGGTTCGCGGCGAACGCGAACGCGGAAGGTCCGTGGATCTGAAGTCGCCTGCCGAGGTGCGCGTGGCGGACGCCACGCGCTATCCCATGAGCAGCGCGACGCCGCGCCTGGCGTGGCGGCCCGAGACCGCCACCGAGGCGGCGGACGCCGTTCGGCAGGCAGCCGCCGATGGCCTGAAGCTCGTGCCCTGGGGCGGCGGCGTGGCGCTCACGCGCGAGCCGGCGCCCGAGCGCTTCGACGTTGCGCTCGACATGACCGGCCTGAAGCGCGTCGCGATCTACGACCCGGACGATTACACCGTCACGGTCGAGTGCGGGATCACGATCGACGAGCTGCGCGCGACGCTCGGCGCGAAGCAGCAGGAGCTGCCGCTCGAAGGCGCCGAGAGCTGGGGCGCGACGGTCGGCGGCGTGCTCGCGGCGAACGCCAGCGGCCCGCGCCGGCGCGCGTTCGGCGCGCCGCGCGACCGCATTCTTGGAGCCAGCTTCGTCACCGGCGACGGCGTGCTGGCGAAGAGCGGCGGCCGCGTGGTGAAGAACGTCGCCGGCCATGCCGTGCACCGGCTGCTCGTCGGCTCGCGCGGCGCGCTCGGGGTGCTCGTGCAGGCGAGCTTGAAGCTCCTGCCGCAGCCGCCTTCGCGCGCGGCGTTGCTCTGGGGCTGCGACGCGGCCGCGCTCGCCGACACGGCGCGCTGGCGCGACTGGCCGCGCCGCGAGCCGGCAGCACTCACCGTGATCGGCCGCGCGATCGCGGCGAAGCATCCGGTGCTCGGCGGCGATGCTGCGTTCGCGGTGGTCGCGGGCTTCGAGGACGACGCCGCGTGGGTGGCGGAGTGCGGCGAGTTCGCGCAGCGCACGCTCGGCGTGCCGCGCGTGAAGGTGAGCGACACGAGCGTGATGACGCTCTGGCAACAGGTGACCGACTTCGAAGAGCTTCCCGGCGCGCGGCTCACGTTCACGACCTCCGCGAACACGCCGGACGCGATCGCGTTCCTCGCCGGCCGGCCGGTCGCCGAGCGTCTCGTGTTCCACGCGCCGTGCGGGCGGCTGCATTTGTGGCCAGCGGCGGACGAAGCGGCGGGGATCGTGAACGAGCTGGCGGGGCGCGGGTTCGCGCTGCTGGACTCAAGGGGCGTCGAGGCCAACTTGCCCGGCCAGCCGGCCGCTGTTGCCGGGCTCAGGACCGCGCTGCGCCGGCAGTTGGATCCGCGTTCGAGCCTCGCGCTGGGCGAGCGCTGGAGCCGCTCGGCGGCAGCCGGCTGATCCGTTCGTATCAGTAGTTTCGAGTAGCGGACCCAGCCCTCGCCGGCGGTAGCATCATCGGGCCCTTCACCCCTTCCCGGAGTCGGCCCATGCGTTTCACACGCCTCGCCATCGCGATGCTGGCGCTGCTCGCCCTCGTCCGCTCCGCCGCTGCGGAGTGGCCGCCCGGTGGAACGCGGGTCACGCTCGCTTTCGACAGCTTCAACCACACGCGCATGGTGCGCGTTCTCGACCTGCCGTCCGGTGACATCGCCGTGATGAGCGTCGGCGTCGGCGGGAACGCCTTCGGCTACTCCCTGCAGCGGGTCACACCGTTCGGTGATCTCGCGGCCGGTTGGCCCGCGGATGGCCTCAACCTCGCGCAGGTCGGCAAGTCCTTTTCGCCTTCCCAGAATGGCTTTGTGGTCGACGACAGTGGCTGTGCGTGGCATGCGGCCTACGGCATGATCTCGAACAGACCGTCGGCTCAGCTCGCCCGGCCGGACGGCGGAGTCCTGCCCTCGACGTACGGGAGTTGGTCCGCGACCACGACATACCAGGCGGCGGGGCCCATGGATGTTTGCGACGCGCAGGGCGGCGCCTACGTCGTCTGGGGTGGACGCATCCAGCGGCTCCTACGCTCGGGGGCGACCGCACCCGGGTGGCCGAGCAACGGCCTCTCGCTGGGCGGCAGCTGGTGGGAGACCGCCGTGCGGCCGGATGGTGAGGGCGGCGCCGTCGGGTTCGGGATCGCACCAGGAACTTCACCCGTGGTGCAGCGGGTCGATGCGAACGCGGTGCGCCACGCGGGTTGGCCGGCAACGGGACTCACGCTGAGCAGCGATCCCAACGCCGCCGACGCGGACTTCGACCCGTCGTGGATCGATCCGCTCCTCCCGTCCGGTCCCGACCACTTCATCGCCGCGTGGACGACCCCCTACAACTCGACGGTCAAGAGCGTCCACCTTCAGCGGTTCTCGATCGAAGGCACGCTCGACCCCGACTGGCCCACGGAAGGCCTGCTCGCGGTGGCGCCGGACACGATCTCCGGCGTGACGCTGCTGGCTGACGGTGGCGGGGGCGTCCACGTGCTGTGGTATGCACACGGAAGAGCCTGGGGGATTCACGTGCTCGCGGACGGAGGCGTACCCGATGGCATGACGGGAGATCCCGTCGAGCTTTCCGGAGCGAGCGCGTTCTTCTCCCTGCCCATGACGTTCACCGGCTCGGGGCTCGTGCCGCTGCCGTATGTGGTCGCCGCGCCAGCTTCCGGCGGCCGGCTCCTGTTTGCGTTCGACGACACCCATTCGGCGCCCGCTCGCGGCTACCGCGTGCGCTGGCTGCTCCCGGACTACACGCCGGATCCGAGCGAGCCCAGCGAGGGCCGGCTCGTCGCGCCAACCGCGCCGCTCGCGAGGTGGGTGCGAGCGGTCCACGCGGACCCTGTCGGCGGCGCCTACCTGGCCTGGGAGGCGGACGACCCGGATCCCGGCCCCTACCTCTCCGACATCGGCGAGATCTGGATGACGCGGTTGCTGCCATCGGCGCTGGTGGGCGTGACGCCGCCGGTCGCGCACTCGGCCACCCTCGCGCTCTCCGCGCCGCGACCGAACCCGGCACGTGGCTCGGTCGCGCTCGACGTCACGCTGCCGGATGACTCGCCGGCACGCGTCGAGTTGCTCGATGTCGCGGGCCGTGTCGTGCGGAACCAGACCGTACAAGGCGCGGGTCCGCATGCCGTCGCGTTCAGCGACTTTGCGTCGCTCGCGCCCGGCCTCTACTTCGCTCGAGTCAGCGGTCGCGCGGGCGCAGCGAGCACGCGCCTCGTCGTGAGCCGCTGACCGCTCACTCCGGCCGCTTCATCTTCACCCACTTGGCGACCGGTGGGATCGCCTTCCCGCGAGCACAACAGTCGAGGAGCGTCGCGAGGCGTGCCACGCGCGTCTCCGCACGCTTGGGGTTCCGCAGCCAGCCCGCGACCATCTTCCGGTACGACGGGATCTGCGCCTGCCAGAACGCCCAGACCTTCGCGTTCGCCTTGAGCTTCCTCGCCGCCGCCGCGTCCAACTCCACGAGCCCGCGCTCGTGCGAGTAGCCGGCCTCGCCCGCGTCGTCCCACTTCGCGCGCGCGGCGCGGCCGGCGGCGTGCACGAGGCCTTCCGCGTCCAGCTCCGCGAACCGCTTCAAGTTCACGCGGCTCCATTTGCTCGTCGCTTTCCGCGGCGAGAACCGGATCATGTAGCTCTCGGCATCGATGCCCTTGCGCAGGCCGTCGATCCAGCCGAAGCACAGGGCCTCGTCCACCGACTGCGGCCAGGTGATGCTCGGCTTGCCGGACGTCACCTTCCAGAAGCCGACCCAGAGCAGCTCGGCCTTCTGATGGTTCGCCGCCAGCCACTTCCGCCATGCCCCCGGCGTGCCGAAGAAGCGTGGCTTCACCGCGGGCGCGGCCGCGCTCACAGCGAGAACCGCCAACTCGCCTTCGCGAACACCTGCCGGCTGGTCGTGTGCCGCGCATTGTTCACGAAGTCGCGATCCGAGCCGCCGTTCACGCCGGCGTAGAACACCGAGCCGGGATGGACGACATAGCTCAGGAGCGCGTTCACGTCGAGGTGCTCGGAGTTGCTGTCGTACTGCGGGTAGACGCGGATCGACAGTTCGCGCGTGAACTGCGCCGTGAGGTTCACGCCCACGAGCCACTGCGACTCGAAGTCGTCGCCAGCGTACGCCGTGGCGACGCGGTAGCGCGTCACGCTACCTGCCGCCGAAAGCCGTGGCGTCGGCCGCGCGGTGGCGTTGAGCACGTACACCTCCTGCCACACGAGCCGTGACTGCTCGTAGAGGATGCCGTCACCCACGAGCGCGTCGAAGTTCACGGTGAGGGGTCTCCACGCACGCCACTCCGCGTACAGGTGCCCGCGATCCTGCGGGTACGTGTGATCGAGCCAGTGCTCGTCCACGTGCTGGTAGCCGGCGTTCACGAACGCGCTGCGACGGAACTCGAAGTCCTGGCTGGTCTGGATGTCCGCCAGCTCGAGCCTGCCGGTGTGATCGTGAACGACGAGCGCATCGGCGATCGGCGACGTGCGCAGCAGCGCGCTGCCGCGGGGAAAGAAGTCCCAGAAGCCGCCGACGCGCCGGTAGGTCACGCCGGAATAGTCCTGGTAGCCGATCTCGTCGCGGAACTTCTCGCCGACGTGGCGGGCGCCGAGATGCAGCTCGCGCGCCTTGTCGCGGTAGAAGAGCCGCACCACGCCCATCCAGTCCGAGAACGACGTGCGCTCGACAGCCGTGTTCACGCTGTCGATGTACGAGGAGGAACCGACGAGCTGCGCCTCGGTGCGCCAGTGACCGGAGAGCCGCAGCTGCGTGTCGATGCCGCCGAAGCCGTTGAACGTCGCGCCCTCGTCCGCGGCGCCCGGAGCCGCGGCAGGCTCGGGCACGTCCATCCAGTGGGCGCCCACGATCACGCCGACGTTCGCGCCCTGGCCGAACGGGAGCTGCGAGCGCTCGAGGCCGTACCAGCCGGGGCGCGTCACGCGGTCATCGCTGCTCGGTGTGTAGCCCGAGCCGCGCAGGTCCGAGCCGCCCGCGTCGCGCACCACGAGCGCGCCGCTGTTCCAACCGCCGGCGCGGCCGGTGAGCTTCCCGCCCCAGTCCGGATCCGCCATGCGCCGCGTGAGCACGAGGTCCATGAGCGACATGAAATGATCGGCGCCCTCGAGGAAGAACGGGCGCTTCTCCGGGTAGATGAGCGGAAAGCGCCGGTTGACGTCGATCTGCAGCGCGTCCGACTCGATCTGGCTGAAGTCGGGGTTGTACGTGGCGTTCAACACCAACGAGCGCGTCACGCCAAGCTGCAGGTCGCCGCCCGCCTCTTGCTGCGGATCGTTGTTCCACGCCCCCGTACCGCCTGTCTCGAGCAGGTCGCGCGTGTCGAGCCGCGCCCCGAACACGTACGGCTCGATCGACAGCTCGCGGCCGCCGCGCGCGCCGTCCAGCCCGTCGAGGTTCGCGCCCTGCAGCATGATCGGGCCCGACTCGCCGACGCGATAGATCGGCCACGTCGCGACCTCGTTCCACGCGGTCAGCTCGCGGCGCACCCAGATCCGCCACGGCCGGCCGGTCGCGGAGATGCGCAGGATGCGAAACGGCACCGACAGCTCGGCGCTCCACTCACCGTCGCCGCGCCGCGTCGCCGAATCCCACACGCCGTCCCACTTGAAGTCGGGGTCGGCGGTGAGGATGCCGTCCACCTGCACGCCGTAGGGGTTGACGCCGAAGATGTACGCGCGCTGCCCGTCGCCGTCGGTGTCCACGTGCACCGAGATGTGGTCGCCATCCAGCACGCCGTCGCGCGCGGTGAGGCTCGCGTGGGGCTTGCGCTTCGCCTGGCACCAGATCCCGAACACCAGTCGGTCGCCGTCGCGCAGCACGCGCACGGTGGTGGATTCGTCGGGGGCTTCGCCCTCGCGCGGGATCATGAGCTTGAAGTCGCCCGCAGCCGGCGCCGCGGCCCAGGCGGGCTCGTCGAGCAGGCCGTCCAGCTTCACCGGGCTCGACGCCACGCCCACGGCCAGCGCACCGCGCTCGGCAGCCAGGCCCGCGCCCGGCAGGCACAGCAGCAGTGCAACGGCGGCGGCGCGCCGCAACGTGGTCATCGGGGGAGCCTCCCATGTGTGCGAACGCGGACGTGGCAGCATACACGCACCGCTCGCGCGCGTGTCGCGGCCCGACTATCGTTCCGGGCTGCCTTCCACCCCACCGCCCCGGAGGAAGCCATGAACATCGATCCGTTCTCGTCGCTCCTCGCCATGCTCGCCGGAACCACGCTCGCGCTCGTGAGCCCGGGGCGCCCGCCGGCGCCGATCGCCCACACCTATTCGATCGTCGCGCGCGATCCCAAGACCGGCGAGATGGGTGTCGCCGTGCAGTCGCACTACTTCAGCGTCGGCCCGATCGTGCCGTGGGCCGAGGCGGGCGTGGGCGCGGTCGCGACGCAGTCGCTCGTGCTCGTGGACTACGGGCCCAAGGGGCTCGCGCTGATGAAGCAGGGACTCACCGCGAAGCAGGCGCTCGACCAGCTCTTGAAGGCCGACTCGACGCACGGTGGCCGGCAGGTGGCGATGGTGGACGCGAAGGGGAATGTCGCGGCGTTCACCGGGCCGTCGTGCATCCCGGACGCGGGCGACGTGCAGGGCGCGCAGTTCTCCTGCCAGGCGAACCTGATGGCGAACGTGAACATCTGGCCGGCGATGAAGGCGGCGTACGAGAAGGCGCAGGGCGATCTCGCCGAACGGCTGATGCAGGCGCTCGAGGCCGCGGAGAAGGCTGGCGGCGACATCCGCGGCCGGCAGTCCGCGGCGATGGTCGTGGTGAAGGGCGAGGCCGGCCCGAACCCGTGGGACAACGTGGTGGTGAACCTGCGCGTCGAGGACCACGATCACCCGCTCGTCGAGCTGCGCCGGCTGCTGCGGCTGCGCCGCGCCTACAACCTCGAGGACCAGGGCGACGCGTTCACGACCGCGAGCAAGACGGCCGAGGCCGCCACAGCCTATGCGGAGGCGATGAAACTCGCGCCCGACGTCGTCGAGCTGCAGTTCTGGGCCGCGGTCACGATGTACTGGAACGGCAACCGCGCGGAGTCGCTCAAGATCTTCAAGCAGGTGTTCGCGAAGGAGGCACGCTGGGTGCCGCTGATCGAGCGGTTGTCGAAGGTCGGCCTGTTCCCAGCCGACCCGAACATCGACACCAAGGCGATCGCGGCGGCCGTCGCCGAGGTGCAGGCACTGGCCACGAAGGGCGCGCCGTGGTGAGACCCGACGGCCCGCTCGACGACCGGCGGACCCGGAACCCCTCCGCCCACGCCGCGCAGCGCTGGGTTATGCTGCGCGGCCCGTCGCCGGCACCATACCCTCGAGGCTCGTTTCCATGTCCGGACCCCGGAAATCGCATCGCCACCTGAGCGGCCGCCGCATCGATCCGCCCGCCATCACCGGGCGCGAGACCGCTGCCGACCTCATCGACTCGGCGTTCCTCGCCTACAACGGCGCGCGCCTGCGCGAGGGCGCGCGACTGCTCACCGAGCGCATGCTGCAGGACGACGTGACCGTGGCGCTGTCGATCACCGGCGCGCTCACGCCCGCCGGGTTGGGCATGAGCGCGTTGATCCCGCTGCTCGAGGCGGGCTTCGTGGACTGGATCGTGTCGACGGGCGCGAACCTGTACCACGACGCCCATTTCGGCCTCGGGCTCAGCATGCACCAGGGCACGTTCCAGGTGGACGACGTGGAGCTGCGCGAGAAGGGCGTGGTGCGCATCTACGACGTGTTCTTCGACTACAACGTCCTGCTCGACACCGACGCGTTCTTCCGCGAGATCATCTCGGCGCCCGAGTTCCAGCGCACGATGAGCACGGCCGAGTTCCATTTTCTCTGTGGGAAGTATTTGCGTGCGCGAGAGGACAAGCTGGGCCTCAAGCGCCGCTCGCTGCTCGCGGCGGCGTGGGAGTTCGGCGTGCCCGTGTACACGTCGTCGCCCGGCGATTCGTCGATCGGCATGAACGTGGCCGCGAAGGCGCTCGAGGGGAACAAGCTGCTGCTCGATGTGAACGCCGACGTCAACGAGACGGCGGCGATCGTTTGGGACGCCAAGGTGAACGGTGGCAAGAGCGCGGTGTGGATCCTGGGCGGCGGCAGCCCGAAGAACTTCCTGCTCCAGACCGAGCCGCAGATCCAGGAGGTGCTGGGGATCGCGGAGAAGGGCCACGACTACTTCCTCGCGGTGACCGACGCGCGTCCCGACACCGGCGGCCTCTCGGGGGCCACGCCGGCCGAGGCCGTGAGCTGGGGCAAGATCGATCCCGACCAGCTCCCGGGCACGGTGATCTGCTACACCGACTCCACGATCGGCCTGCCGCTCCTCACCGCGTACGCGCTCGCGCGCCACGCGCCGCGCACGCGCAAGCGGCTCTATGAGCGCCGCGACGATCTCATGAAGCGGTTGAAGAAGGCGTACACCGAGCACGGCCGCGCGAGCGAGGGCGCCTCGAAGCGGTGAGCGAAGCGCGCTGGCGCTTCACCACGATCGCGCACGAGGGCCGGTCGATCCTCGGGCCCGTGAGCGAGGCGAGCTTCGACGCGATGCTGTCGCGTATCCCGGCACCCGGCCCCGCGCGCGTGCTGGATGTGGGCTGCGGCAAAGGCGTGCTGCTCGTGCGCGCGGTCGAGCGCTGGGGCGGCACGGGCGTCGGGATCGAACCCAATCCCGCGTTCGCGGCGGAGGCACGGGCGCTCGGCACTGGGCGCGTCCGCATCCTCGAGTCCGACTTCGCCCACGACACGCTCGCGGGTGAACGGTTCCCGCTCGTGATCTGCACCGGCGCGTTGCACGCGTTCGGCGGCTGGGACATGGCCCTCATTCGCATCGCCGCGCTGCTCGAGCCCGGCGGCCATGCGTTGCTCGGCCCGGGTTACTGGCGGCAAGCCCCTGCGGCCGCATATCTGCAGAGCACCGGCATCGCGGCCGACGACATGGAGCCGCTTGCCGCGGTGGTCGCGAGCGCCGAAGCCGCCGGCTGGCGGCCGCTCGCGGTGCACGAGAGCACGCCGGCCCAGTGGGACGACTACGAGCACGCGTACGCCGCGAACGTTCGCGCGTGGTGCGACGCTCACCCGCGCGACCCGGAGGCCGCGGCGTTCCGCGAGCGCATCGACCGCTGGGCGGACGCCTACGCCCGCTGGGGCCACGCCACGATGGGCTACGCGCTCATGCTGCTCCAGCGCGCGTGAACGCAGCGCGGCTCCGCCCGGAACTCCGGACGGGCCGCGCGTGACGCGACGACGTCACTCGTCGTCGGTCACGTCCCCGTAGCCGAGCGCTGACAGCGCGCGCAGGAACTCGAGCCCGCCGCTGCCCTTCGCCGCCTCCTCGCTCCGCTTGTCCCACGCCTCGCGCGACTCGCGCGTGATCTCGGGCAGCTTCTTTCCCCTGAGCCCGTTGTTGAGCGCGGGCAGGTCCTTCGCGAGCAGCGCTCCGAAATCGGCCTCGCCCTGCTTCAGCTCGCCCTCGAGCACGCCCGCAAGCGCGATCTGGCCGTTCGTCGGCCGGCCATCGTAGCCGTTCACCTTGCCGTAGAGGTCGCCCAACTGCTCGCGCAGCCGCTCCTCCCCGGTCAGCCGGCCGCCTTCACGCGCCGCGACCAGCGTGCCGCGGAACGCGTCGACCTTGTCGGCGAACGCGTTGAGCTTCGTGGCCAGCGCGTCCTTGCCGACCGCTCGCGCTCGCGCGCGAGCGGAGTCACGGATGGCTTGCGTGCCCTCGACCGTGTACGTGAGGTCGCCGAGCCGGTCGTAGAGCCGGTTCACGAGCTTCACCTGCTCGGCGCGGTCCGCAGCCGTATGCGTCGAGCGCGGATCGGCCACCAGCGTGAACGTGGTCGTGAACGTGTCCTTGTTCTTCGTCAGCTTCGCCGTGTACGTGCCCGCGGCGGCGCGCGGTCCCACGGATGCGAACTGATTCGGCACCAGGTTCGCAGCGGGAGGAAGCTTCGGACCCTTCAATCGCATCGGCCACTCGACGCGGTTGATGCCGCGGCGGCGGCCGCCGTTGATCGTGGCCAGCTTCTTCCCCGACGCGTCGAACACCTCGAGCCGCAGGTCGCCGATCAAGTGCCGCTTCTTCAGGTAATAGGTGATGATCGCGGACTCGGGCAGCTCGTCGCCGCTCCAGCCGGTGCTGCCGGAGAAGCGCTGCTCCTGGCGCGGGATCGCGAGCGCGTTCGGCCGGGTGGCGAGGAACGCGGCGTCGGCCGCGAGCTTGTCGCGCGTCAGCGAGCGCAGCGGCGAGAGGTTGTCGATCACGTAGATGCCGCGGCCGTGCGTGGCCACGAGCAGATCGCCCTCGCGCGGGTGGATCGCCAGGTCGCGCACCGCGACGTTGGGGATGCCGGCCTTCACCTGCGCCCACTGCTTGCCGCCGTCCAACGAGGCGTAGAGCCCCCACTCCGTGCCGGCGAACACGAGGTCGGGATTCACGAGGTCCTGCCGCACGCAGTGCGCATAGCCCGTCATCACCGCGGGATCGGCGAGCGCCGTCCACGTCTTGCCGAAGTCGTGGGTCACGAACACGTGCGGCGCGAAGTCGCCGAGCATGTGGCCGTCGGCGGTGACGAAGCAGGTCGCGGCGTCGTGCGGCGAGGGCGAGACGTAGGAGATCCACGTGCACGGGGCCAGGCCGGGCAGGTTCTTCGTCACGTTCGACCACGTCCTGCCGCCGTCTCCGGTGACCTGGAGGTTGCCGTCGTCGGTGCCGACCCAGACCACGTTCGCATCCTTCGGCGATTCACCGATCGCGTAGATCGTGCAATGGTTCTCGGCGCTCGAGTTGTCCACGGAGAGACCGCCCGACTTGTCC
>DATNFC010000365.1:0-10764 GCA_035606545.1 Candidatus Methylomirabilota bacterium
GTGCACGAACCTGCGCAACACGTTGAACGCGGCGCCGGCGGGCACGAACCTGCTCGTGGGCGGCGACACGAACTTCTACGGCTCGTTCGAGGTGGGCTACACGCGGCTCACCGAGTCCCAGCCCGACAACGACGGGCGGATGAAGGATCCGCAGACCCTCTCCGGCGTGTGGAACAACCCGGCGTTCGCGCCGTTGCATTCGCAGTCGCCGTGCGCGGGCGCCGGCTGCATCGGCAGCAGCGGCGGCATGGACGACCGCTTCGACATCGTCTTGAGCTCGTACTCGCTGAACGACGGCGTGGGCCTGGACATGGTCGGCGGCTCGCTCCCCAGTGGTTACGGCGCCTACGGCAACGACGGCCTCCACTACAACGACTCGATCGACGGCGGCGGCATCAACACGGCGGTGGGCATCGTCGTCGCGGCGGCCCTCCGGCTCTCGAGTGACCACCTGCCGGTGATCGCCACGCTCCAGCTCCCTGCCAAGCTCTTCGTCACGAGCCAGGCCGACTTCGGCGACGCGATCGTGGGTGGCACCGCACTCCACGGCATCGGCGTGAACAACGCGGCCGCGCCCGCGGCGGCGCTCAGCTACTCGCTCACGGCGCCGGCCGGGTTCACGGCGAACGGCGGCTCGTTCAACAAGCCGGCGGGCCAGGTCCCGGATCTGCAGACGCTCGGCATGAGCACGGCGACCGTCGGCGTGAAGTCGGGCACGCTCACGATCAACTCGAACGACCTCGACACCACGGCGAAGAGCGTCCTCCTCTCGGGCCGCGTGCTCGCGCACGCGGTGCCGTCGCTGGATTCGTCGGCCGCTGTGACGACCACCTCGCTGGACTTCGGCACCGTGGAGCCAGGCAGCGTCACCGAGCGCTCGCTCCGGCTGTTCAACCGCGGCTACTCGCCGCTGCAGGCGAGGCTCGTGCGCACGAACGAATACATGGTGCAGGTTCCGGTGATGATGCTCGCCGGGGACTCGCAGAGCGCCGCGGCCGGCGATCCCGGCTTCTCGTTCCAGGGCCCGGCGCCGACGCCGATCACCGACGCCGCCACGTACGCGGTGACGTTCGACGCCGCGAACGCCGCTTCCGGACAGCCGTACGCGGCCCAGCTGCGGATCGCGCCCGCCGACGAACCGCTGCCTGGAGCGCTGGCCTACGACACGCTGTATGTGAACCTGAGCGCCACGATCCGCAGCAACGGTGGCGCCGACGGCATCCCGACGGTGCTCCGGTTCGCGCCGCCGGCGCCGAACCCGCTCCACCGCTCGGCTCGATTCGCGTTCGACCTCCCCGAGCCGGCGGCCGTCTCGCTCGCCATCTTCGACGCGGGCGGCCGACGCGTGGCGTCGCTCGCGGACGGCGACTGGCCCGCGGGTCGGCACCACATCGACTGGCAGGCCACGCGCGACGGCAGCAGGACGTTGCCCGCGGGGCTCTACTTCGCGAGCTTCAGGACGCGCGGCATGGCGAAGGTGGCGCGCTTGATCGTCCTGCCGTAAGGCGGACCGTCACTTCTTCTGCTGACCGCCCTCGCCGGGCAGAGGCCCGACGGGTGTCCCGGCCTCGAATCCTGGGCAGTCGAGCATCGGGAGCCGCGGGTAACGCGCGTAACTCGAGTCCGTACGCGAGCGCTCGCACAGCCAGAACAGGCTCCGCGGCGTCGCCACCTGCCGCGCGTGCCGGCAGCGAGCGCACAGCCCCACGTTCTGTTCGGCGGGCGTGGACATGCAAAGCGTCCTCTTGCGGGTGGTCCCATGACGTCGACTGTCGGTGCGGGCGACGGTTTCAGCCGCTGCGGCTGCGCCCCGGGCGCTCAGCGCGTGCCCGAGAATGCCATATCGGGAAGGCGCGCAGCGTGTTCGCACAGCAAGAGCAAGTCTGGCCTGCGGCTTGCAATGGTGCGCCCGTGATTCGTGTCTCTCTGCACGGATCGATGTGCGGTTCGAGGTGATGCTTGCAGGTCGTGCGGTGACGTGCAGGCAAGGCAGTGGTTGGCGCCAGCTCCCCACGGGCGTCATCCGCGGATGAACAGCCGGGACCCCTCTCTCTCCCCGGTTCTGAGGCGGCGAGACCTACGGTCTCGCCGCCGTTCCGTTTCCAGGACCGAGGGACGGGGCCGCGCAAGCCGCGGGGCTCGCGACAAGCCCGACCGCTCGCACCCCCGGCACCCGCGCGCGGCCTTCGCTAGAATCCTCGGTCATGTTTGGCCCCCCGCCTCTGCGCCCCGCACCGATCGGCCCCCTGCCGTGGCGATGACCCGCGTCGGCCGTCCCGGTCGCCGGGACCGGCCGTCCTCCCAAAGCCCAACGCCCGCCGCCGCCGGGCGGCCCGTGATCAGCCTCCACGGCGCGGACGCCCCGGCCTGGCCCGCGCTCACCTGGGCGGCCTGGGCCGTCGCCGCGGTCTACGGCGCGCTGACGCTGTGGCTCGCGTTCGGCCCGCACCGCGTCGGCGACGTGTTCACCGAGACCGACTTCTACGGCTCGTACGGTCCCGGCGCGCGCATGATCCAACACGGCCACCTGATCCCGTCTCGATACGGTGTAGTAGGACCGATGTTCGAGCTGCTGCTGGCTGGGCTGGGGCTGGTCGTCCGCGACCTCTTCCTCGCCGCGGGTCTCATCGCCGCGGTCGCGATGACCGCGGCACTCCTGCTCTGGCGCTCGCTGCTCGCTCGGCGCGTCGGGCCGGGCGTCGCACTGCTCGCGATCGTGTTCATGGCCACGAACGCGCAGTTCTTCCGCTACGGCTGGTCGGTCACCACCGATGCGCCCGCGTTCGCGCTCCAGGCGGCAGCGCTGTGGGCGCTGCTCGGTGCGCGCGCGGACTCGCCGAGCCCGCGGCGCCTGTTCGCAGGCGGCGTGCTCGCGGCGTGCGCGTTCCTGACGCGCTACAACAGCGTCGCGCTGCTGCCGGCGGGGCTGCTGGCGATCGGCTTCGGCTGGAACGGCGTCGCGAAGGGCGGCCGGCTGCGGGCGTCGCTGCTGTTCGCGGCCGGGTTCCTGGCCCCGGTGCTGCCGTGGGTCGTGTACTCGGCGAGCCACGGCGGCGCGATGCGGTTCCAGCTCCACCACAACATCGCCTTCGAAGTGTTCGCGCGGCCGCACGGCATCGTCTGGGACATCTACGAGCGCGACATGGAGGGCCAGTTCCCCACGCCGTGGTCCGTGCTGGCGCGAGATCCGGTGGCGGTGCTGAGGCGTGTGGGCTTCAACCTCCTCGACCACCTGCGGCTCGACGCCCAGAAACTCACCGGTGTGCCGCTGGCGCTAGCGGCGCTGTTCGGAGCGTGGTTCGCGTGGAAAGACGGACTCCTCGGAAAGCTCCGGCCGCTGCTCGCAGCGATGGCGCTCTTCTTCCTGATCCTCGTCCCCGCGTTCCACTCCGAGCGCTACTCGCTCGCCGTGCTGCCGCTCTGGTGCGCGCTCGCCGGCCTGACGTTCAGCTCGCCGCGGTATGCGCTCGTGACCGGCGGCGTGTGGTTGAAGCTCCTGCTGCTGCCGCTCGTGCTCGTGCCCGCGCTCGGCGTCACGCGCGCGTTCGCCGCGCGCGTGCTCTACCAGCTCCCCGTCGAAGCGCGCGCCGCGGGTGAAGAGGTGCGGCCGTTCGTGAAGCCTGGCGACAAGGTGCTGGCGCGCAAGCCCCACTTCGCCTGGTACGCCGGCATGACGCCGCTGACGCTGCCGCTCACCGACTCGCTCTCCGCATGGGGCGACGCCGCGCGGCGCACGGGCGCCCGCTGGCTCTACTTCTCGTGGCCCGAGGCCGAGATGCGGCCGCGGTTCGAGTGGCTGCTCGACTCCACGAGTCGTGCGCCCGGGCTCACCGTGCGCGCCGCCACGGCGCACTGGCCGGCGCTCGTCTACGAGATCGGCGCCGACTTCGGGCGCGAGCCCGCATGGGCGGGCCTCGACACGCTGGAGGCACTCCACCGCGCGCGCGCGCGGGTGCTCGTGAACGAGAAGGACGTTCAGGCGCGCGTGTTCCTCGCCATGCACGAGTTCTCGCACCGCAACCACGAGCAGGCCCAGGTCTACATCGATCAGCTGCTGGTGCTGGCGCCGCAGGACCTGAACGTGCTCCTGCTCGCCGCCGAGAACCGCCTGCAGATGAAGGACCCCGATGGCGCGCTCGCGTACTATGACCGCTACGATCGCCTCCGCCCCGGCTCGCCCGACGTGGTCATCGGACGCGGCTGGGTGGCGGTGATGAAGGGCGACGACGAGACCGCGGCGCGCTACTGGGCCACGGTGGTGGACGCCACCGCCGACCCGGTGACGCTGCAGCGGATGTTGTACACGTTCGCCGCCGTGGGGGACCAGGCGCACCTGGAGCAGGCGAAGACGGCGTTGAAGAACCTGGGGGGCACACCGTGACGCGTCGATGGCTGGCTCCGTTTGCGTGCGCGGCGCTGCTCGCGCTCGGCGGCTGCGCGCACCACGAGGCCAAGTCCACGAACGGGTTCGCACCGGAACCGCCGCGGCTCCCGCCCGAGCAGACGACCGCGGACTCGGCCACCGTGGGTCTCTGGCACTTCGACGAGCGCAGCGGACCGCGCGTGCAGGATTCGGGACCGTTCCGGATGAACGGCGTCGCCGGTCCCGACGCGCGCGTCGAGTTCGGCCGCTTCAAGAGCGCGCGCTCGTTCACCGCCACCGTGCAGTCGTTCGTGGTCGTGCCCTACAACCCGGTCATGGAGTCGCCGCGCGCCTTCACGGTCGAGGCGTGGATCTTCATCAACGCCATCTCGTCCTACGAGCTGTCGCCGATCGCGATGCGCTGGTCACCGATCCCCACCGAGCAGAGCTGGGTCCTGGGCATCGTGGGCCGCGATCTCGTCGCCACCCAGACACCGAGCCCCGGCTGGTTCAGCGAGGTGGTAGGACCGTTCATCACCGGCCGGCTCGTGTTCGCGTTCCGGCCCGAGACCGCGAACAGCCTGCAGCGCTTCTCGTCCAGCACCACGCTGCCCACGGACCGCTGGGTGCACGTGGCCGCCAGCGTCGACGGCGAGGTGGTGCGCATCTTCATCGACGGCCGGCTCGACGTGCAGGTGGCGGTCGCGAACGGCATCAAGCGCTCCGAGGCGCCGCTCGTGATCGGCAACGCGCTCGACCCACGCCGTCTCACCGACCTGAGTGGCGAGCTGAAGCAGGACCTCGCGAACGCGCCGCTGCCCTGGTACGCGCTCAACGGCCTGGTCGACGAGCTGCGCCTCTCGAACACGGCGCGGAAGGAGTTCGAGAGCACGGACGCGAGGTAGCGGCGGCGGCCACCGCGTGAGCGCCCTGGCCCCAACGTGCCCATGGCGGGGCGATGGGCGCGGGCGCTAGGCTGGGACCTCGAGCCCTCGTTGCCCGTCCCCCGCACACACGCCATGCGCACTCTCCTCTTCATCGTTCCGGCCCTCGCCCTCCTCGCCCCGACCGCTCCCGCGCTCGCCGGGGACGCCCCGCGCGAGCTGATCGTCCAACTCTCGGCGGGCGCCGCTCCCGGCCACGTGGTGCGCTCGGTGGGCACGCTGCCGGCATCGGTCCGCGGGCGGTTCAGCGCGCTCGGCGTCCGCGCCACGCGCACGCTGCGCGAACCGATGAGCGCCACGACGCGTCCGCTGCCCGCGCCCTACCGCTTCCACCCCGAGCGCATCGTCCTCGTGGAAGCGCCCGACGCGGCACTCGCCACCTCGGCGCTCGTGGCGCTGGCGGGCGATCCGCTCGTGGACTGGGTCGAGCCCAACTCGAGTCGCACGATGCTCCCGGGCCTGATCGGCCCGGCGCCCGCCCCCGCGCGCGCGATCACCGGGCTCGACACGCTCGCGAACGATCCCTACCTGCGCTCCGGCAACCAGTGGGCGCTCATGAACGTCGGCCCCGGCGGGCCGTTCCATGGCGTCGCCGGCGCCGACGTCGACGCCGTCACCGCGTGGCAGACCTCGGTGGGCGCGAACGACGTGAAGCTCGCGGTGGCCGACACCGGCATCGACCCGGCGCAGCCCGAACTGGGCGGGCTCATGCCCGACGGCACATCACGCATCGTCGACGAGTTCAACGCCACCGATTCGCCGAACCGCACCGTGTTCGACTACTACGGACACGGGACGCCGGTCGTGGGCATCATGGCCTCGCGCACGAACGACGGCGCCCACTTCGCGGCCAACACCGGCATCGCCGGCGTCTGCGGCGGCGACGGCGCGACGAACGCCGGCTGCCGCATCGTCCCCATCAAGATCGCGCCCGACACCAGCGGCGAGGCGAGCACATTCGACATCGCGCGCGGCATCATCCACGCCGCCGACGCGGGCGCGCGCGCCGTGAACATGTCGTTCGCGGGCGAGGGCCCGAGCCGGCTCGAGCGCCTGGCGCTCACGTACGCGCTCCTGAACGGCTGCGTGCCGGTGGGCGCGTCGGGCAACTCGGGGTTCGATCCCGTCGAGGCGTTGATCCCGCTCTACCCGGCGCAGTACGCGCGCGACGGCCTCGCGATCTCGGTCGGCGCGAGCGACGAGCGCGACCAGCGCGCGAGCTTCTCGT
Organism: Candidatus Methylomirabilota bacterium; assembly: GCA_035606545.1. Classification (GTDB taxonomy): domain Bacteria; phylum Eisenbacteria; class RBG-16-71-46; order RBG-16-71-46; family RBG-16-71-46; genus JAIOPA01. The sequence goes on from DATNFC010000365.1 coordinate 6,536, forward strand.
CGTATCCTTCGGGCCTCGACCTCGTGGCGCCCGGGAGCCCGAACATCTTCACCACGTTCATGACCTACCCGAGCGGCGCGGGCCAGAGCTACCCCGGATACGCCATCTTCGGCGGCACGTCGGCCGCCGCGCCGCACGTGACCGGCGCCGTGGGGCTGCTCGCAGCGGCGCGGCCGGAGCTGATCGACACCGACGTCCAGCACGTCATCCGCGAGTCGGCCGACGACATCGGCGCGCCGGGCATCGATCCGCAGACCGCGCACGGCCGGCTGAACCTCGCCGCGATGCTCGCGCGCGTCGGTCCCGACGTCGGCGTGTGGCACGCGGAGGTCGCGGCGGACTCGGTGGTGGAGGAGGTCGCGGGCACGCTCCACATGGGCGAGGGCTTCGGCGACACGCTCGTGGTGCCGCCGCGCGACTGGGTGGCGACGCGGTTCGCGGTGTACGCCACGGTCGCGATCCCCGACTCGTTCCAAAGCGTCACGAGTGCGTGGCCGCGCGTGGGCGGCACGCTCGCGGCGCGCGGCGACTTCACGCTGCCCTACTACGTGCCCTGGGCGGAGGTGGTGAGCGTCGGCAGCGGCGCGATGGTGCTGCGCGGCTTCGTCTACCGCATCGACGACGCTTCGTGCCAGGTGTGCACCGGCCGCTACGTGCCGGTGGCGCCGTCCGACGCGCGATTCGCGTTCACCGTCATCGGCCCGGTGCCGCGGCCGAGCACGCACGTCGGCGGCAGGCCGGCGCCGCTCGCCGCGATCCGCGCCCAACCCTCGCCGTTCGAGCACGCGCTCACGCTGCACGCGCCCGGCGCGGGCACGCTCAGCGTGATCGACGCCTCGGGCCGCATGGTGCGCCGGCTCGCGACCACGGGCGGTGCCGCGACCTGGGATGGTCGCGACGAACGCGGGATCGCGACCCCCGCGGGCGTCTACTGGGTGCGCTTCAGCGGCATCGCCGGCGGGGTGCCCGTGACAACGGGTCCGACGATCCGGGTGGTGAAACTGGGCCGGTAGACCGGCCCGCCCGCCGCCTCAGGGCAGGTATTTTCGCGCGACCCGGAGCGCGCGCGCCCCAACGCGTGGTATCAGTCTGCGATCCGCGCGGGCCGCCGCGGCGGGAACGGACCGGGATCCCTCATGCGCAAATCGACATCCGCTCGTCGGCTGACCGCGATCGCCCTTCCCCTCGGGCTGCTCGCCGCGTGCGCGCCGCGGCCCACGGGTACACCGTGGGCTCGCGTCATGGAGGCCACGCCCTCGTTCCTGTCCGGGGTGACGGCCGCCGACCCCTCGCTCGCCGTCGATCGTGGCGGCCGCGTGGCGCTCACCTGGGTGACGCGCGATGCGGCGGGCGCCGCCACCGACGCGTGGCTCGCGGTGAGCACGGACTCGGGCGGTCACTGGAGCCAGCCCACACGGTTGAACGTCGCCGAGGGCATGGTCTCGAGCTATCCCGAGAGCCGGCCGGTCGCCGCCTGGGGCCACGACGGACTGCTCGTGGCGGCGTGGGCGTCGAAGCGGGCGCCGAGCAAGGGGAACGGCGACGACCTCGCCACGCGCGTGAGCGCCGACGGCGGCCGCACGTGGGGCACGATGCACCTCGTCAACGGCGATCGCGACGATCCCACTTCCGGCTACCACGGGTTTGCGGCCGTGGACGTGATGCCGGACGGACGGCCGATCGTGGCGTGGATCGACGGCCGCGCCTCGGCCGGGCTGGCGGACGAGCCCGCGCTCGCCGAGATCTACGCCAGCACCAGCGTCGACGGCGGCGCCACGTGGACCCCGGACGTCTGGCTCGCGGGCGACGTGTGCGCGTGCTGTCGCATCGCCATGCACAGCGCGCAGCGGCTGAACGGTGCGATCGACGTGGCGGTGGCCTACCGCGGCGCCACGAACGACCTGCGCGACCCGCGCGTGGTGGTGTCGCACGACGCCGCACGCCGGTTCGTGCTCGACACGCTCATCTCGGTGGATCGCTGGAAGCTTCCCGGCTGTCCGTCGGTGGGCCCGGTGCTGACGCTCGAGAACGGCGCCGGGCACTACTTCTGGTACACGGGCGAGTCGCCGGCCGACAGCCTGCTGCCGGGTCGTCCCGTGCCGGGTCTCTATCTGGTGCCGTGGCGAGTCGAGGTGGGCGCAACGGGGCCCAAGCGCGAGCTGGGCGACAGCCTCGCAAACGCATCGCGTCCCATGATCGCGAGCCTCGGCCGCGGCACGCTGCTGGGCGCGATCGGCGAGTCGCCCGGGTCCGCGGGGCGGAAGGTGCTCGCGCTCCGACGGCTCGAGCCCGACGGCGTGCTCACGCCGTGGCTGTTCCTCGGCAGCGGTGTCCGGAGCGGCGCGGTCGCCGCCCACGGCGAGCAGGGCGCGTGGGCCGCGTGGACCGAACCCGGCGACAAGGGCCCGCGCGTCCGCGTGGCGAGGCTGGCGGTGAAGTGAGTCGGGTTGGTTGAGCGCGCGACAGGGCGCGGCGACCGCCCCAGGGCTTGTATCGCGTCACGGCCGGGTCAACGATTCTCTCGCGGCCACGCCCGTACCCCACGGCACCGCACCGGGCGCGCGTGCGTTGCCGCTACCGGAGCACCCCTGTAGGCTCGCCGCTCTTCTACACCGTGGCTCGGCGCGCCGTTGTCGCTCCGGCCCGCGCGCTGGTACCCCCGCCTCCCGAAAGGCGCCCCGTGTCCGCGACCAGTACCGACCTCGAATCCGTCCAGCGGTTGAACCAGGCGCGCGAGCGCATCATGGCCGAGCTGCGGAAGGCCATCGTCGGCCAGGACGTCGTGATCGAGCAGCTCCTCACGGCACTGTTCGCGGGTGGGCACGTGCTCCTCGTGGGCGTGCCGGGACTCGCCAAGACGCTGCTGATCTCGAGCCTCGCGAGGGTGTTGGACCTCAAGTTCAACCGCATCCAGTTCACACCTGATCTGATGCCGAGCGACATCACCGGCACCGACGTGCTCGAGGAGGACGCCTCCACCGGCCGGCGCGTGATGCGCTTTATCCACGGCCCGGTGTTCGCGAACGTGGTGCTCGCCGACGAGATCAACCGCACGCCGCCCAAGACGCAGGCGGCGCTGCTCCAGGCCATGCAGGAGAAGGAAGTGACGGCCGGCGGGCAGACGATGTCGCTCGAGCTGCCGTTCTTCGTGCTCGCGACCCAGAACCCGATCGAGCTGGAGGGCACCTACCCGCTGCCGGAAGCGCAGCTCGACCGGTTCATGTTCAACGTTCGCGTCGACTACCCGTCGCAGTCCGAGGAGGAGCAGATCGTGTCCTCGACGACGTCGTCCTACGTGCCGAAGTTGGAGCGCGTGCTCGACGGCCACGCGATCCTCGAGCTGCAGCAGCTCGTGCGCCGCGTCCCGGTGACCGATCACGTCGTGCGCTACGCCGTGCGCCTCGCGCGCGCCACGCGCGGCGGCGACGACGCGCCGCCGTTCGTGCGCCAGTGGGTGAGCTGGGGCGCGGGTCCGCGCGCGTCGCAGTTCCTGGTGCTGGGTGCAAAGACGCGCGCGGTGCTCCACGGGCGCTACGCGCCCGGCATCGAGGACGTGCGCGCGGTGGCGCCGTCGGTGCTGCGTCACCGCGTCGTGACGAACTTCACCGCCGAAGCCGAGGGCGTGAAGCCCGATCGCATCGTCGCCGACCTCGTGGCGGGCGTCTCGGCGGACTGACGTCGGCCCGACCGCGCTCGCGAGCGCGGTCGTGGGCTCGAAGCACCCCGGGCCGCCGGGGAATCACAGAGAGGAGCGAGGCATGGCCGCCACGCAGGGCACCGAACTCAAGCGCCAGATCGGCCTCTACGCCGCCACCGCGATCACGGTGGGCAACATCATCGGCTCGGGGATCTTCCGCTCGCCGCACTCGGTCGCGCAGGAGCTGCCGACGCTGCCGCTCGTGCTGCTCGCCTGGGTCGTGGGCGGCGTGCTCTCGATCTGCGGCTCGCTGGTCCTGACCGAGTTGGCGGTGCGCTCGCCCAAGACCGGCGGGCTCTACGTCTACATCCGCGAGAGCTTCGGCGACGCGTGGGCATTCACGTTCGGCTGGGCGAACCTGTGGGTGATCAAGCCCACGGTGATCGCCAGCATCACCAGCGTGTTCGCACTCTACTTCTGCCAGGTCATGGGCTGGGGGCATGCGCCGGAGTTCGCCGTGGGCTGCATCGCCATCTTCGTGCTCACGTTCGTCAACTGGCTGGGCGTGCGCGAGGGCGCGGGCACGCAGTCG
>DATNFC010000366.1:0-2008 GCA_035606545.1 Candidatus Methylomirabilota bacterium
TGTTGTGGTTGATGACGTCGGGTCGGGCGTCGATTACGCGCCGCAGGTCGTCGGCGTGGCCACGGAAGTCGGGGATCAGGACCTCGATCACGGTCTTCGACGAGGCGCGGATCGACTCGATCACCTGGGCGAAGATGGTGCTGCCGCCATCCTTGAGATCGTCGCGCGCGACGGAGGTGATGACGGTGTGCCGGAGTCCCATCTCGGCCACCGCCTCGCCCACGCGGCGCGGCTCGTCCCAGTCGACGAAGCCGTTGGGCTTGCCCGGCGCCACGGCGCAGAAGCCGCAGCGGCGCGTGCACAACTCGCCGAGGATCATGATCGTGGCCGTGCCGCGCGCCCAGCAATGGCCGAGGTTCGGGCAACGCGCTTCTTCGCACACGGTGGCGAGGCGGTTCGCCTTGAGCAGCGCCTTTGTCTCCGCGTACTCGCCGCTGCCGGGGAGCTGGATCTTGAGCCACGGCGGCAGCCGGCGGAACTCGCCGGGCTCGACCGCGCCGAGGCTGCCGGCGCCCGAAGCGCAGCCCTTCGTCCGCGGCGCGAGCGGCACGCGCTCGGGCACGGCGGGACGCGGCGCGCCGTAGACACCCACGTCGTGCGTGCCGCCGGGCTCGCCGATGCTGATCAGATCGGACGTTACAGGCTGTTCGCCATCACTCATCGTGGCTCTCAATCCTTCGCTGGATGCGGCGCCCCCGCCGCTGGCTTCAACGCCAGCATGCGGTCGAGCGCCAGCCGCGCGTCGCGCTTCACGCCGTCGGGCACGCGCACCGGGTTCACGATGTGGCCGGCCGCCAGGTTCTCCAGCGCCCACAACAGGTGCGCGGGGTCGATGCGGTTCATGGTCGCGCACGGGCAGACGTTCTTCTGCAGCGACCGGATGCGCTGCTCGGGGTGCTCGAGCGCGAGCCGGTGGACCAGGTGGATCTCGGTACCGATCGCCCAGCTCGTGCCGGGCTTCGCCGCTCGCACCTGGTCGATGATGAACTCGGTCGAGCCGACGAGGTCGGCGTTCTGGACCACGTCGAACGGGCACTCGGGATGGACGAGGACCTTCACAGCCGCATCCTCGGCCCGGACCTCCTGGACCTGGCGAAAGTCGAACTTGGTGTGCACCGAGCAGAACCCGCGCCACAGCACGAGCTTCGTCTCCGGCGCGAACGCGCGCGCGTTCACCTGCCGCGGCTTCGGCGCGCGCCAGATCCACTCCGCCATCTGCTCCAGCGGCACGCCCATCGTGAACGCGGTGTTTCGCCCGAGGTGCTGGTCGGGGAAGAACAGCACGCGAGGCTTGCGCGCCCATGCCCACTCCAGCGCCGCGCGCGCGTTGCTCGACGTGCACACCACGCCGCCTCGCGCGCCGCAGAACGCCTTGAGCGCCGCGCTCGAGTTCATGTACGTGATCGGCGTGAACGTGTCGCCCCACTCGGCCAGGAGCTGGTCCCAGGCGTCCTCGACGTCGTCGAGCGACGCCATGTCGGCCATGGAGCAGCCTGCCTTCAGGTCCGGGAGGATCACGGTCTGGTGCGGCTGGGCGAGCACGTCCGCCGACTCGGCCATGAAGTGCACGCCGCAGAAGACGATGAATGTCGCGGCGCTTTGCGTCGCTGCCTGCTGCGACAGCTTGAAGGAATCACCACGCAGGTCCGCGAACTCGATGATGCTCTCGCGCTGGTAGTGATGGCCGAGGATCACCGCGCGGCGTCCCAGGGTGCGCTTCGCCGCCCACGTGCGCTCGCGGATCGTCTCCGCATCGAGCGCCACGAAGTCGGCAAACGGTCTCGGCCCCGTCTGCGGGGGCCCCGTCACCAGCGTCATGTCACTCCAGCCCGGCTTCCTTGATCTGCTGCCGGCCCGCGAAGCCGTCCTGGAGCGTGTGCCAATGCGACACCTCGGGCTCGCTCACCTGCCAGCAGAGGTACACGAGCCGGTCGCCCATGAGCGAGTAGAAGTCCACGAGGCCGCGATCGACGTCCTTCACCACCACGCCCTTCGCGTGCAGTTCCTG
>DATNFC010000367.1:0-8026 GCA_035606545.1 Candidatus Methylomirabilota bacterium
GCCGCCGTATGCGTTCGCGTTCCCCTAGGACCACGCGGCGCACCCGACGTTGCGCAGCGAGTGGTGGTACTACACCGGCCACCTGCGCGCGGGCGAGCGCCGCTTCGGCTTCGAGCTCACGTTCTTCCGCATCGCGCTCACGGCGCGCGCCGCGGCGGGCTCGGCGGCTTCATCCGCCTCCGCATGGCGCGCCCGCCAGGTGATCTTCCGCCACCTGGCGCTCACCGACGAGACCGGGAACCGCTTCCGCTACGACGACCGGGCCGAGCGCCAGGCGCTGGACCTGGCCGGCGCGGACAGCACGCGTTACCTGGTGTGGGTCGGGGACGACTACGCCGGGCTCGAGGCCGACCGCACCACGCACCGGCTCGTGGGCCACGCGCCCGGGTTCGCGCTCGACCTGAAGCTCACCCCCGAGCGGCCGCCCGTGTTCCACGGCCGCGACGGCGTGAGCCAGAAGAGCGCGGGGCTGGGGAACGCGTCGCACTATTACTCGTACACGCGCCTCGCCACGCGCGGGAAGCTCGTGCTCGGCTCGGACACGCTCGCGGTCGAGGGCCGGTCGTGGATGGACCACGAGTTCGGCAGCGACCAGATGCGCAACACGCACACCGGCTGGGACTGGTTCTCGGTGCAGCTCGCCGACGGCCGCGACCTCATGCTCTACCGGCTGCGCACGGTCGACGGCCGGCTCGACTCCTGCTCGTCCGGCACGCTGGTCGAAGCCGACGGCAGCACGCGCATGCTGGTGAAGGACGAGTTCGAGACCCGCTCGCGCGGCCAGTGGGTGAGCCCGCACACCGGAGGGCGCTACCCGAGTGGCTGGGAGGTGCGCGTCCCCTCGGCGTTGCTCACGCTCCAGCTCGAGCCCATGGTCGCGGACCAGGAGCTGGTGGCGCCGACGATGGGGGGTGTCGCCTACTGGGAGGGGAGCGTGGTCGTGAGCGGCACGAGCGCCGGCAAACCCGTGCGCGGCGAGGGCTACGTGGAACTCACCGGCTACGTCGGGCGCTCGCCGTTCCAGGGACCGGCGTTGGACTCGCTCCGAAAGGTCCGATAACCTCCGCGCGATGCCGCGCTCCAATCGCGAACCGCATGCCCTGTGGCTGCCGCTCGCCTGCGTGCTCGCCTGTGCCGGCTGTGGCGCGTCCACGAGCCCGGGCCTCGCACCCCCGCCGCGCACCACGGTGCCGGATCGCCCGGCCTCGACCGCGGTCTCGAACGCGGCCGACTCCGTGGGCTCGATCCCCGGCTCGCCGGACGCGATGTTCGTCTACAAGTTCCGCATGACCGGTCCTCCGGGCGGCAGCTCGTTCGCCTACCGCGACCGCGACGTGTCGTTCGCGTTCCGGCCGTCGCCGAACGCGCTCTACTTCAGCGTCGAGAACCTGCAGGGCCGGCCCGTGCAGATCGACTGGGACAAGTCCACGTTCTACGACGCCAACGGGCGCAGCGACAAAGTGGGCCACTCGACGACGCGCTACCGCGACCGCTACTCGCCCGACGCGCTCACACAGGTGATGCCGCAGCAGCGCTACAGCGACTACGTGTTCGCGCGCGACGACCTGCTCGACCCGGGCGGCACGCCGGACACGCAGCTCCGCCGCCCGCTGCTGCCCGAGGACACGGGCGCCTCCACGTACGCCGGCAAGTCGTTCGGCGTCGATCTCGTGTTCATCATCGAGAACCAGCCGCGGACGTATCCGGTCCGGTTCGTCGTCCAGGCCGTCATCCCGAAGTAGCGTGGGATCAAAGCGCGCGGCTCTCGTCGCGCTCGCGTGGCTGGTCGTCGCGGTGCCGGCGACAGCGCTGGACCTGCTCGCGCCGCGGTTCACCCGCGAACAGATGGAGGAGCGTCGCGGCGGCGCGCGCTCGTTCCGGTTCGTCTACGGCACGCGAGACCCGGCCGCCGCCGCGATCCTGCGCGCACGCGCGTTCACGCTCGCCGTGCGCGCGTTCGGCGGCGACTCCGGCCAGGTCGTGGCCGACCGCGACGTGGACGAGAAAGCGTTCGCCGCCGGACCCATCTACCTGGTGGGCAGCCCGCGCGAGAACGCGTGGACGGACCGCATCGCGCCCGCGCTCCCGGTGCGCTTCGCGCCGGGCAGCTTCACCTGGCAGGGGAAGGTCTACGACCGCCCCGCGGACGCCATCCACCTCGCGTGGGCGAACCCGCTCGCGCCCGATCGCTTCCTGCTGCTCTCGGCCGCGAACTCGCCGGCGGCGCTAGCGAACCGTTCGAACCTGGTGCTGTTAGATGAAGACTGGCGCATCGTCCGCGACGGCCAGCTCGCGCGCAGCGGCCGCTTCGCGCAGGACCCGGCGCACCCGTGGGCCTACGACCCGCGCCGTGACCGCGACCGCGAGGCCGAGCGCGAGCGCTACGTCAGCGCGCTCGTGGTCACCCCCTGCGACGGCGTGGTGCTGCGCTCGCCGTCCGGCCTGCCGCTCGCCGCCGACGTGGCGCATGAGACAGATGCCTTGCTCGCGCGCATGGCCGCTGCGGGGCTGGCCGCACCCGCCGGCGCGGCGAAACCGTCGCTCACGCTCTATCGCTCGCTGGAGGAGAAGGGCGCGATCACATCCAGCACGCTCGCCGAGCACGTGCTCGGTGGCCGCGGAGCACTCGCCGCGCACGCGGCGCTGCCGTTCAGCCGCGACGCGCTCGATCTATGGTCCGTGGCCGGGCTGCGCCTGCTCCAGTGCGGTGGTGACGCAGCGTCCCGGTTCTGGCGGCCGGCCGCGACCTACTGGGCAGGGCGCTTCGAGGGCGAGCGCCTCGAGCGCGCGCTCTCGCGGCTGTATTTCGCCGGGCTCCTGCCGACGGCCGCTGAAGCCGCGACGCGCGCGCCCGGCGGCGAGGCGGCGACCGGCTCGCCCGACTGGCGTTCGCCGCTCGTGTGGACGCCGGCGCGCGCGCTGCTCGTGCGCGCGGTGTGGGAGAGCGCCCCGTCCGCGTCGCGGCGCGCGGCATTGCTGGCGCTCGTCCGCGACGATCCGGGCGGCACGCTGGATAGTCTCTGTCGCGCCGCGGGCGTGACGGCGGTGAATGTCGAGCGGCGCTACAAGGCGCTCGGCGACTCGCTCGCTCGCGCCAACCGCGTGCCGCCGCCGGCGGGCGCCCGCGCGCCGTGGCGGCCGGCGAATGGCTTCCAGCGCGGCGTGGACCTCGCTCACGCCGTCGGTCTCGAGCGCGGCTACCTCTCGGCGGCGTGCGCGCGCGAGCTCGCGCGCATCAAGGAGGCGGGCGCCGACTGGGTGGCGCTGACACCGTTCGCGTGGCTCGCCGATCCGCGGCAGCCGGTGCTGGGCAACAGCACGAGCGCCGGGCCGGACGGCGAGAGCGACGAGGCGATCTGTGAGGCGGCGGCACACGCGCGCGCGCTCGGCCTGCGCGTGTGGTTGAAGCCGCACGTGTGGACGCGCGGCTGGGAGGGGGAGCTCGAGTTCGGCCCCTCGGCATGGCGGCAGTTCCTCGACGGCTACGATCAGCTCGTGATCCATTGGACGCTGATCGCCGCGCGCGAGGGCCTGGACGGCATCTTCATCGGCCACGAGCTGGCGAGCGCCACCGCGGCCGATCCCGAGCACTGGCGATCGCTGATCGGCCGCGTGCGCAAGGCCTACGCGGGCAACGTCTGCTATTGCGCGACGTGGGACGAGGCGCCCCGGGTGCCGTTCTGGGACGCGCTCGACGTGATCGCGGTGTCGTTCTATGCGCCGCTCGCCGAGCAGCGCACCGACGATCCGGCGGTGCTCCGGGCCGGCGCGGCGAAGACGCTGGGCACGCTGCGCGCGGTCGCCCGCCGCTTCGGCCGGCCGGTGCTGATCGCGGAGCTGGGCTACGCGGCGTCGGTGAACGCCGCGGTCAGGCCGTGGGACGACGTCACCCGTCCGGGCGGCGTCGAGAGCGAGGACGAGGACGAGGCGCAGCGGGCGTGCTTCGAGGCCGCGATCGCGGCCATGGATCCGTACGACTGGCTCGCGGGCGTGTTCTTCTGGAAGTGGGGAAGTGCACCGCGCGCCGGCGACGACCCGCTCGACTTCCGCGGCCGGCCCGCCGAGGACGAGGTCCGGGGCGCGCTGAAAGGCTGGACCGGTCGCCCGGTGCGCGTGCCGCCCCCCAACATGAGCAGCGAGAAGGGGTCGCCCTGAATGCACGGCGCCCCGGGGAGCGATCCCCGGGGCGCCGGCCACTTAAAGTATCACTTGAAGTGGAGCTGAAGCGTCACCTCGGCATCTGGATCATCACCGCTCCCGGTCGCGCGCCGGCGGCCGGGGCGTTGTCGGTCTCGCGACCGGCGTCGAGCGCACGCTGGATGCGTGCGCGGGTCTCGAGCAGGTGCGCCCGCGTGTTGTCGCCGAGCGGCGTGGCCGCGGCGAGCGCCCGTGCGCAACGGGCGTCCACGCGCGTCAGCGCCAGCCGGGCCAGGGCGCGCGCGTCGTCCGGCGTGCCCGTCGGCGGCTCGACCACGTACGTCGCCATGCGGTCCACGAACGCGCGCTGCAGCTCACGGCGCGTCTGCGGCCCGTCCAGCGACTTGATCGCGGTCGGCGTCGCGCCACCCACCTCGCCCCAGATCGACTTGGTGAGCTTGTCGAAGTGCTCGCTCATGCGATACGGCTCCGCCGAGCGCGTCTCCTGCTCGCGCAGACGCGCGAGCAGCGCCGGCGCCGTGATCGCGTTGAGCATCGTGGTCTGCACCGCGAGCACGCGGTCGTTCCAGGCGTAGTCCTGCCGGCCGGCGAACGTGCCGCCCGGGCCCATGCCCCAGTGCGACCAGCGGTTCGGGGGCAGCCGCTCGAGCAGCGCCGAGGGCGCCGCCATGGCGTTCGTCGCCCAGACGCGCTGCCCGAGGAAGTCCACGGCCTCGCGCTGCTTGGCCGGGCTCACCGGTTCGACGGGGTCCTTCTCGCCCGGCTGGCCGCGGTCCACGCGCGACATGTACGAGCCGCCCACGTACTTCACCGCCATGCCCGCGGCGACCGCGTAGCTCCCCAACATGGTGTCCATGGCCCGGCGCAGCGCGCCCAGGTCGCCCGACTTCCCGACGACGCGCTCCTCGAAGTGCGGATTGCGCCACAGCGACTCGATGTACGCGGTGCGATCCTTCGCGAACTGCAGCGGATCGCTGCCGAGGTCGTAGATGTTCGAGCGCGGATCCGGCGCATCGGAGGGGTAGGTATCCTCGTCGGTCGAGTACTCGTGGCCCGCCGCCAGCGACTCGTCCGCGATCTTGCGCGCGAACGCGTAGTCGGCCTCGGGACTCGTGGCGCCGCTCGGCGTGTAGCCGTAGCGGATCGCCCAGCGGTCGTACGTGCCCGACGTCGTCGTGTACCAGTCGCCCTGCTTGCGCTTCGAGTAGTCGATGTTCGGGCTCGGGTACTCCATCACCGAGGAGTAAAGGCCGTTCGCCTCGGTGAAGCCCGTGTCCTGGAGCTTGTCGTACGGCGTGCTCGTGCTGGAGCGGAAGTTGTGGCGCAGCCCCAGCGCGTGGCCGACCTCGTGCATGACCGCCCATTCGACCGCGGTCTTGAGGAACGCGTCCGGCACCGGGCTGCCCGGCTCGAGCGAGCCGTCCATCAGGAGCGAGATGTGCTGCAGCGCGCCGGCGTCCTCGAGACCGCTGCCCATCATGCACAGCTGGTCCAGCTTCGCGCCCGGCGGGAGGTTCTTGAGCGCGTTCTCGGGCAGCGCGCCCTCGGCGATCGTCTCCGGGCCCGCGAAGCGCCGGTAGTTGTTCGCGTAGTTCTGGAACATGCTCGCCTCGAACAGGATGTCCGAGTCGAAGATCTCACCCGTGCGCGGGTCGACGCGGGATGGCCCGATCGCCCCGAAGCTCGGCTCGTTCGACGTGATCCAGCGGATCGTGCTGTAGCGCACGTCCTCCGGGTCCCAGTCGGCGTCGTCCTTCGGCGGGTCCTTGGCGATGATCGCGTTCTTGAACCCGGCCAGCTCGAACGCGGCCTGCCACTTCTCGACGCCCTCCTTCACCCACGGGCGGAACTTGTCCGGCACGGTCCAGTCGATGTAGTAGACGATCGGCTTCACCGGCTCGGAGACCGCGGCGGATGGGTCCTTCTTCTCCAGCCGCCAGCGGTGGACGTTGCGGAGCCAGAAGTTCTCCTTGTCGTCGCGCGAGAAATCCTTCGCGGCGTCGAGGAAGAAGCCGACGCGATTGTCGGCCCAGCGCGGCTGCGCCGGGTTCGCGGGCAGGCGCGTGAACGAGTAGTGCACACCGAGCGGGATGTAGCGGTTGTCCGGCACCGCGTCGAGCTGGAGCCGCGAGCGGTCGGCCGGCGTGTAGGTGAGCGTGACCTCGAATTCGGTGTTGTCCGGGAACGTCTTCAGCGACCCGAGCCCGGAGCGCTCCTTGTCGAAGCGCATCGCGACGTTGTTGAACGCGCCCTTCATCTGCTCGCTCAGGTCCGTGACGTCGGACACGAGCAGCCCGCCGATGTCGATCAGGACCGCCTTCTGGTCGTTCTCGGTCTCGATCTTGAACGTCTGCACGATCGAGTTCGGGATCGAGATGTCGCGCGCCTTGCCGATCGGCGTGTCCTTGGGCGCGTTCAACCAGGTGTTCACCTGGACGAGGAAGACGCGGTCGCCGTGGCGCTCGAACTGCAGCATGCGGTCGTCGAGCGGCAGGCCACCGAGCACGAAGTTCGAGCCGATGCCCTTCGACAGGCTGACCACGTAGAGGAACGGCTTCTCCATCTGGTCCGGCGCGATCTCGAGGTAGAGGTTGTCGCGCTTCTTCCAGTAGGTGAGGAAGCCCTTCTTCTGCTCGGCGTCCTTCGTGAACTTGCCCCACTCCGCGAACGGCTTGTCGCCGGGAGCGGCGGCAGGTGCCCCGGCGGGGGCGCCGGTCTTGGCGGCGTCCTTCGGCGGGTTCTTTTCTTTCTTCTTGGCGGCGGCGGGCGACGCCATCGCAATCAGCGCGACCACCACCAGCAGACGGTGGAGAACGGGGAAGCGCATCGCGGACACACTCCTTGGGGAAGGCGCGACGTGACGAGCGTCGCGGGACCTGGTCTTCCGCGCCCCGGGTCGTGGAGCGGCGCGCGCGAGAGCACGCCGGGGGTCGCGGGATACGACCCCGTCACCATAGGACGGCGGTCCGGCCGGCCCCATGCGGCCGGGACGGGCGCGGCATTCGTCCGGACCGGCGGGCGGGGATGGCCCCCGGCGCGCACGGCAAGGGCAGGGGCCCGCGCGGCCCGCGGCGAGAATGCGCGTTCAGCCGCGGCGCGTCGAGATCAGCGCCATCCCGGCCCGGCGCAGCCGCACGCGCCGGGTGACGTCGGCCAACCCCACCGCCGCGTAGAGCACAACGAGCGGCTCGACCGGCACGCGCATCCGCAGTGCGCCCCAGAACACGACCGCGCTCAGCGTGAACATGGCGATGACGAGCAGCGGCAGCATCTGGAAGTGCTGTCGCGTCGATCGCAGCGTGCGGACGAGACCCCAGATCGCGAGCGGCAGCACGACCAGCGACCACAGGAGCAGCGGATCGAGCAGCCTCAGGATGCGGTCGGGCAGCGAGTCGCGCTGGAACCAGCGCCCCGTGCTCTCGGTCATCGCGTTCGGCCGCCAGAAGCGCGCGAGCTTCGCCCACGCGATCACCGGCCACTGCCGCCAGCGCGAGAGCCCGAACGCGATCGCCTCCTGGCTCGCCATCCGGTCGACCTCGACCTCCGAGTGGTTCTTGAACTTCGACAGCCACGGCTCGACCTCGGCGGTACTGATCGCATTGCCGCGCATCACGGGGTCGTCCCAGACCTTGGCGTTGTTCGCGTCGAGCAGCGTGCGCCCGCCGCCCGTGCTGATGGGCACGAGCTCGTGGAGCACGACCGCATTGCGGATCGTCCACGGCGCCAGCGTGAGCACGAGGCCGAGGAACAGGAGCCCCAACTGACGCAGGCGATCGCTCGCGGCGACCGTGAGGCTCAACGGTGCCCATGCCCAGAGTGCCACCACGACCGGCAGCGGCATGGCCGTCGGCCGCGTGAGGCACGCGAG
>DATNFC010000368.1:0-7973 GCA_035606545.1 Candidatus Methylomirabilota bacterium
CCGGACGTGGACTCGATCACCGGCCTCACACCGGCCGTCAGCATCCAGCAGAGCAACCCGGCGCGGAGCGCGCGCAGCACGGTGGCCACGGCGACGGAGGTCCACGACTACCTGCGGCTGCTGTTCGCGCGGCTGGGCACGGTCCACTGCGGGAAGTGTGGCCGGGTGGTGACCGCCGACTCGCCGCAGTCGATCGCCCGCGAGGCGGCCGGCTGGCCGGCGGAGTCGGTGGTGCTGGTGCTGGCACCGGTGGCGCTGGCGCAGAAGCTGTCGTGGGCGGAGCAGGCCGGCCACCTGCTGCGCGCCGGCTACACGCGTGCCTGGATCGGCGGCGCGGTTGTGGACATGGACCCCGTGCCCGCGCTCGGCAAGTCCACGCGCGAGGTCCACGTGGTCGTGGACCGGATCAAGTGGCGGCCCGACGAGCGCGAGCGCCTGGTCGAGGCCTGCGAACAGGCGTTCCGCCGCGGCGAGGGGAAGCTGGCGATCGTGCGCGGGGAGTCGACGCCGACGCGTTACAACGAACGTTGGGAGTGCTCCCACTGCGGCACCCCGGCGCTGCGTCCCGAGCCAGCGCTGTTCTCGTTCAACAGCCCGCTCGGCGTCTGCCCGACCTGCCGCGGCTTCGGCGACGTGCTCACGTTCGCGCCCGAGCTGATCGTCCCTGACCACGACAAGTCGCTCAAGGACGGTGCGCTCGCCCCGTGGGCCGGCTCGTGGCGCTCGGTGGCCTGGCCGCGCCTGCAAAGACTCGCGAAGGACGTGGGCGTCTCGCTGGAGAAGCCGTGGCGCGAGCTGCCGGCCTCGCATCGCAAGCTGCTGCTCGAGGGCGGCCAGGAGTTCCGCGGCGTGATCCCGTTCCTCGAGCGCCTGCAGAAGAAGTCCTACAAGGCCGGCAACCGGTTCGTGGTCAAGCGCTACCAGGTGCCGCGGCCGTGCGCGGACTGCGGCGGCGCGCGACTCCGGCCCGAGGCGCTGCGCGTGACGTTGGGCGGCGAGAGCATCGCCCAGGTCTGCGCGCGCAGCGTCGCCTCGGCGGCTGGCTTCCTCGCCGGGCTCGAGTTCGGCGACAGCGAGCGGGCGATCGCCGGCCCGGCGCTCGTGGAGCTGGAATCGCGGCTCCGCTTCCTGCTGCGCGTGGACCTGGGCTACCTCACGCTCGACCGGCTCACGCGCACGCTCTCGGGCGGCGAGGGCCAGCGCATCGAGCTCGCGAACGCGCTCGGCGCGAACCTTGCCGACACGCTCTACGTGCTCGACGAGCCCACCGCCGGCCTCCACCCGCGCGACACCGAGCGGCTGATCGCGATCCTCCGCGAGCTCACGGCGCGCTCCAACACCGTGGTGGTGGTGGAGCACGACCCGCTCGTGATCGGCGCCGCGCAGCACCTGGCCGACCTCGGCCCCGGCGCCGGCCAGCTGGGCGGCCGGCTGCTCTACGCCGGGCCCGCGGCCGGCATCCGGGACGAGAGTGGGTCCGCGACCGGCGCGTACCTGACCGGCAGGAAGCGCATCACGCGCACCGCGCGGACCGGGAAGCCCGCCGGGTTCGTGACGGTGGAGGGCGCGACGCACCACAATCTCAAGGACGTCACCACGCGCTTCCCGCTCGGCTGGCTGACCTCCGTCACCGGCGTCTCGGGCTCGGGAAAGAGCAGCCTGGTCGAGGAGGTGCTCTATCGCGTGGCGCTCAGGACGTTCGAGGGCCGCGAGGAGGAGCCGATCGGCGCCCACCGGGCCGTGAAGGGACTCGACGCGCTCAAGCGCGTCGTGCTCGTGGACCAGTCACCGATCGGCCGCACGCCGCGCAGCTGCCCGGTCACCTACATGGGCGCCTACGCCGCGCTGCGCGAGGTGTTCGCGCGCCAGCCGGCGGCGATGGCGCGCGGGCTCAAGGACGGCGCGTTCTCGTTCAACACCGCGGGCGGGCGCTGCGACCACTGTGAGGGTGCGGGCTGGGTGCAGGTGGAGATGTACTTCCTCGCCGACCTCATGGTGCCGTGCGAGGTGTGCGGCGGCTCGCGGTTCAAGCCCGAGGTGCTGGACGTGCGCGTGCGCGGCGTGAACGTGAAGGAGGCGCTGGACATGACCGTGGACGCCGCGTTCGATCACTTCGCGAAGGAGCCGAAGTTCACGCGCCCGCTGCACGTGCTGCGCCAGGTGGGGTTGGGCTACCTGCGTCTCGGCCAGCCGGCCACTCAGCTCTCGGGCGGCGAGGCGCAGCGACTCAAGGTGGCGCGCGAGCTGGCCTAGCGCGGAGCGGGACCCTCGCTCTACGTGCTCGACGAGCCCACGGTAGGCCTCCATTGGTCCGATGTGCAGCGCCTGCTCGACGTGCTGGACGACCTCACGCAGCGCGGCGACACGGTCGTGGTCGTGGAGCACAACACGGATCTCATCCGCTGCAGCGACTGGGTCGTGGACCTGGGCCCGGATGGTGGGGACGCCGGCGGCCGGTTGCTCGCCGAAGGCCCGCCGGACGTGATCGCCGCGTGCGAGGCGTCGCACACGGGACGATTCCTGCGCGAGACGGCCAACGTCGGAGCGTAGTGCGCCGCACGATTGAACCCTCCTCGTGACGCAGGAGGAGACCGAGGAGAGGGTACTGACCGGCTCGGTGACCGGTGCGGCCACGTCCAAGTTCAGCGGCGAGGGTCGGGGGCCGCTTCTCCGTGGGCGCCGGCCATCGCCCTTCCGCCGACGGCGACGAACACCCGAATTTCTTCATTGAGTGATGACTTGACGCTCGCGGGTGTTTACCCTAATTGCGTACGCGGCCGCGCAGGATGCTCCGCCCGTTCCCTCGCCCTTGTCCTTCACCCTGGGTCGGAAATGCTGCGCCGAGTCTTCAGCATCGCCCTCCTCATCCTGGCGGCCAGCCGCGCCGTCGCCCACGACGACGAGATCACGCTGCGCGTGATCGACGGCAGGCTCGCGCGCGGCGAAGGACGGGCGATGGCCCTGCTCGTCCGGGCCGAGATCGAGCGCGCCGACGGCCACTGGGCGGAAGCCGCGGCCGACCTGGACAGCGCCGCGCTGCAGATCCCGGACTCCGGTCTGTTGGCGCTCTGCCGTGCCGGCCTGGCGGAGGACATGGGTCGTCCCGCCGAGGTCCTCCGCGTTCTCGACGCCTGCCCGGACATCGCGCTCGCCGCCGATCCGCGGGTGCCGTGGCTGCGCGCCGGGGCGTTGAGCCGGCTGGGCCGCATGGACGAGGCGGCGGCGGTGATGGACGCGGCGCTCGCGCGCGACCAGGCGGCCACTCCCGACCACTTCCTCGCGCGCTCGCGCGTCGCCGAGGGCCGCCCGGCGGAGGGTGCCGACGGCGCCATCCGCGTGCTCGAGGCGGGGCTCGAGCGCTGGCCGCGGGCCTGGAACCTCGCCAGCCGGCTCGTGGACCTCGAGGCCGAGGCCGGTCGTTACGACGCGGCGCTCGGGCGTCTCGACGCGGTGATCGCCGTGGCCGCTCGGCCGGAGCGGTTGCTCGCCCAGCGTGGCGACCTGCTCGCGCGCGCCGGCCGGCCGTGGGAGGCGCGCGAGGCGTGGACCGTGGCGCTGGCCCACCTCGAATCGCGCGGCGCGAACGACGCCGCCTCGCGCGAGCTGGAAACCAGGCTTCGAACCTCTCTCTCTGAACCGCTACCCACCCTCGAGGGGACGCAACCATGACCGGCACCTGGAAGCGGGGCACGAGACTCGCGATCGCCGCGGCCTGCCTCGGCGCGACCACCGCCTCGGCTCAGACGATCACGCGAGGACCTTATCTGCAGGCGGTGTCTCCGACCGAGATGACGATCCGCTGGCGGACGAACATCGCCACCGCCTCGCGCGTGGACCTGGGCGGGGCGCCCGGCAACTACACGCTCTCGGTGACCGATCCCCTGCTCACCACCGAGCACGAGGTGAGGATCACCGGGCTCCAGCCGCGGAAGAGCTACCCGTATGCGGTCGGCACCGCGACCGCGCTGCTCACGCCGCCGGATGCCACGTATCGCTGCACCACGGCACCCCCGGCCGGCTCGACCGCCCCGGTGCGCGTGTGGGTGGTCGGGGACTCGGGGGAGAACGGCGCCGCTGCGGAGTCCGTGCGCAGTCGATTCGAGACGTTCAGCGCAACGCAGCCGGCCGACCTGTGGCTCATGCTCGGCGACAATGCCTACTCGTCCGGGACCGATTCGGACTACCAGAGCGGCTGCTTCAACCAGTACCCGCTCGAGATGCGCAAGTGGCCGCTGTTCCCGACCCGTGGCAATCACGACGGCCTGTATTCCGGGGCGAACAACGATTACCTGGACTTCTTCACGCTGCCGTCGCTCGGCCAGTGCGGCGGCGTGCCGTCCGGCAGCGAGTCCTACTACTCGTACGACTGGGGCAACGTCCACTTCATCTGCCTCGATTCCGAGGGCTCGGACCGGACGCTCGGCGGCCCGATGATCATGTGGCTGCGCCAGGACCTGGCCGCGACGGACGCTGCCTGGGTGGTGTGTTACTGGCACCATCCGCCGTACACGAAGGGCAGCCACGATTCGGACGATTCGGGGGACAGCGGTGGCCGCATGCGCGACATGCGCCAGAACGTCCTGCCGGTCTTGGACTCGACGGGCGTGGATCTGGTGCTGTCAGGTCACAGTCATTCTTACGAACGTTCGTACCTGCTGAACGGCCACTACGGGCTCAGCACCACGCTCACGGCCGCGATGAAGGTGGGGCCCGGCGATGGCCGCGTCGGCGGCAACGGCGCCTACACCAAGCCGCACATCCAGCAGCAGCCGTTCGAGGGCGCGGTCTACACGGTCGCCGGGAGCAGCTCGAAGTCGGACGGCGTGTCGTCGATGCCGTGCATGGTGAGCTCCATCTCCACGCTCGGCTCGCTGGTGCTGGACTTCAACGGCAACCGGCTGGATGCGCGCTTCCTCGACGCCTCGGGCACCGTGCGCGACAGCTTCGCGATCGTGAAGGGCGGCGGGCAGGTGGGGGTGCCACCCAAGGTCATGGCGCTCTCGCTCGCGCCGCCGCGGCCGATGCCGGCGCATGGTGAGGTCGCGCTCGACTTCACGCTCGCCGCCGAAGGCAAGGCGACGCTCGACGTGTACGACGCCACCGGCCGCAGGCTGGCGCGGCTCGTGGACGGCGTGCTGGAGGCGGGACCGCATCACGCGGTGTGGCGTGGTGTCACACACGATCGCGGCGCGCCGCCGGGCGCCTACTGGGCGATGCTCAGCGTCGGAAAAGACGTGCGTGTGCAACGCATCGTGCTCACGCCCTGAGTTTCTCTGGAGTCCGGGGCGCCACCAGAGTTAGAGTCTTTGGCGCACGGACGCGGTCGATATTTCCTCCCCATACGACCGCGCGAACGCTGAGCGGGCGCGCGGCAGGTTCTCCGGAGTATTCGCGTCACATGCACAAGCTGCTCGCGGTCGCGGCGCTGATCCTGATTGGCGCCTTCCTGATCGTGCATCCGCGGCTGCCCGCAGAGGCGGCGTCGAGCGCGAAGCACGCCTCGCATCCGGAGCACGGCCCTTCTCCCGGCGACTGGCTGGACCGAACGCCGAAGAGCTCGCCCATGCCCCCCGCCGCGGAGGACTGCACGGCGGTCGTGGACTCGGCGGCGAACCGGCTGATCCTGTACGGCGGCAAGGGCGACGACAACCGCGACCTCGCCGAGGTGTGGACGCTCGACCTCGGCCGGTTCGTGTGGTCCAAGCCCACGATCCCCGGTCCGGCGCCGCCGGAGAGCGAGGACCACGTGGCGATCCTCGACCCGATCGGCCATCGGATGATCATCCACGGCGGCGAGAACGGGCTGACCTCGAACAAGCTCTGGAGCCTGGACCTCAAGACGTTCCGCTGGCGGGACATGACCGACACCACGTCGCCCGGCCGTGAGGACCACACCGCGATCTACGACAGCCGTGGCAAGCGCATGGTGATCTTCGGCGGACGCAACAACACCGGCACGATCGACTATGTGAACGAATGGCGGCTGAGCGCGCTGGACCTGGACCCGCACTCGCCCTCGTTCGAGAAGTGGACCGAGCTCGGTTGCGGAGACCTCCACGCTCCCGGGCGCTCCGACCATGCCGCCGTCTTCGATGCGATCAAGAACCGGATGGTGATCTTCGGCGGCTGGGACAAGGTCGCTCACACGTTCCTGAACGACACCTGGGCCTACTACTTCGCCGACTCGCCGGACAGCGCCGGGCGGTGGAAGAAGATCAAGGCGAAGGAGTCACATCCGCCGATGCGGCGCCACGTGACCGGTGCCTTCGATGCCGGGCACAATTGGTTCGTGTGTTTCGGCGGGTACGGCGAAGAGGGCTTCCTGAACGACGTCTGGGCGTTCGACCTCGCCGCAGACAAGTGGATCAACATCACGCCCGGGCCGCAGCCGCGGCTCGATCATCTCGCCGTCTTCGACCCGCGACGCAAGCAGCTGCTCGTGTACGGCGGCGACGCGCACCTCTCGCGCAAGTTCCACGACCTGTGGGAGCTGGACGTGCGCCCGGGAGTGTCCGTGGACTCGCTGCGCTGACCGCTGTGCCCGAGGAGGACCCGTGACCCTGACCCCCGCGCTCTCCACCGAGATCCAGAGCGCCCGCGGCGGCGCCCCGATCCGGTTGTTCCTCGGCGGCGCAACGATGCCCGACGCCGAGACCCTGGCGCAGCTCGAGCAGCTCTCCGCCGCACCGGGCGTCAGCCATCCGGTCGCGGTGCTGCCGGACATCCATCGCAAGGGCGGCAATCCCAGTCCCACGGGCACCTGCTTCGCGACCACGGACACGCTCGTGCCCCGCGCGGTGGATACCGGCATCTGCTGCGGCATGCGCGTGATCCGCACCGGGCTCGAGGCGCGGGTGTTCACGCCCGCGGTGATGGACGCGCTGTTCGGCGAGCTGATGAAGACGGTGCCGGTGGTCGAGCACGCGGAGGACGTGCTGAGCGAGGGCGAGGTGCGCGACATCCTCCTGCGCGGCGGGGCGTGGAGCCGCGAACGGTACGGCCTCGACGACGACGAGATGAGTCGCATCGAGGACGGCGGCACGATGCCCACCGACACCGACGATCCCGAAGCGATCCTCGCCGCGATCCCGGGCAAGGCGCTGCGCAAGGGTCGCCGCGGCTACGGCACGATCGGGGCGGGCAACCACTTCCTTGAGCTGCAGGAGGTCACCGAGGTGCTCGACGCGACCCTCGCGCGAGAACTCGGGCTGAAGCTCGGGGACACCGTGTTCATGCTGCACACCGGCTCGCGCGGCGTCGGCAGCAAGACGATGAAGGCGCAGTTCGAGGAGCTCGAAGCGCGCTGGCGCACGCCCGAGATGGCGTCGCCGATCTACGCGTTGCCGGCGGACTCCGAGGACGGTCGCCGGTTCGCGCGCGCGGTGAGCGCGGTCTCGAACTTCGGATTCGCGAACCGCATCGCGATCACCGAGCGCCTGCGCGAGGCGGCGCGGCTGACGCTGCACGAGCCGTCGCTGCGCATGCCGCTGCTCGTGGACTGCTCCCACGTCAGCATCAAGGCCGAGCGCTGGAACGGGCAAACGGTGTGGATCCATCGCAATGGCGGCAGTCGCGCGCTGCCGCCCTCGGCCTCGCTGGGGCATCCGCGGTTCGCGACCACGGGGCAGCCGCTGCCCATCCCCGGATCGATGGGGGACACGTCGTACATCGGCGTCGCCGCCGAAGGCGCCGTGCAGACGTATCACTCGGTGAATCACGGCGCGGGTCGCGTGCTCGACAAACCCGAAGCCACCGCGCGCTATTCCACGGCCGACGTGCAGCGCGAGATGTACGAGAAAGGCATTCGACTTTATCGCTACGGAGCCGGAGATATCGCCGAGCAGGCACCGGGTTCGTTCAAGGACATTTCACAAGTCGTCCAGGCGATGCGTGCGCATGCGCTCGCCACGCTCGTCGTGCGCCTGAAGCCGATCGCCACGCTCAAAGGCTGAGCGAGTCGGAGACGCGGGAAC
>DATNFC010000369.1:0-6474 GCA_035606545.1 Candidatus Methylomirabilota bacterium
CACCTCCGGCAGCACCTCGCCGCCGATCCGCGGCCCGTCGCTGACCACGAAGTCCCCGTCGAACAGCACCGCGTAGAGCCCCTCCTCGGCCGCCGCCACGTCGCGCAGCGACAGCGCAAAGCGGTAATTGTCGAGCCGGCCGTGCTGGAGCTGCACGCTGCCGTTCGCGTTCACCCGCCCGGCCCGCCCCTGGTTCGCCCACAGCGTGTCGAGCGTGATCTGCTTCTCGTCGAAGTGCAGGTCGGCGTTCAGGTTCTGGAATACCTCGCTGCGGTTGATCGGGCGCACGACCCCGTCGCGGATCTGCCCGTTCCCCGAGAGCTGGATTGCACGCGGCGTGCCGCCGAGCTGCGCGCGGAGCTGGAACCGGCCATGGGCGCTCTGGAGCTGGGGCACGACCAGGGGCAGGACCTGGAGATCCCCGGCCGGGATGTCCACCTGGCCCTGGATCGGCTTCTCGGGAACGCTCGGCGGGACGCCCAGGGCCAGCTCGAGCGGCAGCCGGACGCTGCCCGTCGATTGCACGTTCTGCCGGCGGGCCGTGAGCTTCGGCACCACGAACCAGCCGTCGGCGTAATGCCCCGCCAGCTCGACGCGCTCGGCGCGGATGTCGCGCCAGCCGAAGCCGTCGGCCTCGGCGTCGACATCGGCGACCGGGTGGGCCGGGCTGCCGGAGAGGGTCAAACGACCCGACGCGAGGCCGCTCCAACCCGGCGCCCCGGCGCTGCTGGCGATGAACGGCGCCACCGGGAGCGCCTCGGACGTGACCTCGCCGCGCCAGCCCGCGGCATCGCGCAGCCAGCGCACGATCGCGGTTGCCGACAGCGAATCGGGGAACGGCGCCACGGTCTTCTCCACCGCGCCCGCGGCGCGCAGCGTGCCGCCGCGCAGCTCGTAACGCCCGTCCTCGACCTGCAGCCGGTGGGGCCCGCCGGAGAGCACGAGCGACAGCGAATCGGCGGCGTGGCCGCCGAACGCCGGCCGTCCCGCCCGGCCCTCGAAGCGCCAGCGCGGATCGCCCGAGCGCCCCTGCACGGTGAGGCGGACATCGGCGCGGCCCCCGAGACCCCAGTCGGGCGGTAGGCCCACACGAGAAAGGTCGAGGCGCTGGCCGGTGAACTCGAAGTCGTACGGCCCGCCCGGCGCCGCCCAGCGACCCCGCGCCTCGACGTGCGCGCCGCGATCGTTCGCGGCCAGCTGTTCGATGAGCACCCCACTCGCGTCCCCGGAAAGCCGCACCGGAGGTTCGGCGGTGAAATGGAATTGCGAGCTGCTCATCTCGGCGGCGCTCACCGTCATCCACCAGCCCGCGTCGTGCCACGCCGCCTGGCCGCTCATCGCGATCGTGGTGTCGCCGGCCTGGGCGGTGAGCGGCGCGAAGCGCACCACCTGGTCGCCCAGCGCGATCGGCGCGCTGGCGCGGTCGAGATGAATGCCGAGGAACGAGCCGTCATTCGCTCCCGCCTGCGCGGTGAGGTCGGGCGTCGGCAGCAGCCGCCCGCGCACGCCGGCGAGCGTCCAGCGCGAGAATGTCGCGGCCGCCCACCGGGTCTCGCGCCCGCTCAGCTCGCCGGTGACGTAGAGCGTGCCCGCGCGGCTCTCGACCATGCCCTCGCCGCGTTCGAGCACGCCGGTGAGCCCGCTCGCCTTGCCGTCGGGCCACTCGTCGAGCGGCAGGTCACGGATCGCGTAGGGCCCGCTCCAGCCGCCGTTCGGATCGCTGCGCCCGCGCAACGTGAAGTGCCCGCCGCGACGCACACCCACGACGCGGAACGAGTCCGGCGCGGTGGCCGGGAAGTCGACGCGCACCGCGGCGCTGTCCGCTCGCCAGCCCTGCCACTCGCTGGGGATGAGCGTCGCCTCGAGCAGCCCGCTCGGGCGGCCGCGCGTGTCCACCGAGTAGTGGAAACGCCCGTTCAGGTTGCCCGCGGGCCAGCCGTCGAGATGGAGCGCGTGCCAGTGCGCGGGGTTGGCGCCCCGAGCATCGCCGCCCACGTCCCACCCCGAGCGCGACCAGCGCAGCGTACCCAGGAACTCGCCGGCCTTGGACGTGGACGAAAGCGAGTCGAGCAGCAGTTCCCCGGCCCGCCAGTGCGCGCGCCCGGTGCCTTCCGTGGAGAGTCCGTCCCAGTCGAGCGTGCTCTCGAAGCGCCCGTGCCACTCTCGTGAGCCGCGCGCGTCGAGGACGAACGCGCCCTCGCCGGGCACGTCGAACGAGCGGTTGTCGAACACCTTCGCGAGCCAGCGCCAGCGCACGCGGCCCACGACCACGTGCACGTCGCGCTCGGGATCGTCGCCGCGCCAGTCGGCGCGGGCGTTCATTTCGAGGTCCTCGGTGCGCAGGTCGTCGAGCCGGGCGTGGACACCGGTGCTGTCGGCCGTGAGATCGGCCGTGAGCCCGTCCAGCTTCGATCCCCACGGCCCGTAGCCCCAGCGCATGCGCTCCACGCGCACGCGCGATCGTGAGCCGAGGTTCGCGATCGCGTCCAGCGACACGTCGCTGGCGCGGCCGTACGGCGTCGGGGCCAGGACCGAGGCGCCGCGCACGCGCATGCGGATCTGCAGCTCGCGCGTGGCGCGGTGACCCTTGCGACTCGGGTCCGAGCGCCACACCGGCAGCCGCCAGCGGCCGTCCGCGCCGACCAGGCGCACGTCGGGCTTCTCCAGCGTCAGCTCGATCTGGCCGCTCCTGCCGAACGCCAGCCCCCAGGCGGAGTAGTCGACCCGCATCTCGCGCGCGGAGAGCAGCGTGGCGCCGTCGCGGAAGCGCACGCGCGGCTCCACGGCACGAAAGCCGGTGAAAGGATTGCCTCTGATGTCGCGCAGGTCGAGTACGAGGTCACTGTGCTCGCGCAGCGTGCGGTTCAGGAGGATCGAGAGCTCGCGCGCCACGAGCTCGGTGCGGTTCATGAAGAACAGCACCGCGGAGATGATCGCGAGCACGGCGAGCCCGAGGAACGCGAGCGTCGCCAGGCGCGCGAGCTTCCCGACCGTCCAGCGCACCGGCTGCGGGACGTGCTCGACGACCTCCTCGACGACGTCCTCGATCTCCTCGCGGATCGTCTCCACGACGCCCTGCGGCTCGTGGCCGGGATCGTGTCGGACCGGGTCGTCGTTCATGGCTGGACGGGGACGCGCCGCGCGGGCGCGGGCCCCCTGGTTCGGGTCATGGCTGCCCCTCGGGACCTGTGCATCCTAGAAGCTCGGTCCGATGGCGAACTGCACGTTGAACGGGAACGCCCGCTTGAAGATACGGCTGCCGGTGAACTCGGGATGCTTGCTCCAGGTCACGTCCATCCGCAGCGGGCCGAATGGAAGCAGGAGCCGTGCCCCGAGCCCGGCGGTGTAGCGCAGATCGCCCGGGTCGCTGTGCGCAGCCTCCCATGGGGGGATGAAATCCGAAAGCTGGATGAACTCCGTCCGTGACCAGACATTGCCAATATCCACGTACGCCTCGGCGCCGAACGGCCCGCGCAGCGGAATCCGGGCCTCGACGTTGAGGAGCAGCATCGCCAGGCCGCCGTCGCGCAGGATCGAGTTCTCGTTGAACCCGCGCATGGAGTTGACGCCGCCGATGAAGAACCGCCGCTCGCGCGGCACGCGCGCCACGACGCTGTCCTCGGTCCCGGGCTGGAACGTGTTCGAGGGATTGCCGGTCGGCCCCATGACGCCGCCGGAGAAGCGCGTGGCGATCGTCCAGCCATTCGCGCGCGGCGTGTACCAGTTGGAGACCAGCAGGAGCTTGCGGAAGCTGCTCGCGCCCTTGAGCGGACCGCCGGCCAGCTCGGCGACGAGCGCCTGGATCGAGCCGCGGCCGGGCGTGATGCGGTCGTCGCGGGTGTCGCGGAACAGCGACAGCGCGAGGCCGTTGTCGTAGTAGCGGGTGAGGAAGTTGGAGAGCGAGTCGAGCGTGGACGGGGGGATGATCACGAGCGGTTCGTAGCTCTGGTGGACGAGTGCCGAGTGCGCGCTGGCGTTGCCCTTGAAGATGTTCGAGAACTCGCGCGAGAGCCCGGCCTCGACGCCACGGCTGTCGCGGCGCTGGAGGAAGCGTGGGTCGCGATCGTCGGTACCGCCCTCGTAGAAGACGCCGGTGTTTCCCTGCAGGCGCAGGCCGAAGAGCCACGGCTCGACCAGGTTGGCGCTGCCGTGGCCGTAGCGCACGCGCACCACCTTGGAGGAGTCCACGAGGCTCGTGCGCTGCTGGTCCATCGTCAGCTCGCCGGAGAGCGAGCCCTGGAGCGCGTTGTGGTCGAGGTTCCGGTTCCCCCATGAGCCGGTGAAGCGCAGCAGGTCCACCGAGCCGCTGCCGATACCGAGGTCCACCCAGCGGGACTTCCGCTCACTGACACGCAGCAACATGTCGAGCTTCGCCTGGCTGGTATCGATCGCCGAGCTCACCTGCACCTGGCTGTAGAGACCGGTGTCGTAGAGCCGCTGCACGGAGCGCTCGAGGTACGAGCGCCGGAACGTCTCGCCCGGCTTCAGGAGCAGCTCGCGGCGCGCGAGCGACTCCCTGACCCGGCGGGTGCCCGGCCTGCCGAGGCCCTCGTAGTCGATCCGTCCGACCGTGTAGCGCGGACCCTCGTCGATCCGGTAGGTGACGCTGATCGCGAGCGAGTCGGGACTGCCCCGTGTGTAGCTCGCGGCCGTGTGCGGCCGGTGGCCGTGCTCCTGGTAGAGCACGCCGATGTGGAGCGTGTCGAGTGCCAGGAACGCCGGGTCGAACGCCCGCTTCGGCCTTGCGAGCAGCGAGCGCGTGATCTCGTGCGGCCTGAACTCGCGCACGCCCTCGAGCTTCACCTCGGTGATCTTCGAGCGCGCGCCCTCCTGGATCACGAACACGACGCGGGCCGCCTCGGGATCGGATGTGGACTCGATCACCCAGTGTGCGCGCGCGTCGAGGTAGCCGTAGTGCCGGTAGAGCGCGGTGAGCGACGCGGTGTCGGCGCGCAGGTAGTCGAGGCGCAACGTGGGCCGCTCGCGCCACGGCAGGCGCGAGGGATCGTGGGTCTTGAGCCGGGCCTCCTTGAGCTGCTTCTTCCCCAGGTGCTTGTTGCCGCGGAAGCGCACGTCGGCGATGACCTGCAGCTGTTCGGGCAGGTCGCCGCCCGGCTGCGCGCGCAGCGCGCCCGCATCGGCGAGCACCCCCAGCGCGCACGCCGCGAGCAGCGTGGCGAACGAACCCCTCAGCGCGAGACGTCGATCGCTGGCGCGGCCGCTAATGCGGGTCCGGCGCAACCGTGGTCGTCTCCCGCGGAGCCTTGTCGATGGCGCGCAGGCGCTGGAACGGCCGCGCGAGGTCCTTGGACAGGATGAACACGAACAGCGTCCCGACCAGCACCAGTCCCACCTTCTGGAAGTTCATGTACGTGCGGCCGGACACGGCGCGACGGCGCGCGCCCTCGAGCAGCGCGAGCGTGATGTGCCCGCCGTCCAGCAGCGGCACCGGCAGCAGGTTGAACGCCATGATCGCGACGTTGATGAGCGCCAGGAGGTAGAGCCAGCGGTCGATGCCGTGCTTCGCGGAATCGCTCGCCATCTGGCCGATGAAGATCGGGCCGCCGATCGCCTCGCGGTAGTACGCCGGGCGCGAGATCGTGAGCCACAGGCTGCCGTAGACGTTCGCGACCAGGCCCGCAGTGCCGCGGAACGCCGCCGGAACGGCCTCGCCGAACGACAGCCGCTCGATGTACTCCATTCCGCGCGGCGGCTCGATGCCGATCAACGCCACGTCACCGTTGCCGTCCATGCGCATCGGCGCGATCGTGAGGTCGAACTCGCGGCCGTCGCGCTCGAAGCGGATCACGGTCGGCTGGTCGGCCCGACCGCGCAGCGCGCGCGCGATGTCGGTGAACGTGTGGACGGGCTTGCCGCCCACCATCAGCACCTTGTCCCCCTCCTTGACGCCCGCGCGGTAGGCGGGCATCCCCGTGCCCACGCCGCCCACCTCGGCGGGCGGCGGCGGCGGCTGCAGGTCGGCGAGCACCGCGCGCACGTCCGCACCGGCCACCATGATGCTGTCGGCGAGCGAGTCGCGGCGGAGCGCGAACGTCACCGGCGTCTTGCCGTCCAGCCCACGGGCGGCCAGCTCGAGGTCGCGCCAGGTCCGCACCGGATGGCCCGCGAACGACGTCAGCTCGTCGCCCTCGCGCAGGCCCGCGACGTGGGCGCGCGTGGTGTCGGGCAGCGGCCCGAGCTGGCTCGGCCAGTCGGCCTGATGCACGCCGACCAGGAACGTGATCACCATGACCACGAACGCCGTCACCAGATTCGCGGCCGGGCCCGCCACGGCAATGACGACGCGCCCGTACCACGGATGGGTGAGGAACTGCTCCGGGCCGCCCTCCGGCATCGAGCCGTCATCCTTGAGATGGTCGCCCGCCATCTGCACGAAGCCACCCAGCGGGATCCACGACAGGCAGTAGCGCGTACCGCCGCGCGTGAACCCGATCATCTCGGGTCCCATGCCCA
>DATNFC010000370.1:0-10051 GCA_035606545.1 Candidatus Methylomirabilota bacterium
GCTGCTGTTCGCCGAGGTGCTGTTCCCGCAGCCCTACAACGGCGGTCCCATCGACCTCGACGGCGCGACGCTCGCCGAGGACATCCTGCAGTTCACGGACCAGAACCCGGACGTGAGCGTCACGCGGCTCTACGAGAACTACACCGGCCCGTTCCGCCCCGGTGCTTTGCCCGAGAACAAGGCCGCCGTGATCGCCGGGCTCAACGATGGCCCCGGCCTCGCGCTCCACGTCGGGCACGGTTATCGCAACTCGATGTCGGTCGGCGACGTGACGATGGTCAATGCCGACGCGTCCTCGCTCACGAACGGCAACAAGCTCTTCAACCTCTATGCCATTGACTGCACGTCGAGCGCGATCGACTTCCCGTGCATCGGCGAAGCGTTCATGAAGAACCCGAACGGTGGCGCGGTCACCGTGATCGGCTCGACTCGGTTCGACTTCCCGATCGCCGGCCGGTCGTACCAGCAGGAGTACTTCCGGCTGTTCTTCGAGGACAGCGTCGCGGCCGTCGGCGAGCTGCAGGCGCGGCAAAAGCTGCCGTTCGTGGCGTTCGCGTTCTACGACGGCGTCAACCGCTGGACCCAGCTCACGCTGCTCCAGCTCGGCGACCCCGAGCTGCGCATGTACAACGGGCACTGGCGCACACTCTCGGTGGGGGCGCCCGGCTCGTTCGCGCTCGGGGACTCGGTGCTGACCGTGACCGTCACCAGCAGCGGCAACCCGGTCGCGAACGCGCGGGTGACCGCGTACAAGGCGAACGACGACTTCCGCACCGGGCTCACGAACGGCGCGGGCCAGGTCACGCTGGGGTTCCGCCCGGATTCCACGGGCACGTTCATGCTCACCGCGACCGCCTACAACGCCAAGCCGTTTCAGAGCACGCTCAACGTCACTGCGGCCGCGGCGGCGGTGGTCTCGGATGCGGCTGTCAGCGTCGACGACGACAACGCCGGCGGCACGACCGGCAACTCCGATGGCTTCGCCGACGCCGGCGAGACCGTGGACCTGCGCGTCGCGCTCCGGAATCGGGGCGGCGCGGCAACGAACGGACCCGTGCTCGCCACCGCCGCGACCAGCGACCCGTTCATCACGCTCGTGAACGGCGACGGCACCTATGGCGTGATCGCGGCCGGCGCCACCGGCAACCCGGTGACCCCGTTCCGCATCTCGCTGCCGGCGAACGTCCCCGACCAGCGCGAGGTGCCGTTCACGCTCACGCTGTGGGACGGCAGCCGGAGTTGGCAGGAGGCGTTCCAGGTCACGGTGCGTGCGCCCGAGCTGCGCCATTACGAGCACGTCATCACCGAGTCTCCCGGCAACAACGACGGCCGGCCGACGACCGGGGAGACGGCGACGTATGCGCTGCACGTGCGCAACCGCGGCAGCGGGGTGGCGCGTGGCGTGACCGCGAAGCTGCGCTCGCTCAACGCTTCGGCCACGGTGACGGACAGCGTGGTCACGATCGGCGACATTCCGCCGTACTCGACGGGGCTGGGCGACGCGTTCGTGTTCAGCGTCAGCGGCGCCGGGGCGCAATTGCAGCTCGAGATCCGCGACGCGCTGCAGATCCGCGACGTGTCGACGATCGACCTCACGTTCCCCGACCCGCCGTTCAACCTCGCGGCGACCGGCGAGGCCGACGCGGTGAAGCTCACCTGGGACCCGAACCTCGAACCCGATCTCGCCGGCTACAACATCTACCGGAGCACGAGCGTGTCGGGACCGTTCACGAAGGTGAACCCGATCCCGACCGACCGCATCGCCTACTACCACGACGAGGCGCTCGCGCCGCTCACGAAGTTCTTCTATCGCGTCTCCGCCGTGGACTCGTCGGGCAACGAGTCGGCGTTCTTCATGAACCCCATCGGTGTCAGCACGAACCCGCCGCACCACGCCATCTTCCCGGTGCCGACGAACGGCACCACGCCGTCGTCGGTGGCGGTGGAGTTCGCGTACTCGATGAACTTCGCCACGATCGCCGCGGGGTCCGAGGTGCTCTACGTGCTCAACGCCGATGGCTCGGCACCCGTGGACGCCGATGGCCAGGGCGCGACGCTGGGTGACTTCTCGACGCGCGGCGCCTACTTCGCGGCCGGTCCGTCGATGAGCGTGCTCGCGCCCGGCGAGGGCATGTCGTTCATCGCGCCGTCGTGGGATTCGCTCGCGCTCTACGTGTTCGACAAGAACGGCCAGTCGCGCCCGGGCTTCCCGTTCAAGGTCGGCGACAACCTCTGGGGGTCCTGCGCGATCGGCGACCTCGACGGCGACGGCCACTTCGAGATGGTGTTCATCTCCGGCGTCAACAGCGAGAAGCGCGTGTACGTGATCCGCGAGAACGGCCAGGAGTGGATGGACGGCGACGCGAACGCGTCCACGAAGGGCGTGTTCAAGGTGCTGGGCTCTGCGTACGCGATCAACACCCCCGCGCTCGCGGACCTGGACGGCGACGGCCTGCCGGAGATCATCGTCGGCAACACGGACGGCAAGCTCTACGCGTGGAAGTCGACCGGCGTGAGCGTGCCCGGCTTCCCGTTCACCACGAACGGCGGCATCACGTGTTCGCCGGCGATCGGCTACCTGGACGGCCCCGGCGATGCGACGCCCGAGATCGTGTTCACGAGCTCGAACGACTCGCTCTACGTGCTGAACGTGGACGGCAAGCGCCGCGCGGGCTGGCCCGTGCGGGCGCGCTGCGGTGGCGTGAGCCGCTCGCCGTCACCGGCGCTCGCCGACATGAACAACGACGGCTTCCTCGACGTGGTCCACCTCGGCACGGAGGGCCTCGTCTTCGTCTACAACCGCAACGCCACCGTCCAACCGCTGTGGAACGGCGTCCGTTACACGACGCTCACGTCCGGCGCGTCGGAGTCGAGCCCGGTCGTGGCCGACATCAACGCGGACGGCTTCAACGACGTCGTCTGCGGCGGCGAGGAGGGCCAGCTGACGGCGCTCTCGGGCGCGAACGCCAGCGTGCTGCCGGGCTTCCCGATCCAGCTCGCGGGCGAGGTGCGCGGCACGCCGGCGCTGGCCGACGTGGACAAGGACGGCAAGACCGAGATCGTGCTCGCCGGCTGGGACAAGAACATTTACATCTGGGACTACGACTTCACGTTCTCGCCCGGGAAGACGCCGCCGTGGCCGCAGTTCCACCACGACGCGCGCCGCACCGGCTACGCGAGCGCGCCGCTGTTCGTGGGCGTCGAGGGCGGCCCGGGCGGCGGTCCGGCGACGGTGCGCACGCTCGAGTTCGCGCCGCCGGCACCGAACCCGCTGCGCGCCGGCAGCAACACCGCCGTGCTGGACTTCGCGGTGCCGAGCACGATGGCGGGCGGCGAGTACGACCTGTCGATCTTCGACCTCTCCGGCCGCCGCGTGAAGCGCGTGGACAGCGGCGTGGCACCCGTGGGCCGCTTCAGCCTCAAGTGGGACCTGCGCGACGCGCAGGGCCGCCCGGTGGATGGCGGCGTGTACTTCGTGCGCTTCACGCTCGCGGGCAAGAGCGTCTCGCACAAGCTGGTGGTGCTGCAGTAAGCGCAGACTCGACGTGACCGTGGGCCACCGCCGCCGTCCTTCGGGACGGACCGCGGTGGCCCTGTCGGTTTCTCACGGCAGCAGCACCATCTGCTTCTGGTCGTTGAGCGAACCCGCGGTGAGCCGGCAGAGGTAGACGCCTGGGGCCACGACCGGGCCCGCGGCCGGGGCGTGATCCCAGAGGATCGCGTGCGCCCCCGAGAGGAAGTAACGATCCGCGAGCGTCGCCATGCGCCGGCCCTGGGTGTCGAAGACCTCGAGCCGGACCATGCCGTCCCTCGGCAGCTCGAAGTGGATCGTCGTACTGCGTGCGAACGGGTTCGGGACCAGCTTCAGGCCGATCGCGGGCCCGGGATCCGGATCCGTGCTCGCCCGCATGTCCGGACCGGCTCGCGGGCGGTTCGAGCGCCCGCCGGGGCCGATGCCATCGATGACGTAGGTCTTGACGTCGGCCGGCTCGAGGCACGGCTGGGTCGTGGGCGGCCAGCACCAGTTGCTGCTCCAGACGACGCGATGGCCGTCTCGCGACGGCACGGCGTGCGGCTCGGCCCGGAATCGCTCCGTCGCCGTCAGATCCGGTTCGTGGTCGTACGAGTGCTGGTGCGCGAACCGCTCGACCGAACCCCGGCCATCCGTGCTGAGTGCCACGATCTCGTCGTCGAAGCGTTTCCCCGGAGAGTGATCGTAGGAGACGAAGCACCAGCCGGGCCGGTCGATGTTGCGGCAGGAGACGTGCATCGCGGACGCCTCCGTGAGCCAACGGGGCGGGTCCGAGCCGGCGTCCGGCGGACTCAGCGTCACCAGGTCACCCGTCGCCAGGTCGATGCGGAGGATCCTCCCGAGGCTGCTCCACGCGTCGGGGCAACTGTTGATGCCGATGAGCGCCTCCCTGACCCCGCTCGAGCGCGTCATGTCGGCGTGCTTGAGCGGATAGACCCAGCCTGCGGTCCTGTCGAGCGGTGCTCCGTTCCTCCGCAGGCCACACGGTGGGTCGCGCCTCATCGGGCGCGGCGTGAACGTCAGTGTCGCCTGGTTGAAGTCGAAGACGCGGACGCAATCCTTGTTCTCCCCGTCGTCGTCTCCCTGGTCCGCGTACTTCACCACCAGGTAATGGGCATCCGGGGAGATCGAGAACCAGCCCACCTTGCAGTTGTTGTTGGGGGCGAGGTCACAGTCCGGCAGTGTCCAGGACGTGTCCCCGACGCGGTTCTTGTACATGTCGACGGCGAACACGTGGGTTTGGAAGCGGCCGCGCTTGACCTCGGTCGTTCGTCCCAGCGCGATGTAGCGGGCGTCCTCCGAGATGTTCCCCTCGCCCATGCCGATCTGCTGGACGGCCTGTGGCTCGAACTTCCACTCGTGACCCGAGCGGGTCATGCCGGTGCGCACGTCGACCCACCTGAGCACGTCCCCGGCGATGCTGACGTTGATCTGGGTGTACGGCTGGTTCGGGCCGGGGTACCAGCGGAAGTCCCCGAAGTCCGGATAGGGATAGCTGGGAAAGTCGAGCGGGGTGTAGTCGGAGCCATCCAGCAGCATGTGGGAGGGACCGAACCCCATGCTCTTCGCGCTGTTGTTGTCGATCGCGAGCAGCGTGCCCGTGGAGTTCCATGGCTGGATCTTGGAGTAGGTCTGGCGCACCTGAAGCGCCCACCTGCATGATGGTGACGAGCACGGCGCGTACGCGGTTCCCTCGTCGCCGGCGATCCGCGTCAGCGTTCCAAGAAAAGTGGGCTCCTGCATCGGCGTCAGGTAGTTCGGCTTCGCGGTGGGCGGCGGATTCGGAGGCTTCGGCTTGTGGGACGTCGGGATGTTCCGGCCCGCCTCGGCGCGGACGACCGGCGGCTGAGCGATCGACAGCAGAGCGAGGAGTCCGATCCAGGCTGTGGCGGCGCGCGTGCGCTGGCGGGTGGATCCACACATGCTCGAGGTCCTTTCGTCCCTGCTGAACGACGAGGGACGATTCAAGTCATAGGATTCCCCTTTGCCCGCCACAATCAGGATTATGGCCAGAGCGATCTCCGTATGAACGCTGACCTCCGCGCCTTGACCCCCGTTGCGCACCGCGTGTATGGCTCGGGTTTCGCCCCCCGCCACAGGCCCTGAAACACCGGAGTACACATTCATGTCCGTCCGCGTGCGCTTCGCGCCCAGTCCCACCGGCTTCCTGCACGTGGGTGGGGCGCGCACCGCGCTCTACAACTACCTCCACGCGCGCGCCTCCGGCGGCGTGTTCGTGCTGCGCATCGAGGACACCGACGCCGAGCGCTCGAGCGAGGAATCGACGCGCGCGATCCTCGACGGCCTGCGCTGGCTCGGGCTCGCCTGGGACGAAGGGCCCGGGGTGGGTGGCAAGTACGGCCCGTACTTCCAGGCCGAGCGCCGCCCGCTCTACGCCGACGCCGCGAAGCGGCTCGAGGACGCCGGGCACGCCTACCCGTGCTTTTGCACGCCCGAGGAACTCGAGCAGCGCCGCAGCGCGCAGCTCGGCCGTGGCGAGGACCCGCGCTACGACGGCCGCTGTCGCGAGCGGTCGCCGGCCGAGCGCGCGCGCCGGCGCGCCGCGGGCGAGCCGGCGGCGCTGCGCTTCGCGGCGCCGCCGGGACGCGAGGTGGCATGGGACGACGTGGTTCGCGGGCGGATCGCGTTCCAGAGCGACGTGCTCGACGACTTCGTGCTCGTGCGCTCCGACGGCTGGCCCACGTACAACTTCGCCTGCGTCGTGGACGACCTCGCCATGCGCATCACGCACGTGATCCGCGGCGACGACCACATCTCGAACACGCCGCGCCAGATCCTGATCTACCAGGCGTTCGCGGCCGAGCCGCCGGTGTTCGCGCACGCGAGCATGATCCTCGGGCCCGATGGCAAGCGGTTGAGCAAGCGCCACGGCGCCACCAGCGTCGAGGCGTTCGGCGATCTGGGAATCGTGCCCGAGGGCATGGTCAACTTCCTCGCCCTGCTCGGCTGGGCGCTGGACGGCAAGACCGAGCTGTTCACGCTCGCCGAGCTGGAGCGCGTGTTCCGGCTCGAGCGCGTGGGCCCGAACCCGGCCGTGTTCGACACGCAGAAGCTGGAGTGGATCAACGCCCAGCACGTGAAGCGGCTGGACGAGGTGGAGCGCACGCGCCGCGTGTGCGCCTGGCTCGAGCGACACGGCCACGACCTGTCGAAGCGCAGCGACGAGTGGCGGCGCGCGTTCGTCCGCGCGCTCGGCGACCGGCTGAAGACGCTCGCCGATGCGGCCGACGTGGGCGCGTTCGCGCTCGCGGACCCTCCGGCGATGCAGACGGAGGCATGGGCGGAGCTGCTGGCGAGGCCGGGCGCGGACGCGCGCCTCGGCGCGCTCGCCGATCGCGTCCAGGCGCTGCCGGCGTGGACGCTCGAGGCGCTCGAGAGCGCGACGCGATCGCTCGCGAGCGAGGCGGGGGTGAAGGCCGGGGACATCATCGCGCCGGCGCGCGTGGCACTCACCGGGCGCAAGGCGGCGCCGGGGATCTTCGACGTGATGTGGCTGCTCGGGCGCGAGCGCGTGGTGTCGCGGCTCCAGGCCGCCGCGGAGCGCTGGCGGGCCGAGTCGCCGCTCGCGGCGCGGCCCTAGCCCGGCACGCTCGCTGGGTGCTCAAACAGGCCTAGCTCATGAGCGGACTTGCGGTTGGCGGGGCCAGCGGATAGATTGCGCGGCCTCGACTGCCCGGTAGTGTAACGGTAGCACGACAGGTTCTGGCCCTGTTAGTCGAGGTTCGAATCCTTGCCGGGCAGCCAGACTTTCGCTGGATCGAGACTTCTGTGGCGCTATCGTCTAGGGGTCCAGGACGGGTGGTTCTCAGCCATCAAACCGGGGTTCGAATCCCCGTAGCGCTACCATCGTTGATGCCGCCTCGGGCGGAAGCATCAGACCGCTGAAAGTGTGGCAGGCTGCGACCCTTCGCGGCCTGCCTCTGCTGTGCGGCCCGCACGCCACGGCCCCGAAGCCGACGTCACCGCGCGGACGCCTCGATGGCCTGGCCCAGGTGCTCGAGCCGGCGGTCGCGGTCGAAGCGCTTCGCCGAAGCCGATGCGCCGCGGATGTTGCCGAGGTAGAACGGCAACTCGAGCGCGCCAGTCAGGATCGCGGCCGGCACGTGCTCCCCGCGGGCGAATGAGACCGTGGCCAGGATCATCACCGTGTTGAACAGGAGGTGCCGCAGCCCGTCGGTGACCCGGCCCGAGTAGGCCTGGCCGCTGCCGGGGATCACCGCCGACATCGTGCCCGCGAGTGTGGACGAGCGTTGGGGGAGGCGCGGTCCTTTGTCGACGAAGCCGTCCAGCGTCGTGATGCGGCGGCGCTCCGTGTCGCCTGACGCGGGCGTTGCGATCGCGTGCGCGAACCGCGTACGCGCCAGGTCCCAGTTGCCGAGCCCCATCTCGGCGAGCCCTCCCAGCGCCTCCACGTGCGCGGCGCTCGGCCACCCTTCCCGGGCCGCAGAAGCTGAGTCCGCGAGGACGAGCGTGCGATCCGCCAGCAATCGCCCGCACGCGGAGAACGACCCACCGTCGAAGCGACTCGTCGCGGCCCGGTACACGGCACGCGCTCGGTGCGCCTCGTCCTCGGTCAGCATCGCCGCGGTGAGATACGCGGCCTCGGCCGCGAGCGCGTCCCCCGCCCGGGCCGCGCCCGCACCGATCCGATCGAACGCCCACGCGTCGGCCTCGGCGAGCCCGGCGAGCATGCCGGCGCGCTGGAACTCGACCGCGGCGTCGGCGCGCTCGCCGCGCTTCTCCAGCCGGAGCGCGAACGCGACGGTCTCGTCGAGGCGCGCGCGGCGCAGGAGGCCGACGGAGTCCGCGACGGGCGGCCGGTCGGGCTCGGGCGCGAGCCGCAGCCAGCCGGGCGCCCAAACGACTCCCGCGGGTGGCGTGTCGTCTCCCACCGGGTCGCGCAGCGTGCCGCCCTCACCGCGCGGGTAGGCGCCCACCGCCGACGCGTTGCAGCGCATCAACCGATCGGCGGCGCGCGCCGAGCCATCGACCAGCCCATAGCGCGCGATGGCCTGCGCGGCGTACTCCGAGCAACTCGGCGTGAAGCGGCAGCGCGCGTGCCGCAGGTCGGAGATGTAGCGCTGGTAGACCCGGATCGCGCCGGTCGCGGCCTCGTCCGGCGCGGCGTCCCCGCTGTCCGTCGCTCCAACGCTCGCGTGCGGAAGCAGCGCGATGGACAGCAACGCGGCCGCGAGCGTCGGGATCATCCGCCCGGCGCCGCGACGCGGGGTCGTGGCGGCAGGACTACTTGAAGAAGCTGTAGCTGAGGCCGACATCCCAACCATGGATGCTGCCGTGGACGAAATCGGTGGCACACGAGTGCTCCTCGTGGCCCTCCCAGGCGAACATGAAGGCACCAAGGTGAAGCCCGATGTCGCTGTCCTCGTTGCTGCGCCATGCGAAGTTCAAGCGGACCTCTCCGCCACCGGCCCAGCGCCCGAGGTCGTCGTCGCGACTTCCGGCCGGCACCAGGGTGCCGGGCGGGACCACCGTGAAGACGTGCAGGTTTGCGTGCTCGTGCACGTACGCGAGCGTCGGGCCCAGCATCCAGTCGAACCGGAAGCCGGACCGATCGCGGTAACGCTGGCCGGCGCGCGCTCCGATCTCGTACGTCTGGAGCTTCGAACCTTGCGGATCGTCCAGCGTCGTCCCGCTCATGTAGGCCTGCGTCGGATACCCGTCGAAGTCCCGGTAGCCGAATCCGAAGCCCGAGATCCACTGCCGGTCGAGCCGCATGTACTGGAGGTCGAGGTGCAACCCGCCATCCTTGTACTCGATGTCGAGATCGGACGGGCCGACGCGGTTGTAGCCGATGAGCGTGCGCAGGCCCCAGCGGGGATCGGGCCGTGGCGGGCGCGGGGGCGCGGGCTTCGGCTGTGGCGCATCCGCGAGGATCCAACTCGGGACCCAGCCGCTCGGCTCCAGACCATCGAACGGTCGGACGCGTGTCCAGAAGCCACCGGCCATGGCGTGCGTCTCGACGACCACGACGTGCGTGCCATGCGCCAGCGTGCCGGTTTCGACCGGTGGACGGTCGGGCTCGGCGAGCGCATCCCAGATCGCGACGCTGTCCATCGCCTCCGGTGCCACGATCCACGCCTCCGATCCCACCGACCAGCGCGCCGCCTCGGATGCGAACGCCGTCGCGGGCGTGGAGCGGGGTGGCGGCGTTGGACTCGACAACATCATGTCGACACCCGAGAAACAGTCGGTCACGCAGTCGAAGCCACTGTCGTCGCTGTTCTTCTCCTTCTCCGGTTGGTCCCCCTTCGTGCGTGAGGGCGGCGCCGGCGCCGGCTTCGGCACCTTCTGCTTGTCGCTGGCGGCAAAGCGGGGTGCGGTCGCCTTTGCGGCGAGCAGCGTCGGGAACGCGACCTGGAGGCTGGCGGGAAGCGGTGCAGCGAGCGCGGCTGGGCCGAAGAGGAACGCGGACAGCACGCCGCCGACGAACACGCCAAGCACATCCGCCGCGGACCTGCGGGGCACTGGCATGTGACC
>DATNFC010000371.1:0-4037 GCA_035606545.1 Candidatus Methylomirabilota bacterium
TGGATCGACCCGGCCTGCCGGCGGTGGCATTGACCACGAACTCCTCCGCAGTGACCGCGATCGGCAACGACTACGGCTACGACCAGGTGTTCTCGCGCCAGCTCGAGGGCATCGGCGCGCCGGGCGACGTGCTGGTGGCGATCACCACCAGTGGCCGCTCCGAGAGCATCCGCCGCGCGGTGCGCGAGGCGTACAAGCTCAAGATGACGGTGATCGGCATGACCGGCGCCAAGGGCGGCGAGTTCGCGGCCATGTGCGACGTGGCGCTGGTGACGCCGAGCGCGGTGACGCCGAACATCCAGGAAGGCCACATCGCCATGGGGCACGCGTTCTGCCTGGTGGTGGAGCGGGCGATGTTCCCGGACGGCGCGCCGGGCGGCGGGCCGGTGCGCGCCCGGCGTGCACGACGCGCCGGCAAGCGCCCCGCATGAAGGCGCTCCTCCTGGCGCTCCGTCCCAAGCAGTGGACCAAGAACCTGCTCCTGTTCGCGGGCGTTGTGTTCTCGCAGCACGCCCGGGATCCGGCGCTGCTGCTGCGCGCGGTCGGGGGCTTCGTGGCGTTCTCGCTGCTCGCGAGCGCCGTCTACGTGGTCAACGACCTGAAGGACGTCGACGCCGATCGACTGCACCCGAAGAAGCGCCACCGCCCGATCGCCTCGGGCGCGCTGTCGCCGGCCGTGGCGTGGACGGTGGTGCCCCTCCTGCTCGTGGCCGTGGCGGCGCTGTGCTCGTGGCTCGGGTTCGGCTTCCTGCTCGTGCTCGCCGCCTACCTCGCGAGCAACGTCGCCTACAGCTTCGGGATGAAGCATCAGGTCATCATGGACGTGTTCCTGATCGCCTCCGGCTTCGTCCTGCGCGCGGTCGCGGGGGTCGAGCTGCTGAAGCCGGTGGCGCCCGAGACGCAGCTCTCCGCCTGGCTGCTCGTGTGCACGTTCTTCGGCGCGCTGTTCCTCGCCGTCTCCAAGCGCCGGCGCGAGCTGATGAACGCGGGCAGCCTCGCACCCGACCAGCGCGCCGTGCTGGGGACGTACACGCCGGAGCTCCTGGACCGCATGCTCACGATCGCGGCGGCGTGCACGCTGATGTCGTACGCGCTCTACACCATCTGGCCCGCCACGGTGGCGAAGTTCGGCACCGAGGCGCTGATCGTCACCGTGCCGGTCGTGGCCTACGGCGTGTTCCGCTACCTGCACCTGGTGCGCGTCTCGGAGATGAGCGAGGACCCGTCGCTCGTGCTGCTCGCCGACCGGCCGATCCAGCTCACGGTCCTCGTTTACGTCGCGCTGTCGCTCTGGATCCTCTACAGCGCGCGATGAAGCCGCCCCCGCACTCCGCCGTCCGGCGAAGCCGGACGGCGGTTGTAGGAGCCCGGCGCAGCCGGACGGCGGTGGTAGGAGCCCGGCGTAGCCGGACGGCGGTTGCAAGAATCACCCCGCGCGCGGTGACGGTGGAAGCCCACGCCAAGCTGAACCTTTGTCTCGCCGTGGGGCCGAAGCGCGCGGACGGCTTCCACGATCTTGTCACCGTGTTCCAGTCGATCTCGCTCCACGAC
Organism: Candidatus Methylomirabilota bacterium; assembly: GCA_035606545.1. Classification (GTDB taxonomy): domain Bacteria; phylum Eisenbacteria; class RBG-16-71-46; order RBG-16-71-46; family RBG-16-71-46; genus JAIOPA01. The sequence goes on from DATNFC010000371.1 coordinate 1,552, forward strand.
ACGCTCACGGCGAGCCGCACACCGCGCGGGTTCACGCTGCGCGTGCGCCACGAGCACGCCGAGGCGCGCGGCCGCACATCGCGCGCGTTGCAACGGTCAGTGTCCGCGGGCCGCGACAATCTCGTCCTCAGGGCGGCGCGCCGGGTGGCGAAGCAGCTCGCGCTTCCGGGCGGGGCGCGCTTCACGCTCACCAAGCGCATTCCGGCGCAGGCGGGGATGGGCGGTGGCAGCGCCGATGCCGCCGCCGCGATCACCGCGATGCTCGCGCTCCACGGACGCAGGCTGTCGCGTGGACAACTCATGGCCTTCGCGTTGGAACTTGGATCCGATATCCCGTTCGCGTTCCATGGCGGAACAGCGCTCGGCATGGGCAGGGGCGAGGTGTTGCGTTCGCTGCGACTTCGGGCTCCCTTTCGCGCGGTCATCGCCATGCCCGAATGGCGCGTTTCGACACGGGAAGCGTTTCTGCTGCACGACCGGGTCAGAAATGGCTTGACGCCTTGGGGGCGACACCTCAGATTTGCGCGGACCGTTGGGCGGCAGCGAGTTGAAGCGTTGTCGCTCTTGCGTCGAGGCAATCGTTTCGAAGCAGTTCTGGGGCGCCGTCGGCGCGATCTCGAGTCGCTGAGCGCAAGGCTGCGTGCAGCGGGTCTGCAGGAGCCACACTTGACCGGGAGTGGCTCGGCCGTGTTCGGGATCGTTCCGCGCGGTGAGTCGGTCCGGGAGATCGTGGGTCGCTTCTTGGGGAACGAACCACTCTTCACGGTGCGTTCCGTTGGTCGCAGCCTCCGGCTCCACGCACATGCGCCTGTCCCGAAGCCACGGAAGGGCTATCGAGCGGACGCTCCACCCAAGACCGGTGCCCGAGGACGGCGCCGGACACGAGCCAGCTGAACCTCAGGGATGGCTCCGAGGTGAACATCTCATGGTCGAGATCACCGAGGTTCGTGTCTCATTGCGGAACGACGACAAGCTGAAGGCGTTCGTCAGCATCACGCTCAACAACTCGTTCGTGGTGCGTGGGCTGAAGATCATCCGCGGCAACAGCGGGCTCTTCGTGGCGATGCCGAGCCGAAAGCGGCCCGACGGGCAGCACCAGGACCTGGCGCACCCGATCAACGACGTCACCCGTAAGTACTTGACGGAGAGGGTGATGGCCGAGTACGAGCGGGAGCTTGCGCACCCCACGGCGCACCCGCACACGAACAACGAGGAGCAGCACGCCTACTAGCCGCTCACCGCGGGGTCCTGCGCGGTGCAGGACCCCGATCCCCCGCGGTTGACGCGGCCTTCGCGCGCCCGGTAAGCTGCGCGCCGCTTTTCCCACAGCAGTTCTTCTGGGCCAGCAGCTTTCACCCCGCCTGAGCGTCCAGCAGGCGGTCCGTGACGGAAACCCGTTCGTTGGTGGGGCGTGGCCAAGCGGTAAGGCACGGGACTTTGGCTCCCGCATTCGGAGGTTCGAATCCTCCCGCCCCAGCCATCTTTTCCGGGGCAGGAAGGGTTCCCGCCTCGGCTTTCGCTTGCCCCCGACCCCCGGCAGCCCATCGGGAGGTAGGCGTGGATCCGAGTCGCATCTTCTCCGGCACCGCGAGCCACAAGCTCACGGCGGCGATCTGCAAGCGCCTCAAGGTGCCGGTCGGCGACGCCGTCGTGTCGCGCTTCGAGGACGGTGAAGTCTCGGTGCGCTTCAACGAGAACATCCGCGGCAGCGACGTGTTCATCGTCCAATCCACGAACGCGCCCGCGGATCACCTGATGGAGCTGCTCGTCATGCTCGACGCGGCCAAGCGCGCTTCCGCGCGCCGCGTCACCGCGGTGCTCCCGTACTTCGGCTATGCGCGCCAGGACCGCAAGGATCAGCCGCGCGCGCCGATCACGGCGAAGCTGGTCGCGAACCTGATCACGGTCGCGGGTGCCGACCGCGCGCTGACGATGGATCTGCACAGCGCGCAGATCCAGGGCTTCTTCGACATCCCGCTCGACCACCTCTACGCCGCCCCGGTGCTGATCGAGTACTTCTCGAAGCTCGAGATCCCGAACCTGGTCGTGGTCGCTCCCGACATCGGCAGCGTCAAGATGGCTCGCGCCTACGCCAAGCGCCTGGGCGCCGACCTTGCGCTGGTCGACAAGCGCCGGCCCCGGGCCGACGCGGTCGAGGTGATGAACATCATCGGTGATGTCGAGGGCAAGAACGCCGTGCTGTTCGACGACCTGGTCACGACCGCGCGCACGCTGTGCCACGCCGCCACGGCGATCCGCGAGCGCGGCGCGCGCGACATCTACGCCGGCGTCACGCACGGCGTGTTCTGCCCCGGGTCGTTCGAGCGCATCGCGGCCTCCCCGATCAAGGAGGTCGTGGTCACCGACACGCTCAATCACGAGCCGGGTTCACTCCCGGCGCAGGTCCGCGAGCTCACCGTGGCCGGTCTCCTCGGCGAGGCCGTGCAGCGCATCCACGAGGAACGCTCGCTCAGTTCGCTGTTCGT
>DATNFC010000372.1:0-9324 GCA_035606545.1 Candidatus Methylomirabilota bacterium
CGCGCGCGTGCGCGCGCACGGCTTCCTGCAGAGCGAGCTGGACCGCGCCAAGCGCGAGCAGGTGGCGCAGCTGGACCGCGCCTACGCCGAGCGCGAGAAGACCGAGAGCCGCGCGCTCGCGGCGGGCATGGTCGGCTCGTACCTGAACCGCGAGCCGGAGCCGGGGATCGAGGCGTCGACGAAGGTGGCGAAGTCACTGCTGCCCGGCATCACGCTCGCCGAGGTGAACGCGCTCGCCGACTCGCTGGTGTCGACGCGGAACCGCGTCGTGATCGCGGACGGCCCGGAGAAGGCGGGCGCGCCGCTGCCGACCGAGGCCGACCTGCGCGCGACCCTCGAGCGCACGGCCACCGCGAAGCCCGCCGCGTGGGTGGACAAGGGTGCGGGACAGGCACTGATGGCGAAGCTGCCCGCGCCGGGCAAGATCGTGTCGAAGCGCACCATCGACGAGATCGGCGTCACCGTGGTCAAGTTCGCGAACGGCCTCGAGTGCTGGCTCAAGCCCACCGATTTCAAGGCCGACGAGATCCAGTTCACCGCCTACGCGCCCGGCGGCCTGTCGCTCGCCGACTCGGCCGCGTACGTCGCCGCGTGGATGTCGCCGTTCATCGTCAACGACAACGGCGTCGGTGGGTTCAAGAACACCGACCTGCAGAAGATGCTGGCCGGGAAGATCATCCGCGCCCAGCCGTATGCGACCCCCTACACGCACGGCGTCTCCGGCACCACGCGGCCCGAGGACATGGAGACGCTGCTCCAGCTCCTGAACCTGGGGTTCGTGAAGCCCACCGAGGACCCCGAGGCGTTCAAGGCGCTGCAGGCGCAGTTCAACGCCATCCTCGCCAACCGCGCGAACAGCCCGGACCAGGTCTACGCGGACTCGGCGAACGCGGTGAACACCGGCGGCTTCTACATCAGCAAGGTGCCGACCGCCGCGCAGGTGAACGCGGTCAAGCTCCCCGACGCGCTCGATTTCTACAAGAAGCGCTTCGCAAACGCGGGCGACTTCTCGTTCTTCTTCGCCGGCACGTTCAAGGTCGACTCGCTCACCCCGCTGCTCGCCCGCTACCTGGGGTCGCTGCCGGGCACCGGCAAGCGCACGTCGAAGTGGGCGACGATGGGCCCGCGCTTCCCGCCCGGGATCACGAACGTCGAGGTGAAGAAGGGCAGCGAGCCCAAGGGCAGCGTGAGGATCACGTACTTCACGCGCGAGCCGATCGAGGAGCTGGACCAGCACCGCGCGAACTCGGCGGCGAGCATCCTCACCGATCACCTGCGCAGCGAGCTGCGCGAGCTGCTGGGCGGCACGTACAGCGTGACGGCGCGCTTCCAGCACCAGGTCCCGCTCAACGGCTACAGCACGATGACGATCGCGTTCGGCTGCGATCCCGCGCGCACCGACACGCTGATCGCGGCGACGCTCGCCGAGATCAGCAAGATGGCCACCGACGGCCCCAGCGCCTCCGACGTGACGAAGGAGCAGGAAGTGCAGCGTCGCGAGCTGGAGACGAACTCGAAGCAGAACAACTACTGGACCGGCTCGATGTCGACCGTGAGCCTGCTCGGCTGGGACCCGAAGCGGATCTCGAAGCGGCGCGAGCGCATCGACCTGCTCACGACCTCGAATCTGCACGACACGTTCAAGAAGTACTTCCCGCCCGACCACTACTCGATCGTGAGGCTCGCGCCGGAGACGAAGGCGACCCCGTAGGCCCGAACGGGAGGACCCGCGCGCTCCGCGCGGGTCCTCCCCCGGCCGCGTCTCCCCATGCCCTCCCCGCCCGCGCGGCTCTCGACGCCCATCCGCTGCGCGCTGGCGCTCGCGGCCGTGGCCGTGGTCCTCGTCCATCGACACGTCACGGTCACCGGGCCCGACGCCGACCGCTTCACGTTCGACAGTGCCGAGTACGCGCTCGCGGGCCGTACGTGGCTCGAGACCGGACGGCTGGAGACGCCGTTCGTCCACCCCGCTGCGCTCGGCAACGCCCCCGGACCACCGTTCCCGCTGCTCGTGGGCCATCCGCTCGTTCCGGCGCTCGACGCGCTCGCGTTCGCGATCGACGGGCGCACCGCGGACGCCACGCTGCTGCCGTCGATGCTGGCGTTCGTGGCGTGCGTGCTGCTCGTGGCGCGCCTGGCGCTGTCGCTCGCCGGCTCGCGCGCGGCGGCCATCGCTGCCGCAGCCGCGTTCGCCACGTCGCCCTGGGCGCTGAAGTTCGCGTGCGAGGGCCGCACCGAGATGCCGTTCGCGGCCCTGTTCACGGCGGCGCTGCTGCTGCTCTGCGAGCTGCCGGTCGCACCCCGGCCGCTCGCGCTGGGGATCGCGTTGGGCTTCGCACACCTCGCGCGCCCGGTGGTGGTGCCGCTGCTGCCGGTGCTGGCGCTGGGGTTCTGGCTGCTGTCGCCGCCGGTCGGGCGCGCGCGTTTCGCGGTTCGTGCGCTCGCCGGGTTCCTGCCGCTCGCCGCGCTCACGGCGCTCTACAAGTGGGCCGCGACCGGGAACCCGTTCACCGACGTCGGCGGCTACCTCCTGCTCACCGGCATCTCGCCCGAGTGGGCGGTCGCGCGGCTGAACCGCATGACGCCGCCGCCGGACGCGCTCGCGTGGCTGCGCGAGCATCCCGGCCTGTACGCGGAGAAACTCGCGCGCGGCGTGCGCTCGATCGCCTACGGTGCGTGGCTCGCCGTCGGGCGCGGGCCGGGCGCGCTCGCGGGGCTCGCGGCGCTGGTGACGATCGTGCGCGGTGATGCGCGGGCGCGCCGCTTCGCGCTGACGCTCGCCGTCACGACCGCGCTGCTCGCAGTGCTCGCCGCCGCCACGGTGGCCGACCCGCGGATGCTGTTCCCGCTCCTGCCCGCGGGCGTGGCGCTGACGTTCGCGGCGATCGCGAAGCTCGCGGAGGCGCTGGCGCGCTTCCGCCGGCCCGGGTTCGCGATCGCTGCCCTGCTCGCGGTGCTCACGGGCGCGGTACCGCTCGTCCGGCAATGGCAGGCGCTGCGCTTCGGCGACCCGCGCCTGCGCTCGGGCTTCAGCGCCACGGATTGGCGGGAGTTGGGCGCCGCCGTGGCGCCGCTGCTCCCGGACAACGGGCTCGTGGCGAGCGATGCCGCGCCGTGGATCGCGTGGTACACGCGGCGGCCGTCCACGGCCGTGCCGCTCGAGCCCGACCAGCTCCTCACCTGGCCCGAACGGCTGCGGCCCGAGGCGGTGGTGCTCACGAACGAGTACCTGATCCACCAGCCGCTCGAGGGTTCGTGGCGCGCGCTGTTCGAGCGCGACCAGCCGCCCGCGGGCTTCCGCTTCGCGGGCCACGTCCGCGCAGGCCAGATCGAGGCGGCCGTGTTCACGCGCGCAGGCGCGCCGTGACGCGGGAACCTCGCACAGGCATGATGCGGACGATGAGCTCCCCCGTCCGCCTGGCGCTCGCCGCGTCGCTGCTGCTTGCCGCGCTCGCGCTGCCCGCGCCTGCGAAGGCGCCGCCGAGTCCGCTCAGCAAGGTCGAGCGCAAGCTCGTCCACAGCGTGGACCGCCACCTCCCGGAGTCGCTCGTGCTGCTCGAGCGCATCGTCAACGTCAACAGCGGCACGGCCAACGACTCGGGGGTCCGCGAGGTGGGCCGGCATCTTCGCTTCGAGCTCGAAGACCTGCACTTCCAGGCCCGCTGGGTCGACGGCGCACCGTGGGGGCGCGCTGGACACCTGATCGCAGAAGGGGGCTCGACGAAGGCGAGCGCGCCAAAGGTCGTGCTCGTGGGCCACCTCGACACGGTGTTCGAGCCGGACAGCCCGTTCCAGCGCTTCCAGCGCCTCGACGACTCCACGGCCACGGGGCCCGGCGTCATCGACATGAAGGGCGGCGACGTCATCATGCTGCTCGCGCTCCGGGCGCTGAAGGACGCGGGCGAGCTCGACCGGCTGCGCGTGATGGTGGTCATGACCGGCGACGAGGAGAACCCGGGCCGGGTGATCGTCGAGCAGAAGAGCGGCAACGGCACCTCGATCCTGATCCCCCAGCCGCGGGGGCCCGAGCGCGCTGCGCTCGTCGAGGCGGCGCGGGGCGCGACCGCGGCGATCGGCTTCGAGGACGGCGACGGCGACCCGCGTCACGTCATCGTGTCCCGGCGCGGGAGCACCGGGTGGACGCTGAACGTGCACGGTACGCCGGCGCACTCGTCACAGGTGTTCTCGGGCGACGTCGGGGTCGGGGCGATCTACGAGACCGCCCGCATCCTCGAGCGCTTCCGAGATTCGCTCGCGTTCGAGCCCTATCTGACGTTCAACCCGGGGCTCGTGCTGGGCGGCACGTCGATCAAGCACGAGCCGGACGCTGCGCGCGGCACCGCGTTCGGGAAGAGTAACGTCGTGGCCGAGACCACGCTGGTCACCGGCGATCTGCGCGCGTTGACGCTGGAACAGCGCGAGCGCGCCCGCGCCACGATGCAGAATGTCGTGGCGCAGAGTTCCCCGCACACCGAAGCACGCATCGAGTTCGACGACAGCTATCCCCCGCTCGCGCCGACCGACGGCAATCGCCGGCTGCTCGCCATGGTCGACCAGGCGAGCCGCGATCTCGGCCTGGGACCGCTCGAGCCCGTCGATCCCGCGCGTGCCGGCGCCGCCGACGTGTCGTTCCTCGCCGGCACCGTGCCCATGGTCATCGACGGGATGGGCTTGAAGGGCAGCGGCGGCCATACCGTGCTCGAGACCGCACGGCTCCGCACGCTGGCCGTGCAGGCGAAGCGGGTCGCGGTCACGCTGTCCCGGCTCGCGCGTGGGGTGGGCGCGGGCTCGAAGCGCTGAGGATCGCGGCGGCTCCTGCGATCAGACGGCGCGATGCGCCCTGATCCCGTCGATCCAGGCCTCGAACCAGGGCTGGGCGCGACGGGAGAACTCGTACCTCTGCAAACCCCACCTCCGATGGTGAGCGCCGGACCGGTGACCGCAGGTCGCGGGTCGTTGACGTTCCCGCAGCCCCGCGCCCGGCGCTCGTACTCACGGCATCAGCATCACCTGCTGGTTCAGCGCGCGGTCCCCGGCTTCGAAGCGCACGCGATAGAGCCCGACCGGACCGGCCCCCGCGCGCGGGGACTGACGCGCGCGGGGAGCCTTCGTGTTCGTCCCGTCACCCATGTGACGGTCCGACCCGTGTCCGGGATTCCGGTTCACGGCAGCAGGATCACTTTCTGGCCGAGCGCGTGCCCGGCCGCCTCGAAGCGGACGAAGTAGAGCCCTGGCGCCACCCGGTGGCCGGCGTCGTCGCGCTGGTCCCAGGTCACGCTGTGCTCTCCAGCGCTCATGCGGCCGTTCTGCAGCATGCGGATGGCGCGCCCCGCCACGTCGTGCACGCGCAGCCGCACGTCGCCCGCCTCGGGTAGCGTCCAGCGCAGCGTCGTATGCGAACGGAACGGGTTCGGCGCCGCCGGCGCGAGCCGGAGCGCGGTCACCTTGTCGCCCGCGGCGTTCGTGGACGCCACGCACACCTGCTGGTCGATCGCGAACTTCGCGGTGTCGGGGTTCGTGAACGCCACCACCTTCCAGATGTAGTGCCCCGGCGAGGGCGTGTTGTAGACGATCGACTCGGGCTGGTTCGTGCTCGCGGACGACGTGACCGCGTTGGAGTCGGCATCGAGCAGGTAGAAGTCGAGGTCGCGCACGGGCGCGAGCGCGAATGAGAGCTGACCCTCGATGCGCTGCACGTTCGCGGGCACGTCGAAGCCGACGTACGACACGCTCTTGTCGCCAGGGTCGAGGCCCATGCCGACGACGCCGTCCGTGCGCATGGCCGATTCGTCGCACGGCAGCGGCGGCGCCGGCCCGACGCCGGCCTGCGACACCGTCACCAGCATCTCGCCGTCGTCGCTCAGGCCGCCGGCGTCGGTGGCGACGAAGTGGAGTACCGCGGTGCCGACCTGGTTCAGCGACGGCGTCCACGTGAAGATCCCGGTGGCGGGATCGAGCGACGAGTTCGCCGGCAGCGTGAGCGACGAGCTGAACGACAGGAGCCCGTTCTCCGGATCGCGCGCCATCACGCGCAGGCTCAGGGGTTCGCCGGTCAAGGCCTGGCGGTCGTTGAGCGGCTCCAGCACCGGCGGCAGATTCGAGCCCGGCGCCCGGTCCGCGACGACGATGTGCACCACCTGGGTGTCCGCCGCGGGCGTCGGGAACTGGCCGTCGCTGGCGCGGAACGTCACGTCCCAGGCGCCGGCCTGCGTGTGGCTTGGCGTCCAGTCGAAGCGCCGCGTGCCGAGGTTGAACGTGGCGCCGGCGGGCAGGCCGCTCGCCACGTACGTGAGCGTCTGTCCGTCCGCATCCAGCGCCGTGACCTGGAACCCCACCGGGATGCCCTCGCTCGTGCTCGGGCTGCCGACCGGCAGGAAGACCGGGGCGTGGTTCAGCGTCGTCACCGGGTCGAGCGGGAGCCAGAACACCGTCTCCTGCTTCTCGACCGTGGGCGTGGGCGGGTTCGGCGCGGTGTACGTTGTGGTCGTGGCGCCGTTGAACACGTCAACCGCGAAGCTGTTCACGGTGCCCTTCGTGTTCACGAACCCGCCCTCTTTCACCGACAGGAACCACGGGTTCGCGGCCGAGGGCGGCAGGAAACCCTGCACCAGGTCGGCGGCGGTCAGGTCGACGTGGAAGAAGTAGTGCTTGGTCCCGGTGTAGCTGACGCCGGGCTCGGTGATCATCGAGTCCGCGGCGGGCGCACCGGAGGCGAACTGTTGCCACACGGGCGATGCGCTGCGCGTGCCGGTGCCGAAGCGCACGACGAGGTCGCCGTCGGAGTAGTCGTGCGTCCACGAGAAGCGCACGCGTGCCGTCACCGGGCTGCTCGTGATGCGCGCCGAAACGGGCGGCTCGCTGTGCATCCGGTTGTGGAAGTCGAGCCAGCGGACGCGATACCAGTACGTCGCGTCGGGATCGAGTCCCGGGCCCGCGTCCACCCAGCTGTACGGGTGGCGGTTCGATTGCCCAAGGATCTCCGGGTGCTGCTCGGCGACCGGGATCTGGGCGACGTCCGTCCACGTCCCCGGCACGCCGAGTTGGTCCGGCGCCCGCTGGATGACGTACCTCACGAGGTCGATCTCGCGCTGGCTCGTCCAGTCGACGCGCACGGCGTCGGGCCCGCGCTGCGGCGTGGCCGCGATGCGCACCACCTGTGTCGTGGCATCGTTCATCGCCTCGAGCGCGGCGGCGTAGGCGTCGGGCTCGCCCCAGCCCCACGACGGGTGATAGTTGGGATCGACGCCGAACGGGTCGGCCGCCGACGGATCCTGCTTGCCGGCGTCGGTGCGGTGGTCGGCCGTGTTCTGGAGGATGCGCTGCACCTGGTCCGGCGACAGCGTCGGGTTCGCCTGCAGGATCAGCGCGCACAGCCCGGCGATCGTGGGCGTGGCCATGCTGGTGCCGTTGATGTGGTGGTACTGGCGGCCGTCCGTGGTCGGGTCGCCAAGCGCCGACAGGATCCCGGTGCCGCTCCCGAGCACGCTCGGCTTCATCTCGTCCAGGTGGTCGCTGTCGTTGTCCGAGAGCCGCGGCCCCTCGTTGCTGTAGTCGGCGACCAGGTCGTCCGCGCGCGACAACGTGTTGTTGTCGGTGAACGCGCCCACGCTCAGCGCCAGGTCGGCGGCCGATGGGGACGCGATGTATCCCGTGTTGCCGTCGTTGCCGGTGGCAACGCAGACCACGACGCCGGCCTTGTGTGCCGCGTTCACCGCCGCGCACGAGGCGTCGCTGCCGTCGGAGTTGTCCGTGCCGCCGAGCGACATGTTGAGCACCTGGATGCCCTTGTAGATCGCGTCGGGACCACTGAGCCCCCAGGTGTCGAAGCGGTGCACCACCACCCAGTCGAGCGCGTCGGCGGCGCCGAAGCCCAGCCCGGCATCGCTCAGGACCTTCAAGTCCACGAGCCTCGCTTCGGGTGCCACACCGGCGAACGCGCCCGGCTCGGCGCCGTTCAGCACGCCGACGGGACCTCCGGAGCCGATCGCGGTGCCGGCGACGTGCGTGCCGTGGTAGGTCAGCTCGGGATCCACGGCGTGTTTCGGGTTCTCGCTCGCGTCGATCGGCGTGTTGAGCGCGGGCTGGCCCGAGAAGAAGCTGCCGCCACCCACGAACTTGCCGCGCAGCGACTCGTGGCCGGGGTAGGCGTTGTCCGGCTCGTCGTTGACGCCCGTGTCGAGGATGCCCACGACGACGCCCTTGCCGGTGATGCCGAGGTCCTTCCATACGCTCGGAAACGAGGTCGCGGAGGGGCGCGCGCGCAGGATCCGAGTGGCGTTGTCGTTCGTCGCGTAGAGGATGGGGATGGTCTCGACGCGCGTCACCCCCGGCAGCGCCGCGATCGCCACGGCCTGCGCCAGCGTGACCTCGCTGCGGATGTAGTCGATCGAGCGGTAGCGCACCTGCACCGCCGCGCCCGTCGCCGCGAGCGCCGCGGCGTCGGCGTCGGTGGGGTGATGGTCGAAGCCGACGTAGACGCCGTAGCGGTAGGGCGCGACGTCGTTCATGAGCGCGAAGCGCAGCTTTCCGGTCGCGAGCTGCCCGACGCGCGCGGCGAGCGGACCCAGCGACTCCACCTGCTCGATCCGGTCGTCGAGCTTGTTCGCGTTCGTGTCCCACATCCACGCGGCGTGCGCGGGGGTGGCCGCTGCGATCGCAGCGAGTCCGGTGATGAGCACGGCGGCCAGCGTCCGCAGCGCGGCGGCACGAGGCAGATCTCGAGATGCAGCCTGGGGCTTCATCGGTGGCGACCTCCCGGGCCGCCCGGACACGCGCTGCACCGCACCCCTGGCGGGCCTGCGGCGTCCAGCGCGTGGAGCGGCGGGGCAAGGGACCTGGGACAGCCGGCTGCGGGCTCGCGCCCGTCCGGCGGGACACCCGCGTGAGCGGGTCGCGAACCGCTGGAGGCCCGGTTCCCCCGAAACCGAGGCCTCTTCGCGGCTGCCGACCACACTTCGTGACCGGCAGGCGCAGGATTGCCCCGAGGGCTTGAGCAGGACTTGACTGGACGGCCGGCCAATGAAAAGGCCCGGGCGACGGGATCGCCCGGGCCCCTATGGATCCCTTGGGGGACTTTCAGGGATCCAACAGCACCACGCGTGACGCGGGGCCGGCTCGGCCGCGCACGAAGTAAAGACCGGGAGCAAGAGCTCGACCGTCGGCGCCCCGCGCCTGCCAATCGGCCTGCCAGCCGGTCGCGGTCAAGGTCAGCCGGACGCGCGCCACCTCACTCCCGGTGATGTCGAACACCCGCGCCTCGCCGCCCGCGGCAGGCGGCAGCGCAAACCGGAGCAGGCGGCCCGAACGTGCGGGGTTGGGCCACAC
>DATNFC010000373.1:0-6165 GCA_035606545.1 Candidatus Methylomirabilota bacterium
CTCGGCTGGCCATACTTCGGCGTCACGTTCGACATCGCGCTCCACGCCGGCACGCTGCTGGCGCTGATCGTGGCATACCTCGAGGACTGGCGGCGCATGGCGCAGGACTTCTTCGCGGACGACGTCCACAAGCGCAGCGAGGCACGTTCGCTGTTCGGCATGCTCGCGATCGCGACGGTGCCCGCCGCGATCGCCGGGAAGCTGCTGGGAGACCTCGAAGAGCGCCTGCGCTCCGTGGTGCTCATTGCCACGCTCCAGCTCGTCTTCGGCTTGCTGCTGTGGGCCGCGGATCGGTTCTCGCGTCCCGGTCGGGACGACCGCGTGCCGGGCTGGGGCACGGCGCTCGGCGTCGGGCTCGCGCAGTGCCTGTCGCTCGTGCCCGGCGTGTCGCGCTCGGGCATCACGATGACCGCGGGTCGCGCATTCGGCCTGACCCGGCTCGCGAGCGCGCGGTTCTCGTTCCTGCTCAGCATGCCGATCACGCTCGCGGCGGTGATGTACACGCTGCTCGGCAAGTCCCGCGAGCTCTCGCACGCGATTCCAGTGAGCACGCTGCTCGTGGGCGTGGCGAGCTCGGCGCTGTTCGGCTTCCTTGCCATTCGCTTCCTCCTCGGGCTGCTCCGCCGCACCGGCTTCGGCGTGTTCGCGCTCTATCGCGTGTTCCTCGCGCTGGGCCTGTTCGCGTGGTGGGCGGGCCACCGCTGAGGCGCGTCGCGCCGCGCGCTCATCCCGGCGGTCGCGAGGCGCGGTCGCGAAAGTAGCGGTTCATGCGGTCGCGCAGGTGGAGACGGGCGCGGTGCAGCCGTGACTTGACCGCGGCGATCGAGAGCCCCAACTCCGTGGCGACGTCGGCGTTCGACTGCTCCATGATGTCGCGGAGCACGAACACCTCCTTCTCGTTCGCCGGCAGCAGGTCCACCTCGCGCCCGAGCACCTCGCGCGCCTCGGCGTCGAGCAGCTCCTCGAGCGGCTGCGAGGACCAGTCGGGGATCGCCATCGGCTCGGCGTCGCCGTCGCTGCCCTGGGACTGCTCGTACGACACGTGGCCCTCGCGCCGGCGCCGCAGCTTCATCAGGCTGGCGTTCGTGGCGATGCGGTAGAGCCAGGTCGAGAACGTGGATTCGCGCTTGAAGTTCGGCAGGCCGCGGTACGCGCTCAGGAACGCGTCCTGGAGCGCCTCGGCCGCGTCGTCCTCGTGGCGGAGGATCTTCGTGGACAGCCGATAGACGCGATCGCGATAGCGGCGCACGAGCTCGTCGAAGCCGCGGTTGTCCCCCGACTTCGTGCGATCCACGAGGTCCGAATCGCTCAGCGCGCTGTAGTCCACGCTCATGCCGGCCGTCCCCTTCAAGCGCGGGCCGCCTGCCCGGGAGCTTCCCTGCGGGCGCGCGCGTCGAATCGGGAGTCATACACGATTTCGCCCGCCAGTGCCGTGAGCCGTGGGCGCGCCTCCGCCAGCTCCCGCGGCCCCGCCGTGTGAAGGTCGCGGTCCCACACCACGAGGTCGGCCGGCGCACCCGGTTCGAGCCGCCCGCTCCCCAGCCCGCCGCCCGCGAGCACGTGTGCAGACGCGGTGTAGGCGAGCAGCGCCTCGTCGAGCGTCAGGCTTTGGCCCGATTCGAACGCCACGCCGTCGGCGCCGATGCGAGCGACAGCCGCGGCGAGGCCGAGGCGCGCGCACGGTGGTTCGACCGGCGCGTCGGAGCCGAACGCGAGCGTGACGCCGGTCGCGAGCAGCGCGCGCCACGGGTAACCCAGTGCGCAGCGTGCTCCCCACGCGCGCCTCGCCACCGCGGCATCCGTGGTCGCGTGCTGCGGCTGCATGCTCGCCGCCACGCCAACGGCGGCGAAACGGCCGAGGTCATCGGCATGCAGGACCTGCACGTGCTCGATGCGCGGCGGCAGCGCGAGGCGTGCGAGTGCTTCGCGGCGCGATTCGATCGCATCCAGCGCGTGGCGCACGGCGGCGTCGCCGATGGCGTGGATCGCGACCGAGCACCCGGCCGCCGCGGCCGCGTCGATGTGCGCGGCCATCTGGGCCGCCGTGAGCAGCACCATGCCGCGACCCGGCGTGTCGGCGTAGGGCTCGAGCATCGCCGCCGTACGCGAGCCGAGAGTGCCGTCGGCGAAGAGCTTGAGCGAGCCGGTGCGGAACCACGCCTCGCCGGACCCGGCTTCGGCGGGCGCCCCGCCCCGGATCCCGAGGCGGCGGGCGTCTTCAGCCTGCTCGGGCCCCACGTGCTGGAGAACGCGCAGCCGGCGGCGCGCGGCGAGCGCACGGGTCCGCTCCCAGTCCGCCTGGGTGCGCTGGAAGTCATGGATGGCGGTGACGCCCTCGGCGTGGAGCGCCGCCGCCGCGTCGTCGAGCAGGGCCTCGTCGACCACGGGCGCGGCGCGGTCCTCGAGCGCCTGGAACGCGCGCACGGCATGCTCGCGCACGAGGCCGGTCAACCCACCGCCCGGGCCGCGATCGAACTTCCCGGCTTCTGGATCCGGCGTATCTCTCGACACGCCGGCAGCGCGCAGCGCGGCGGTGTTCACCCACAGGGCGTGGAAGTCGTGGCGGTGGAGTAGCACCGGGCGATCGGGCGCGATCGCGTCGAGCGCCGAGGCTTCCGGTGGCGCCGCCCAGCCCGCGTCGTCCCAGCCGCGGCCGATGAGCGCTGGCAACGCCTCGCCTGACGGCTCGGCGCCTGTGTCCGGGGTCGCGGCGAGCGCCGCACGCACGCGCTCGAGCGCCGCGTCGCGGGAAGCGCAGCCGTGCAGGTCGGGCTGCCGTCGCGCGCGCGCCCACGGCACGAGGTGAACGTGCGCGTCCACGAGCCCGGGCGTGACCGTGCCGCCGTGCGCGTCGATGACGTTCTGGGCCGCACGCTCGTCGCGTAGCGACGAGCGCCGGCCCACGGCCACGATGCGGCCGTCGTGCACGAGCACCGTGTCGCCGTCGAGCGCGCGGCCCGACCACGGCCTGGCATTCACGATCAGCAACGGCGCGCTCACGCCGACTCCGCCACGACCGGGTTCACGAGCGTGCCCACGCCCTCGACCGTCACGGTCACGGTGTCGCCCGGCTCGATCGGCGCGATGCCCGCCGGCGTCCCGGTGGCGATCACGTCACCCGGCTCAAGCGTCATGAAGCGGCTCACGTAGTGAACGAGGAACGCCGGCCCGAAGTGCATCTCCGACGTGCGCGCGCGCTGGCGGACGCCGCCGTTCACGGCCAGCTCGAGCGCCAAGTCGCGCGGGTCGAGGCCGAGCGCGATGCAGGGCCCAAACGGCGCGAACGTGTCGCTGCCCTTGGCGCGCGACCACTGCGAGTCCGACTTCTGCCAGTCGCGAGCGCTCACGTCGTTGAACGCGGTAACGCCCGCCACGTGGGCCAGCGCCTCCGACTCGCTCACGTGGCGCCCCCGGCGGCCGATCACGAGCGCCATCTCGCCCTCGGGATCGAGCCGCGTGAGCCCGCGCGGCTTCACGATCGCGGCGCCGGGCGCCAGCATCGAGCTGGTCGGCTTCAAGAAGAACAGCGGTTCGGCGGGCGGCGCGGGCCCGGCCGCCGTTCGCGCGACGGTGAGGCTCTCCTTCACGTGCTCGATGTAGTTGAGCCCGATGCACACGATCTTGCCGGGCGTACACGGCGAGAGCCGGGCCGCGGCGGGGTCGTCGCGCGCGCCGGTGGCGCGGCCGCCCTGCCACGGCGGCGCGTCCAGGCGCGCGAGATGGTCGGCGCGCTCGAGGCCATGATGGGCGACGCCATCGACGACGTAGCGGACGAGGCGATCGGGGGCGGTCATGGCGCGCAGCGTAGCGCGGAACGCCTCCGGGAAGAATTGGAGGCACCCATCCGCGCGTGTCGAGGAGCCGAGGGGGTCCCCCGGACACGACGGCACGTTCGGTCGGGTCCAGGGACTTCAGCTTCGCGAATCACGTCTGGGGACAGGACGCCTCGCGATTTCAATTCTCGCGAAACACGAGCGCGCAGCGCAAGAGTATTCGCGCACGACATGCACACTTCTCTACGTACGTGACGCCACGTGTCGCATCAGACGCGACATCGTGTGCCAGCAATTATCGCGAGCGCGAAGTGTCGCCGGAATCGACACGCAATTGGCGCTCGGCGACACGCCTTGTTACCGTCTTCGGCTCCATGCCCAGCCCACGCCGCTCCGTGAAGACCCGCCCGGCCGCCCAGACCCTCGAACAACGACTCGAGAACCACACCGCCCGGCTCGCCGTGATCGGCCTGGGATACGTGGGGCTGCCGCTCGCCGTGGAGATGGCGCAGGCGGGGTTCGAGGTCGTCGGCATCGACATCGACGAGAAGCGCGTCAAGCAGCTGAATCAGGGCCAGTCCTACATCCAGGACGTGCCCACGGCCGAAGTGGCCGAGCTGGTGCGGGAGAAGCGCTTCCGCGCCACGACCGACTTCTCGGCGCTGCGCGAGTGCGACACGGTCAACATCTGCGTGCCCACGCCGCTCAGCAAGCAGCGCGACCCCGACGTCTCCTACATCGTCGCGGCCGCCACCGAGGTGGCGCGCCACCTGCACAAGGGCCAGCTCGTCATCCTCGAGAGCACGACCTACCCCGGCACCACCGACGAGCTGGTGCTGCCGATGCTCACCGAGTCCGGGCTCGAGGTCGGCAAGGACTTCTTCCTCGCCTTCTCCCCCGAGCGCGTGGATCCGGGCAATCCGACGTTCAACACGCGCAACATCCCCAAGGTCGTCGGCGGCGTGACCGCCGCCTGCACCAGCGCCGCGGTGAAGCTCTACCGGCAGCGGCTCGAGCACGTCGTCGCGGTGAGCAGCACCCAGGTGGCCGAGATGGTGAAGCTGCTCGAGAACACGTTCCGCAGCGTCAACATCGGGCTCGTGAACGAGCTGGCGCTGATGTGCGCGCGGCTCAAGATCGACGTCTGGGAGGTGATCCGCGCGGCGGCGACCAAGCCGTTCGGCTTCATGCCGTTCTACCCGGGGCCCGGGTTGGGCGGCCACTGCATCCCGATCGATCCCTTCTACCTGTCATGGAAGGCGCGAGCGAGCGGCTTCGAGGCGCGCTTCATCGAGCTGGCCGGCCACGTGAACGGCCACATGCCGGATCACGTCGTGGACCTGGTGCTCGAGGCGCTGAACCGGCAGGGCAAGTCCGTGCGCGGCTCGCGCGTGCTCGTGCTCGGCGTGGCCTACAAGGCGGACATCGACGACGTGCGCGAGAGCCCGTCGCTCGACATCATGGAGAAGCTCCGCCAGAAGGGCGCGAAGATCGAATACAGCGACCCGCACGTGGCCAGCATCGAGTTTGCTGGTGCCACGCTCAAGACCGTGCCGCTCACGGCCACGCGGGTGAAGGCGTTCGACTGCGTCGTCGTGGCCACCGCGCACAAATCGTTCGACTACGCCCAACTGCTGCAGTGGTCGAAGGCGATCGTGGACACGCGCAACGCGCTCGCCGGGAAGCGCTCGCCGAAGATCGTGCGGCTGTAGCGCGACGCGCCTGCAACGGGAACGGCGGCGGGGGCTTCTCCCCCGCCGCCGCTGCGTTTTCCGTCCTGCTGCGGAACGGCTAGTTCACGACCTCGAAGTCGGCGTCGACCGCGCCGTCGCCGGGCTTCTTCTTCGGCGGCGTCTCGGCCTGCGGCTCCGGCCCCGGCCCCGCGCCCGTCCCGCCGGCGCCGCCGGGCGGCGGCGCCTGCTGGTACAGCGCCTGCGCGGCCTGCATCCAGGCCCGCGCCAGCTCGTCCGTCGCGGACTCGATCGTGCGCTTGTCTTCCGATTTCACCGCCTCGCGCGCCGCCTTGATCTTGTCCTGCAGCGACGTCTTGGTGGCATCGTCCAGCTTGGCGCCGTGGTCGGTGATGCCCTTCTCCACCTCGTACGCCTTGGCGTCGGCTGCGTTCCGAGCCTCGACCAGGGACTTCCGCTCCTGGTCCTCCTCGGCATGCGACGCGGCGTCGTCCACCATGCGCTTGATCTCGTCTTCCTTGAGCCCGCTCGACGCCTCGATCCTGATGCTCTGCTCCTTGCCGGTGTCCTGGTCGCGGGCGGAGACGTGGAGGATGCCGTTCGCGTCGATGTCGAACGTCACCTCGATCTTCGGCGTCCCACGCGGAGCCGGGCGGATCCCGTCCAGGTGGAAGCGGCCGAGGCTCTTGTTGCCTCCGGCC
>DATNFC010000374.1:0-12561 GCA_035606545.1 Candidatus Methylomirabilota bacterium
GGTCTCGTCGTCCGCGAGCATCCCCTCGACGATGCCGCCCGGGCCGAGGATGCGGAGCGGCCCCTCACCCTTGATCCTGCCCTTCCGGTCGTCGACCAACTCCCACTGCTTGATGAGCGTCTCCATCTCGGGACCCGTGAACGCGTAGAACCGCCCACTGACGGGGCTCCGGTAGAGCGTGAAGCCGTAGTTCTCGCCGGTGCGGATGTTGTCGTCATCCACGCGCAACAGCATCCGGGTCCCGCGATCCACCTTGTAGACGAGGATCTTGCGCGTCTTCCGCTCGTTGAGCGCGACGATATCGACTCGCTCGCCGCCGAGCGGGAAGTTGTAGCGGATGTCGATGTTGCCCGGCTTCGGGACGGCGATCGCCTGCAGCCTGTTGCCCTTGAGGTCGTAGACGAACAGGCTGCCCGCCTTCTTGTCGGACACGATCACCGTGCTCCGGGAAAGCTCCTGCGGGTGCAGCCAGAAGCACATGTCGTCCTGGTCCCCGCTGTCGTTGTTGACGAGCGTCACAACCGGGGGGACGACGTTCACGGCGCGGGCGGGGCGTGGGACGAGCGCAATCGCCAACAGCAGGCCCGACGTGAGCAGCCACGTCACCGGACGGGTCATCACACATCCTCTGGTCGCGGTGCGGCCCGCGGATCGTGAAGCGCCGTCCCTGAGCGCGGATAGGTGACGTGGGGGTTGTGGAAAGAAACGGGATTCCGTCGACGAAGGCAAGCTGGAAGTGGCGTCACGCGGGGGTGCATGCAAGCCCGATGACACCCCGCAACCTCGTGACCGCGTTGACGTTCGGTCGATTCACGCCTTACAGTCCCGTGTCCGTGGCGTCGGTCGCGCGCGGGGCCGGCGCGGCAGGGCGCAGGCCTGACCCCGTCGCAGCACCACGCCGGGAGGCGTGGCAAGTCCTTCTCATGCTCGTCCCGACCCGCGCCGAGTTCCACGCGCTCGCCCAGACCGGGCGGCTGGTGCCCGTCTACCGCGAGGTCTTCGCGGACCACGACACACCCGTGTCGGCGTTCCGGAAGATCGACGACGGGCCGTACGGGTTCCTGCTGGAGAGCGTCGAGGGCGGCGAGAAGTGGGGTCGCTATTCGATCCTCGGCAGCCGGCCGTCGCAGGTGTTCATCGCGCGCGGCGGGAAGTGCGAGCTGCACCAGGACGGCAAGGTGACCGCGCTGAACGGTCGCCCGGTGGAGGAACTGGGCCGGCTCCTCAAGGCGCACCAGGCGGTGGCGCTCCCGGGCCTGCCGCGCTTCTGCGGCGGCGCGGTGGGCTACCTGTCGTACGACGCGGTGCGCTGGTTCGAGCGCCTGCCCGACCAGGCAAAGGACGAGCTCCACCTGCCCGACGCGGTGTTCATGTTCGGCGACGTGGTGAGCGTGTTCGACAATCTCACGCACACGATGAAGGTGGTCACGCACGCGCGCGCCGGCTCGGACCCCGACAAGGCGTACGACGCGGCGGTCAAGCGCCTCAACGACGAGGTCGAGCGGCTGCGAAGACCGCTGTCGTGGATCGAGCCGCCGGCGTGGGGCGAGGCGAGCGAGCCCCGCTCCACGGTGTCGCGCGAGCAGTTCATGAACGCGGTGGAAACGGCGAAGGAGCACATCCGCGCCGGCGACATCTTTCAGGTCGTGCTGGCGCACCGCATGAGCGCGGACGTGTCGCAGCCGCCGTTCGAGGGCTATCGCGCGCTGCGGGTCACGAACCCGTCGCCGTACATGTACTTCCTGCGGCTGGGCGAGTTCTGCATCGTCGGCAGCTCGCCCGAGGTGCTCGTGCGCCGCACCGACAGCGCCATCGAGGTGCGCCCGATCGCCGGGACGCGGCCGCGAGGCCGCGGGGCTGACGAGGACCGCGCGCTGGAAGAGGAGCTGCGCGCGAACGAGAAGGAGCGCGCCGAGCACGTCATGCTCGTGGACCTGGGCCGGAACGACGTCGGCCGGGTGGCCGAGTTCGGTACGGTCGAGACCAACGAGTACATGAAGGTGGAGCGCTACTCGCAGGTCATGCACCTGGTCTCGAACGTGCGCGGCCGGGTGAAGGGGGAGCTGGCGCCCATGGACGCCGTGCGCGCCACGTTCCCCGCCGGCACGGTGTCGGGGGCGCCGAAGGTGCGCGCCATGGAGATCATCGACGCGCTGGAGCCCGTGCGCCGCGGCATCTACGCGGGCGCCGTCGGCCACTTCGACTACCATGGCAACCTGGACCTCGCCATCACCATCCGCACGCTGGTCTACGCGAACGGCCGCGCCTACTGGGGCGTGGGCGCCGGCATCGTCGCCGACTCGGACCCGGGCGCGGAGTGGGACGAGACCATGAACAAGGGTCGCGCGCTGTGGATGGCGGTGCAGCGCGCGGAACGGGGGGCGAGGTAATGATCGCCGTCATCGACAACTACGACTCGTTCACCTACAACCTGGTCCAGTACCTGGGCACGCTCGGGTCCGAGGTCACGGTGCGCCGGAACGACGAGGTCACGGTGAAGGAGCTGCTGGCGATGAAGCCGGACGGCCTGCTGATCTCACCGGGGCCGGGCGAGCCCAGGGACGCGGGCATCACCGAGGACGCGATCCGCGGCCTCGCCGGTCAGGTGCCGATCCTCGGCGTCTGCCTCGGCCACCAGGCGTTGGGCGAGGTCTACGGCGGCAAGGTCGTGCGCGCGCCGCGGCTCATGCACGGGAAGACGAGCCCGATCCTGCACCGGGGCCGCGGGCTGTTCGCCGGCATCGACAACCCGTTCGAGGCCACGCGCTACCACTCGCTCATCGTCGAGCGCGAATCGCTTCCCGACGTGCTCGAGGTCATGGCGTGGACACCGGAGAACGAGCTGATGGGAATCAAGCACAGGCAGCACGAGACCTGGGGCGTGCAGTTCCATCCCGAGTCGATCCTCACCACCTCGGGCCTCAAGCTGATCGAGAACTTCCTCACCCTGTGCCGCACGGCGGGCGTGACCCACGGGAGCGCCCACGCATGATCGTGACCGCGATCGGCCGCGCCGTGGAACGCGAGAACCTGTCCGAGGACCTGGCCCGGGCGAGCATGGAGCAGATCCTGGGCGGCGAGGCGACCGCGGCGCAGATCGCCGCGCTCGCGATCGCGCTGCGCATGAAGGGCGAGGTGCCGGAGGAGATCGCCGGCATGGCGCGCGCCATGCGCCAGCGCGTGCCGCCGCTGCGCACGCGGCGCTCACCGCTCATGGACACCTGCGGCACCGGCGGCAGCGAACCCGCCGGCGGCACGAAGTTCAACGTCTCGACCACGGTGGCGATCGTGACGGCGTCCTGTGGTGTGGCCGTCGCGAAGCACGGCAACCGCGCGGTCTCGAGCCGCACCGGCAGCGCCGACGTGCTCGAGGCGTTGGGCGTGCGCCTGGACCTCACCCCCGAGAGCGCGGGCCGTTCGCTCGATCACCTCGGGATCACGTTCCTGTTCGCGCCCAACTTCCACAGCGCCATGCGCAACGCCGCGGGCGTGCGGCGGGAGATGGGCGTGCGCACGGTGTTCAACCTGCTCGGGCCGATCACGAACCCGGCGGGAGCCACGCGGCAGCTGCTCGGGGTCTACGCCGACACCTACGTGTCGGTGCTCGCCGAGGTGCTGCGCCAGCTCGGGAGCGAGCGGGCGATGATCGTGCACGGCAGCGACGGCATGGACGAACTGACCGTGTTCGGCAAGAGCCACGTCGCCGAGCTGCGCGACGGCAAGGTCAAGGAGTACTCGATCGATCCCGCGACGTTCGGCCTGGCGCACACCGATCGCGCCGGCGTCGCCGGCGGGAACGCGCAGGAGAACGCGGCCAGGATCCGCGCCATCCTCGGCGGCGCCAAAGGCCCCGCACGCGACATCGTGCTCCTGAATGCCGGCGCGGCACTCGCCGTGGCCGGCGTCAGCGACGGACTCGAGGCCGGGATCGACCGCGCGCGCAGCGCGATCGATCGCGGCGAGGCGGCGCGGAAGCTCGACGAGCTCACCGCGTTCAGGGGCTGACATGTTCTGCCCGCGCTGTGGCACCCGGGTCGCGGACGATGCGGCGAACTGCTCGCTCTGCGGCAACGTGTTCCGTCCCGGCGCGGTCTCGGGCGAGGAGGGGCAGGGGCCGGGATCGGGCATCCGCTCCGTCGCACCGATCGTGGAGCAGGTCGCCTACGCCGGGTTCTGGCGGCGGTTCTTCGGGCTCTTGATCGACGTCATCGTCACCTATTTCCCGATCGCGACCGTGCGCGTGCTGCTCGGGCTCCCGGCCTCGGGCTCGTTCGACCCGCTGCAGCCCGCGGCGTGGTGGGCAGCACTGGCCGAGGTGGGGATCGACTGGCTCTACGCTGGACTGCTCATCTCGTCACCGTGGCGCGCGACGCTCGGCCAGGCGGTCATGGATCTGCACGTCACCGACTTGAACGGCGACCGCATCTCGTTCGCGCGCGCGAGCCTGCGCTACGTCGCCCAGGTCCTGAACCTCATCACGCTGGGCTTCGGCCTGCTGGCGCAGGTGTTCTCGCCGCGGCGGCAAGCGCTGCACGACCTCGCGAGCGGCACGGTCGTGGTGCGCTCGCGCGCCGCCCGGTCGGTCGCCGCACCCGTCATGAGGCTCGTACCGTGAGCCGCCCCGCCGAGTTCCTCGGGCGCATCGTCGACGACCGCCGCCGGCGCGTGGCGCAGCTCAAGCTCGAGACGCCGCCGCACCAGCTGCGCGCGCGATTGGGGCCGGGCCGCGCGAACGGACGCCTCGAGCGCGCGCTGCGTCGCGGCGGCGCGGCGCAGCCGTTGAAGCTCCTGTGCGAGATCAAGCGCGCATCGCCCTCCAAGGGACTCCTGAACGAGCGGCTGGAGCCTTTGCCGCTCGCGCGGATCTACGCGAGCGGAGGCGCCGCCGCGATCTCGCTCGTCACCGAGCCGGATCACTTCCAGGGTGAGCTCGCCTGGGTCGACCTCGTGCGGCCCGAGGTCTCGCTGCCCCTGCTGCTCAAGGATTTCGTCGTCGACAGCTACCAGCTCCTGGACGCCGCGGTGCGTGGCGCCGACGGCGTGCTGCTGCTGGCGACGCTGCTCTCCGAGACCGAGCTGACGCGACTGGTCGGCGAGGCGAAACGCCTGGGGCTCGATCCCCTGGTCGAGGTGCACTCGGAAGTGGAGCTGCACTCGGCACTCCGTGCGGGTGCGACGCTCGTGGGTATCAACCATCGCGACCTGCGCACCTTCGAGCTGGACATGACGCTCGCCGAGCGGCTGCTGCCGCTCGTGCCTCCCATGGTCACGGCGGTGGCCGAGAGCGGGCTCTCCCAGCCCGCAGAGCTCGCGCGCCTGCGGGCCACGCGCTGCGACGCCGTGCTGATGGGCGAGGTGTTCGCGACCAGTCCCGATCCCGTGGCGACGCTGGCAACCCTCGCAGCGGCCGCGCGGGGCGGCGCATGAACGGCACGCGCGGGCCGAGAGAACCCGCGCGGACGCCCGGCCTGCGCGCGTCCGCCGCAACGCGGGGGAATCCTGCGCCAGGGTCCGGCGCATCGCGGGCAGATCCTGCGCCGGGGTCCGGCGCAACGCCGGGAGATCCTGCGCCGAGGTCCGGCGCAACGCGGGGGAATCCTGCGCCGGGGTCCGGCGCAACGCGCCGGACCCTTGTAAAAGTCTGTGGCCTCACCCGACTCGAGGACGCCAAGTGGGCGCTCGAGTGTGGCGCCGACTGGCTGGGCTTCATCGTCCATGCCGATGGCCCGCGCCGGATCGAGCCCGAGCGCGTGGCCGCGATCGTGAACGAGCTGGGCGGGAACGCGGCGGGCGCGCGCTGGCAGCCGGTGGCGGTGATGGCGGGCGTCGGCCCCGACGAGGCGCTCGCGTTCGCGGACAGGAGCCACGCGCGGCGCGTGCAGCTCCACCGCGCCGACGCCGCGCGCTGGCCGGCGGACTTTCCGCTGCCGTGCACGTTCGCGGTGGGGGTGACGCCCGAGGGCGCGCTGCTCGCCGAGGAGCCGCCGGCCCCGCACCTGCTGATGCTCGACACGTCGATCGCCGGGCACGAGGGCGGAACCGGGCGGACGTGGCCGTGGGCCATGGCGCGCGCGATCGCCGAGCGCCGCGACGTGCTGCTCGCAGGCGGGCTCCATGCGGACAACGTTGCCGAGGCCATCCACACGTTGAAGCCGTTCGGCGTCGACGCCGCGTCGCGGCTCGAGGCGCGGCCCGGGGTCAAGGACCCGGAGAAGGTGCGGCGCTACCTCGAAGCGGTGCGCCTCAGCGAGACCACGAGCACGCCATGAGCACGACCGAGCACCTCGACCCGCTGCCCGATGCCACCGGCCACTTCGGGCCCTACGGCGGGCGGTTCGTGCCCGAGACGCTGGTCGTGGCGCTCGACGAGCTGACCCGCGAGTACGAGCGCGCGCAGGCCGATCCCGCGTTCCGCGCCGAGCTCGATGCCACGCTGCGCGATTTCGCGGGCCGGCCCACGCCGTTGTTCGAGGCGCGTCGGTTCGGCGAGCGCTGCGGCTGCCGCGTGTTCCTGAAGCGCGAAGACCTGCTCCACACCGGCGCCCACAAGATCAACAACACGATCGGCCAGTGCCTGCTCACGAAGCGCATGGGCAAGCCGCGCGTCATCGCCGAGACCGGCGCCGGGCAGCACGGCGTCGCCACCGCCGCCGCCGCGGCACGCTTCGGCCTCGAGTGCACGGTGTACATCGGCGCCGAGGACGCGCGCCGGCAGAAGCTGAACGTCGAGCGCATGAAGCTCCTGGGCGCGACCGTGCGCGAGGTGGACTCCGGCAGCCGCACGCTCAAGGACGCGATCAACGAGTCGCTGCGCGACTGGGTGACTCGCGTGCGCGACACGCACTACGTGCTGGGCTCGGTGCTGGGCCCGCACCCGTTCCCGCGCATGGTGCGCGACTTCCACCGCGTGATCGGGCTCGAGGCACGGGAGCAGGTGCAGCGGCTCGCCGGCCGGCTGCCGGACCTGCTCGTGGCGTGCGTCGGCGGTGGCAGCAACGCGATCGGGCTCTTCCACGCGTTCCTCGGCGACGCCGGCGTCAAGAAGGTGGGCGTGGAAGCGGGAGGCGAGGGCGTGCACACGCGCCGGCACGCGGCGCGCGTGCCCGAGCACAGCGTCGGCGTGCTACACGGCACGCGCACGCTCGTGCTCCAGGACGAGCGCGGCATGATCCGCGAGACGCACTCGGTGTCGGCCGGGCTCGACTATCCCGCATTGGGCCCCGAACACGCGTGGCTCAACGACCACGGGCTCGCGCAGTACGACAGCGTCACCGACACCGAGGCGCTGGCGGCATTCGAGACGCTGTCGCGCCTCGAGGGGATCCTGCCCGCGCTCGAATCCGCCCACGCGCTCGCGTGGCTCATGAAGCACGGCCCTTCGCTTGGCCGCGGCACGCTCGTGGTGGCGAACCTCTCCGGGCGTGGCGACAAGGACGTGGCCGAGGTGCTGCGCGTCACCGGGCGCTCTCCGGTAAGCTGACCACCCATGCCCGAGACCACGACCTACGTCCACCGCTTCGAGCCCGGACCGGCGCCGGACGGCGCCACGCGCAAGGGGCGCGACGGCGGCACGCTGCTGCTGCTCCACGGCACCGGCGGGAACGAGAACGACCTGCTGCCCGTGGGCCGCGCCATCGCGCCCGGCGCGGCGCTGCTCTCGCCTCGCGGCCGCGTGCTCGAGAACGGCATGCCGCGCTTCTTCCGCCGGCTCGCCGAGGGCGTATTCGACATGGAGGACCTGGTCGCGCGCACGCACGAGCTGGCCGACTTCGTCGCCGAGTCAGCGAAGCGCTACGGGTTCGACGCGAAGCGCGTCGTGGCGGTGGGGTTCTCGAACGGCGCGAACATCGCCGGCTCGATGCTGCTGCTCCGGCCCGAGTCGCTCGCGGGCGCGATCCTGCTCAGGCCGATGGTGCCGTTCGAGCCCAGAACGCAGCCCGACCTGCGCGCTCACCGCGTGCTCGTGGCGGCGGGGAAGACCGACCCGATCGTGAAGCCCGAGAACAGCGAGCGTCTCGCCGAGCTGCTGCGCGCAGCGGGCGCGGACGTGACGCTGCACTGGTCGCCGGGCGGGCACACGCTCGATCGCGCCGACCTCACCGCGGCCGCGGCCTGGTGGCAGGATCAGCGAACGACGTAGGCACGCGCGACGAGCGAGCGCGTGCCCTGGGTGAGGCGCAGGAGGGAGACGCTTTCGGCCACGCTGTGCTATAAAGCCTAGCCGCTCGTGCGCCCGTAGCTCAACTGGATAGAGCGTCAGCCTCCGGAGCTGAAGGTTACAGGTTCGACCCCTGTCGGGCGCACCATATGCCCACCCCAGACGACCGATTCAAGGCCAATGCCGCGCGCGAGATGGCGTCGATGTTCGACGACGTGTCGCGGCGTTACGACTTCCTGAACGCGGTGATGACACTGGGACAGGACTCGGCCTGGCGCGAGGCGATGTGGCGGCGCGTGCCGGGCGATGCGCGGACCGTGCTCGACCTGTGCACAGGAAGCGGCGCGTCGCTCGCGGGGCTCCGGCGCGTGGGGCGCACCGTACTCGGGATCGACGTCAGCGTCGGCATGCTGCACGTGGCGGCCGAGATGCACGCGAGCGGCGGCTGGTCGCCCCGGCTCGCATGCGCGGACGCGTTCGCGCTGCCGCTGCGCGCGTCCTCGCTCGATGCGGTCACGATCGCGTTCGGCATCCGCAACCTGCGCCCGCGGCGGACCGCGCTCGCCGAGCTGGCCCGCGTGCTCCGGCCGGGCGGCCGGCTCGTGGTGCTGGAGGCCGCGGCCCCCGCGCCCGGGCCGCTGAGCACCTTCGCGCGCGGCTGGATCCGGCACGCGATCCCGCTCGCGGGCCGGCTTTCGCGCGACCCGAGCGCCTATCGCTACCTCTCCCAGAGCATCTTCGAGTTCGGCTCGGGCCCCGAGTTCGAGGCCGACCTCGACGCCGCAGGCTTCACCCGCCTCGAGGCGCGCTCGTTCCTGATGGGCGCGACGCGGCTGTGGGTGGCCGAGACCGGTTCGGGCGTTGGTCAAAAAGCCACCGCGACGCCGCGAAGCGTGCAGGGCGCAACGCTCGCGTCGGGCGTTTCGACGCACCGCGATCCGGCGTACGACGCGCAACGCGCCGAGGGCGGGACGTGGCGACTGCTGCAGGCGATCACCAGCACCGGCCTCGCCGCGGCACTCGCGTGGGCGCTCGTCGTCTGGGTCAACGTGCATGACGACTTGCCGTTGAACGCGCCGCAGCGGCTCGTGGGCTGGGTGCTCATCATCGCCGGGCTCGCGTTCTTCTCGGTCCGCGGCGTCGTCCAGTGGCTCCGCTGGTCGGCCGTCCGGGACCGGGGTGGGGGTATTGGCTGACCGTGGCATGACCGTTGCGACTCCGGCGTGGGTTTTCACCCAGTCACTCGTGGAAGGAACCATGCCGGGACGCGAACGATTGCTGGCCTCACTCGTGGAACTCTCGGGACGTTCGAGCGGCAGGACGCGCGCGAACGTGCTCGACACGACGCTCTCATTGGCGCTGCTGCTCGCCGAAGCCGACGGCGCCGTGCTCGTGATCGGCGGCGCGCGCGCGTTCGAGCGCAGCTTGCTGCGCCGCGGCCAGGCCGAGCCGGAGCGGGTGACCGAGACCTACCAGCCGGTGCCGTTCGAGCGCAGCGTGCTGCGTGCGAGCCAGCCGCTGGCCTATGCCGACCTCGCGGCGGCGGGCGTGCCCGCCGCGGCCGCCTGCCCGGGCGTGACGCCGGGGCCCGCGCTCTACGTGCCGGTGCGGCTCCAGGATGGCCAGAGCGGCTACCTCGCCGTGCACCGCGCCGGCGGGGCGACGCGCTTCACGAGCCGCGACGCGCGGCCGCTGGCGCTGCTCGCGGCGTGGGCCGCGGCGGCGCTCGACAACCTGCGGCTCTCCGAGAACCTCGAAAAGCTCGCGATCACCGACGACCTCACGCAGGTGTTCAACTATCGCTATCTCAAGTCCGCGCTGCGTCGCGAGGTCAAGCGCGCGACGCGCTTCCGCCAGCCGCTGAGCGTGATCATGGTGGACGTGGACAACCTGAAGCACTACAACGACCGCAACGGCCACCTGCGCGGCAGTTACCTGCTGCGAGAGATCGCGCAGCTGTTCGCGCAGCAGGTGCGCTCGTGGGACCTGGTCGCGAAGTACGGCGGCGACGAGTTCACGGTGATCCTGCCGCAGACCGATCGCCCGGGCGCTTCAACGGTGGCCGAGCGGCTGCGCGCCGCGGTGGAGGAGCACACGTTCCCGCTCGCCGCGCCGGCGTCGATCACGGTGAGCCTCGGGATCGCGAACTACCCCGAGGACAGTGACTCGGTGACCGGGTTGATCGAGGCCGCCGACCGCGCGCTCTACATTGCGAAACGGAATGGACGGAACCGCGTGGAGGGGATCGGCCGCCTCGCGGCGTGAGCCCGCGCCGGGCGCGCCGAGCCTTGGGGCGGGCCGCGTCCGTGCGTTGACCGCACCGGGGAGCCTCGATACCCTCGCGCGTTCCGGGCCCCATCTCCCAGCCTGATCACGTCACCCGTAGCACGGAGGTCGCAACTGTCGGACCGCATCGGCATCGCCGTCGTGGGGACGGGGGACTGGGGCGCGAACCTGGTCCGGAACTACGCGAACCTTCCCGGGGCGCGCCTGGTCGCCGTCTGCGACGCGGACCCGCAGCGCCTGGCGAAGACCGCCGCGCAGTACCCGGGCGTACGCGCGGCCGCGAGCGTGGCCGACGTGGCGCGCGATCCCGAGGTGCAGGGCGTGGTCGTGGCCGCGTCCGCGGTGAGCCACCACTCGCTCGCGAAGGCGCTGCTCGAGGCCGGGAAGGACGTCTACGTCGAGAAGCCGCTGACGCTCGAGGTCGGGCACGCCGAGGAGCTTGTCCGGCTGGCGCGGTCCAAGGGCCGCATCCTCATGGTCGGCCACCTGCTGCTCTATCACCCCGGTGTCCAGTACCTGAAGAAGGCCGTGGCCGAGCGCGCGATCGGCGACCTGCTCTACATCTATTGCCAGCGCGTGAACCTGGGCAAGGTGCGGCAGGACGAGAACGCGCTGTGGAGCTTCGCGCCGCACGACCTGTCGGTGATCTTGCACCTGGTCGACCACGAACCTGTCGACGTCGTGGCGCGCGGCTCGGCGTTCCTGCAGCCCGGCGTCGAGGACGTGGTGTTCGTGGACCTGCGCTTCCCGACCGGCCAGACGGCACACGTCCACGTGTCGTGGCTGGACCCGCACAAGCTGCGCAAGTTCACCGTCGTCGGCACGCAGAAGATGATGGTGTTCGACGACATGGAGCCGAGCGAGAAGATCAAGGTCTACGACAAGGGTGTCGATCGCGTGGGTCAGGTCGTGAGCTATGGCGACGCGCTGACGGTGCGCTCGGGCGACATCCTGATCCCGAAGATCTCGCTGCAGGAGCCGCTCAAGCTCGAGTGCCAGCACTTCGTCGAGTGCGTGCGCGAGCGCAAGCGCCCGCTCTCCGATGGCATCGGCGGCCTGCGCGTGGTGAAGGTGCTCGACGCCGCGCAGCGGTCGCTCAAGAACGGCGGCCAGCCGGTCGCGATCCAGCCGCTGCCGCAGGAGGTCGCATGAGCGCCGCCGCGAGTCTGCCTGCGACCTGCGTGTTGCACCCGACCGCCAAGGTGGGGGCGGGCACGACGTTCGGCGAGTACTGCGTCATCGGCGCGGGCGTCACCCTCGGAGAGGGGTGCCGGGTCGGACACCACGTCGTGATCCACGCCGACACCGTGATTGGCGCCAACACTCGTATCGATGACCACGCTTCCCTCGGCAAGCTGCCCATGCGCGCAGCCAACTCGGCCACGACCCGGGAGCAGGAGCTGCCGCCGCTCACCGTGGGCGAGACCTGCATCGTCGGCACCGGCGTCGTGCTCTACCGCGGCGCCGCGATCGACGCCAAGGTGTTGATGGCGGACCTCGCGACCGTGCGCGAGAACGTCACCGTGGGCCGCGGCACCATCGTCGGCCGCGGGGTCACGATCGAGAACTTCTGCACCGTCGGCCGCTACTGCAAGCTCGAGAGCGAGTGCTACCTGTGCGCCTACTCGACGCTCGAGGACCGCGTCTTCGTGGCGCCCGGCGTGGTGACGTCGAACGACAACTTCGTCGGCCGCACGCAGGAACGCTTCAAGCACTTCAAGGGCGTCACGGTGAAGCGGGGCGGGCGGATCGGTGCCGGCAGCGTGACGCTGCCCGGCGTCGTCATCCACGAGGATGGCCTGGTCGCCGCCGCCTCCACCGTGACGCGGGACGTACCGGCCCGCACCATCGTGGTGGGCACGCCCGCCAAACCCTGGCGCGACGTGCCCAAGGAACAACTGTTGGAG
Source organism: Candidatus Methylomirabilota bacterium (assembly GCA_035606545.1). Taxonomy (GTDB): domain Bacteria; phylum Eisenbacteria; class RBG-16-71-46; order RBG-16-71-46; family RBG-16-71-46; genus JAIOPA01. The sequence continues at coordinate 12,352 of DATNFC010000374.1, forward strand.
AACCAAGGCTGGGTCGACGCCTGACCCCGAACGCCCCAACCCCGGCCTACCGGAGAAGCGAGTCGCGACGATGCCCACGAACCTGACGACCATGAAAGTCCCGCTCCTCGACCTGCGCGCGCAGTACGACACCATCCGCGCCGAGATCGACGACGCGGTGCGCCGCGTCATGGAGAGCACGCACTTCATCGGCGGCCCGGAGATCACCGG